>NZ_JAQTYM010000080.1 GCF_028688295.1 Sulfuricurvum sp.
TAGGTTTTGACCTGCGGGCTTGGTATCAGTACCCGAGATTCATTTTCATACGGTTCTTCGATACCGCCGTTAAAGAAAAAGGTAACATGGGCGTATTTCTCTGTCTCAGCCGTATGAAGCTGTCGTAATCCTGCCTTTGAGATCACTTCGGCGAGCGTATTGATCGGTGCATCTTTAGGGAACAACACCGGATAGGGGAAATTTTTGTCGTACTGTGTCATCGTCGCCAAATGGGTTGGTACAAATTCCCGAGCAAATCCATTAAAATGGGGATCACCCACAGCCGTTGTCAGCTCACGCATCCGGTCACTTCGGAAATTGAGCATTAAAACTGCATCCCCTTCTTTGAATCCATCGTATCCATCAAAAGCACTCGGAGTGATAAACTCATCCGTTTCACCGGCGGCATAGGCGTTTTCGATATAGTCAGCAACGCTTTGTTCACTTTTTGGAGTTGCATTGACAATAGCTTCATACCCGCTTTGGACACGTTCCCAGCGGTTATCGCGATCCATAGCGAAAAAACGTCCGCCGATGGAACCAATTTTCACATTGGAATAGCCATGCGCGTTTACTGTATGTAAAAAGAGTTTTGCCGAAGTGGGCGCCACATCTCTCCCGTCACTAATAAGATGGAGCCAAACTTCCTTGCCCGCTTCATGTGCGATCTCCATCACTCCCATTAAATGATCGATATGGGAATGAACACCGCCATCACTTAACAAAGAAATCAAATGGATTCGTTTGCTTGTTTTTAGTAATGAAGCAAAAACACTATTATCCTCAAACGTCCCCTCTTCGAGTGCGAGCGAAATTTTGACTAAATCTTGATACAATACCCGACCACTGCCGATGGACATGTGTCCAACCTCAGAATTGCCCATTTGCCCCTCGGGGAGACCGACACTAAGTCCAAAAGTATCGATAAGTGCATGTGGTACATCACGGAACAGTTGATCGTATGTCGGTTTGTGCGCAGCGTGAAAAGCGTTATATTCACGTTTTTGCGAGTAGCCGATGCCGTCAGTAATGACCAAAACCGTTTTTTTGCTCAAATTGGCTCCTTCGATTAATCAAACTTTGGGTGGATTATATTAAAATGTCACTTTTGCATTGCTTTTAAAATTTAATCATAAAAGAGTTACTAGAATGTTATATTGGTTTCACCAGACCCTCGGGATTAATCTTTTTCAATACATTACCGTCCGTGCAGGGGTTGCTTTCTTCATCGGTCTCTTGCTTACCCTCTTTTTTATGCCCCGCTTTATCGCATGGGCACAGCGTTCCGCACGTGTACAACCGATTAACGAATACGTCAGTGCCCATCAGGGTAAAGCAAAAACGCCCACAATGGGAGGAATCGTTTTTGTCATCGCTACCGTTATCGCTTCCCTGCTAACCGTCAACATTATGAATCCGTTCGTCATCGGGGGACTGCTTACCCTCGTTTTCTATGCTTATATCGGTTTTACCGATGATTGGGGAAAAATTCGAGGTGCTAATAACCTCGCAGGGCTGAGTGCCCGTGCCAAACTGACACTGCAAATTATTTTCGGTATCGCTATAGGATTATTTTTAATCTACGTAGCCAAACTCGAAACCGGGTTTTATGTTCCCTTTATCAAATCAAGCCTTTTTGATATGGGATACTTTAGTGTCGCATTTTGGGTTTTGGTGATGATTGCCACCTCCAATGCCGTCAACCTTACCGATGGACTTGATGGGCTAGCCACCGTCCCCTCTATCTTTGCCCTCTTATCACTAAGTGTGATTGTTTACATTGTCGGTAATGCTTCCCTCTCTCATTATCTCTTAATGCCCAAGATTCCTGCGGGAGAGGTGGTGATCATCGCCGCCGCCCTTATCGGATCGCTTTTGGGCTTTTTATGGTTTAACTGCCATCCGGCGCAAGTGTTTATGGGAGACAGCGGTTCACTTACCCTCGGAGCGTTTATCGCTTATATGGCGATTATCGGTAAAAGTGAAATTCTCCTCATCCTTATCGGTCTGATTTTCGTGATCGAAACGGTCTCGGTTATATTGCAAGTGGGGAGCTACAAACTCCGTAAAAAGAGGGTCTTTTTGATGGCCCCCATCCACCACCATTTTGAGATGAAACAGTGGGCGGAGAACAAAATCATCGTCCGATTTTGGATCATCTCCCTTCTTTCCAATATTTTCGCCCTAATTACTTTAAAGATTCGCTAATGAAAAACCAAAATATCGCCTGTTTCGGATACGGTAAAACAACCCGTGCTATCGCCAAACGTTTTGGCCCTTGTACTTTTTTCGATGACAAATTTACCGACGCTTCGGTTGATGAAGAGGGCAACGCTCTCAAACCGGTGAGTGAGTTCGATACCCGCCTTTTTACTCATGAGATCCCCTCACCCGGTTTCCCGCCAAGCCATCCGCTGATCCAAAACGCACAGCACCTCATCAGTGAGTATGATTTTTTTGCCCCACAAATGCCGTTTTCGATCTGGATCAGCGGAACGAACGGTAAAACAACCACCACTCAAATGGTCGAACACCTCCTCGCTGACAAAGGCTCGATTAGCGGCGGTAACATTGGAACACCTCTGGCGGATATGTCACCCGAAGCTCCAATTTGGATTTTAGAGACCAGCTCATTTAGTATGCACTACAATAATGTGGCACGCCCAAACATCTATGCCCTCCTCCCCGTAACCCCTGATCATGTCAGCTGGCACGGAAGCATGGAAGCTTATTACGAAGCAAAACTGGGGCCTCTCTCGATGATGAAAGAGGGTGAAGCCGTACTTTTGCCGAAAATGTTCGCCGACGCTCCGACCAACGGATTTAAAATCATCTACGAAGATGAAAAAGATCTCGCCGCGTATTTCGGATTTGATGCAAGTAAAATCAAATTCAAAGGGGCATTCTTGATGGATGCGATGATCGCGATGGGGATTGATAAAATTCTCTACGATCGCTGTGATTATGAGCGTATCAACGCGTTTATCCTCGATCCCCATCGCCAAGAGGAGTTCCGAGACTCACGTGATCGTCTTTGGGTCAACGATTCCAAAGCAACCAATATCGATGCAACCTTAGCCGCATTGCGCACCTACAGCGATCACAAAATTCATCTCGTACTTGGTGGGGATGATAAAGGGGTAGAGCTCGAAGAACTTTTTGCCCCACTGAAACGTTATGATGTTGATGTCTACGCAATCGGTGCTAATGCGTTGCGTCTTGAAGCACTCTGTAAACAATACACCATCCCCTGCACCCTCTGCCATACCCTTGATGTTGCGGTAGAAGCTATCAGTAAAAAGCACAACCGCCACAGTATCGCCATCCTCTCCCCTGCTGCGGCTAGTTTGGATCAATTTACCTCATACGCACAAAGAGGAAACCTGTTCAAAGAGCTGGCAAAAGCGACAAAATAGTCGTTTTACACACTTTAAGCTTCTTTTTAAGCTTGTGAAGCTATAATTTCGGCCTCACAAACGTGGCTAATTAGCTCAGTCGGTAGAGCAGTAGACTGAAAATCTGCGTGTCCTTGGTTCGATTCCGAGATTAGCCACCACCTCCAATAACCTCAATTAAGCATAATTTTATAATCACAACCAACGCAATGATTTCTATTACAATTCCATGCTATAATCACCGCCATTAACATCAAAGTAATGTGAAAAAACTAGCTAGGATCAAACGGTGAGCGATACGAAAGAAGAGACCATTAGTAAAATCACTTTTGCTCACCAAGAATGGCTATGTGCTTTAGATGCGGTTTCCTATCCAATATTTTTGCATGACAAAGAGTTCCGTATCCTCCGATGTAACAAAGCATACAGCCAGTATGTTGGAATCCCATACTCCGAGATTATCGGTCAAAAATATTATGAACTCTTCCCTAAAAATGACGGCCCCCTTCCCCACTGTACCGAAGCACTTGAAGATCCACTGAGCGAGGGGAGCGAAGAGGATATTCAAATCGAAGACAAAATCTTTCATTCAAAAGGGTTCATCATTAAAGATCCCGAAGGCCATTATCTTTACTCTTTACATATTCTCGAAGATATCACCGATAAACGACAAATTGAGCAAGCCTTGCGTGAGAGCGAAGCAAAATTTCGCACTATCACCACTTCTGCACAAGATGCTATTTTAATGATGGATGACAAGGGGGAAATATCCTTTTGGAATGAAGCCGCCGTCAAAACATTCGGCTACACGGAAAAAGAGGCGATAGGAAAGTCATTGCATGCACTTCTCACCCCTGAGCGCTTTCTCGCGGCACATTATCAAGGATTTGAACATTTCAAGCAAACGGGAGAGGGTCCGGCTATCGGTAAAACACTTGAACTCGCCGCCCTCAGAAAAGATGGAACCGAATTTCCCATAGAGTTATCCCTTTCCGTCGTCATGATAGAAGGCCAAAGGCACGCAATCGGAGTTATCCGTGATATTACTGAGCGAAAACAAGTAGAAACGTTACTAAAAGAAGAACGCGATTTCTCTGATCGGCTAGTAGAAACGGCTCCGGTCATTATTCTCATACTCAATCCACAAGGTCAAATCATCCGTTTCAATACCTACATGGAAACCCTAAGCGGCTATACACTCGATGAAGTCAAAGGAAAAGATTGGTTCACTACTTTTCTCCCTGAAGCAGACAGAGTCAAAACAAAAGCGTTGTTTCTATCAGCTATAGATGATATCCAGACACAAGGAAATACCACCATAATCTTGACCAAAGAGGGTGAGTCCAGAGCAATCGAATGGTATGACAAGACATTGAAAACTCTACAGGGAAATAACATTGGACTCCTTGCCATAGGGTTAGATGTCACCGAACGGAAAAAAAATCAAGAATTATTACGACAAAGCAAAGAAAAATTCCGTGCACTGGTCGAATCAACCAATGACTTGATTTGGGAAATTGACCAAAATGGGAAGTATAGCTATCTCAGCCCAAGCGTAGAAACACTACTCGGCTACACCCCCCAAGAAGTCTTGGGTAAATCCCCTTTTGATTTTATGCCCCCCGAAGAATCACAGCGTCTCGGTGCCGTATTCCAAAAACTGGTTTCTGAACAAGCACCCATTCTTACTTTGGAAAATACCAATATATGTAAAGATGGAACCATTAAAGTGTTGGAAACCAGTGGTGTCCCCTATTTTAATGAAAAAGGGGAATTGTCCGGTTACCGTGGAATAGATCGGGATATTAGTGAACGGAAACGATTTGAATTATCACTCAGTCGTGCCAATCGTGCTCTTCAAACCCTCTCTGCTGGCAACATGGCACTCGTTCGAGCAAAAAATGAGTCTGAATTACTCCAAGAAATCACCAACATCATTGTTAAACAAGCAGGTTACAATCTTGCCGCTGTCGTATACGCTGAGGAAACCGCACAAAAAAATATTACTCTCGTAGCCGGAGCAGGGATCGCAGGAGAAAACCATGATTGGGCCAACGATATTACGTGGGATGATACCCCAAATGGACAATTACCTGTTTCCTATGCTATACGAACCGGAACAACACAAGTGTGTCATAATGTTGCCTGTGCCCTTGGCACAAAACTATGGAAAGATACCGTCCTCTCCAAAGGTTACGTTTCTAACATCGCACTCCCCCTCTCCAATGCTAACAAAACATTTGGGGCCCTGTGTATCTATTCTACCGATGAAAATGCTTTTGACCCTGAAGAGATCCATCTTCTCGAAGAACTCACTAACGATCTCGCCTACGGTATCCTCAATCTACGCACCCGCATTGAACATGAACAACATGCCCTCCTTCTGCGACAGAGTTTGGAGCAATCCATTCAAACCATTGCCGCAACGGTAGAGGCACGTGATCCCTATACCGCAGGACATCAGCATCGAGTGAGTGAACTGGCAACAGCCATTGCACATGAAATGGCACTCAGTGAAAATCAAATTCAGGGTATACGCCTCGCTGCTACTATCCACGATTTAGGTAAAATTCATATCCCTGCAGAGATCCTCTCAAAACCAGGCAGACTCAACAAAATCGAGTTTATGCTCATACAAACCCATCCTGAAGAGGGATATAATATCCTCAAAGATGTCAAATTTCCTTGGCCAATTGCCGACATCATCTTACAGCACCATGAAAAACTTGATGGTTCCGGCTATCCGCAAGGGCTTAAGGGTGATGAGATACTGCTTGAAGCAAAGATTATCTGTGTTGCCGATATCGTTGAAGCGATGTCATCACATCGACCTTATCGTCCCTCATTAGGGATCGAACCGGCACTAGAAGAGATCAAACGAGGGAGAGGGATATGGTATGAGCCTTCCGTTGTTGACGTATGTCTAAAACTTTTCGAAGAAAATAGATTTCAATTCAGCAACATGCAACCAAAATCAGACCGTTAACCCTCATCACGTTTTTGCAGAATAATTTTCCCATTACTCAAACGCCATCATATTCTTTTGTAACCCTCTTGTAATCGCATTTAAAAATATATTCAATTAAATAAAAATTACTAGCAATATTAACAAATAATAGAATATAATTTGATTATGCAAACAATACTTCTTATATCAACATTTATAACAGCCGCTGTTATTCTTTCCGTCTTGGTGAGATACTCAGGTTTATTAGGGCTTATTGACACCCCAAATGAGCGTAGCATGCACAAAAATATCATTCCTCGCAGTGGTGGAGTGGGGATATTTTTATCGGTAGCAATTACTTACGCTCTATTTAACTGGGATCTTGTACTCTCTCATGTATATCTACATAGTGCTATTTTAGTTATTTTTATCGTTGGATTGATCGATGATCGTTTTGATGTCTCTCCACGACTTAAATTTGTCGCTATCTTTTTTGCCACTATTATGCTCTATCAAGAAAACATCTTTATCTCCAGCTTGGGACAATATTTTGGGTACGATGCTGCACTCCCTTTGCTCTTAATATTCCCTTTTACTTTTTTTGCCATCGCCGGTTTTACCAATGCCCTTAACCTGATTGACGGTCTCGATGGTCTCGCAGGAAGTGTTTCGCTTATCATTATGATCACTTTTTTAGCAATTGGCATTACCTATAATGATCCTATGATTATCTCCCTCTCCGCCTCTTTTATTGCTGCATTGATTGCCTTTTTGCTCTTTAACTGGAATCCTGCTAGCATCTTTATGGGAGATAGCGGATCATTGACACTTGGTTTTTCAATCGCTATTTTGAGTATCCTCTCTCTCCACTATACCACCCCGACATCGATCCTTTTTGTGATTGCGCTCCCTATCCTCGACACATTCATTGTTATGACCAGACGGATTCAGCGGGGACAGTCACCGTTCAAAGCGGACAAAAACCACATCCACCATTTCTTGTATAATGTCAAAGGAAATATCCGTTTTACCGTAATATTGTTAATTTCGATCCAAGCTATCTTCTCGATTATCGGGTTTCAGCTTAGAGAAGAAAACGATTTACTCTCGTTGATCTTGTTTAGTTTGCTCTTTTTTACCTTTCTCAACCTTTTTGACCAACGGCTTCGACACCGCAAAAAAGTCAAAAACAGACGCAAAGGAAAAAAAGCCGCCCCTATCATACAAGAGAGCGGTATGAGCGATCCATTTCCTGTAGCCCTAAAGCCGGAGAAATCATGACGGTCTTTGTCACCGGAGGAGCCGGATATATCGGTTCCCATACCTGTGTAGAACTTTTACAATCAGATTACGATGTCGTCGTTTATGATAATCTCTCCAACAGCTCTGCTGAATCGCTCCGCCGTGTAGAGACCATCGCAGGCAAATCACTCACCTTTATAGAGGGCGATATTCGTGATGAAGCAGCACTCTCTAAAGCGATGCGAGGGTGCGACGCTGTTATCCACTTTGCTGGCCTAAAAGCGGTCGGTGAATCGGTCGCCAAACCGCTAGAGTATTATGACAACAATGTGCATGGAACCCTTTGTCTGCTACGTGCAATGCAGACCAATGGTATCAAAACCCTCGTGTTTAGCTCATCGGCCACTGTATACGGTGATCCTGAAAAACTCCCCCTGAGCGAAGATCATCCTCTGCGCACCACTAATCCCTACGGCCAGAGTAAACTCGTCATCGAAGAGATCCTACGTGATCTTTATAAAAGCGACCCCTCATGGCACATCATAATTTTGCGCTACTTTAACCCCGTTGGAGCACATGAGAGCGGTCTGATCGGCGAAGATCCTCAGGGAATCCCGAATAATCTTATGCCCTTTGTCGCTCAGGTTGCTATCGGACGACGCGAGAGCCTTAGTGTTTTCGGTGGTGACTACCTCACCCATGATGGTACCGGAGTACGCGACTATATTCATGTCGTTGATCTGGCATCCGGCCATCTCAAAGCCCTCGAATCGCTCACAACAGCGCAATGCAGTGCAATCAACCTTGGTACAGGAACCGGTTACAGTGTACTTGATGTTATTCGTGCCTTTGCCGATGCCAGTGCTCAGCCTATCCCCTATACCATCGCGCCGCGACGTGAGGGGGACATTGCGACATGTTACGCCGATCCCTCTACCGCAGCCCAACGTATTGGGTGGAGTGCAAAACGCTCACTGAATGAAATGTGTAAAGATGCCTGGAACTTCCAGTCCAAAAATCCAAAAGGTTACGTATGAAGAAAAAATCTCCGATCCATGTTTGTCTCTTTCCCGCTGCAGGGTATGGGACCCGTTTTTTACCCGCTACCAAAGCAATGCCAAAAGAGATGCTTCCGGTACTCACTAAACCCCTTATCCAATACGGAGTAGAAGAGGCAATGGATGCTGGAATGAACACGATGGCAATCGTTACAGGACGAGGAAAACGGGCTATTGAAGATCATTTCGATATCAGTTACGAATTAGAGCATCAGATTAAAGGGACATCAAAAGAAAAGATGTTAGCCGACATCCGTCATATCATCGATAAATGCACCTTTTCATATACCCGTCAGTTGGAGATGAAGGGTCTCGGTCATGCAATCCTCACCGGTAAACCCCTGATCGGATATCAACCTTTTGCCGTTATTTTAGCAGATGATTTGTGCGTTAACGAGACAGAAGGGGTCCTTAGCCAGATGGTAGAGTTGTATGAAAAATATCAATGCTCCATTGTCGCGATCGAAGAGATCGACCCTAACCATACCGACAAATACGGTGTCATCGCCGGAGAAGAGATCGAACCGGGAATCTACCGTGTCAGTACGATGGTCGAAAAACCTTCCCCCGCCGACGCTCCAACCAACCTTGC
>NZ_JAQTYM010000016.1 GCF_028688295.1 Sulfuricurvum sp.
TATACACGGTTTGTCGCTTCTATCAAACTCTCGGGCGATTGGTTGTACAATAACCAGTTAATAGCGATTGAGCGTTTTGCACAAAAATCAAGTAATTCGGTAAAGGGGATTTTGTTCCGTTTTTTCATTGTGGCAAAGTTCATTTGAGAAATATCCAACAACTCTGCCACATCTTTATCAAATACTTTTTTATCGGGGAACTCGGAAGAGACAATGTCTTTAATGGCCTCAACGATATCACTGAATGTTTTCATATTGAAATCCTTTTGAAGTTTTGATGATGTATTGTAGGAATTATGACATAAAAATATCAATTATATGTCAATTTGACATATTTTATAAATCTATTTTAAAATTTATCTACAATTTGCCCAATATCACTCAAGGAGTTGACAATGGCAAAGGTTATTCGCAAAGCTAACGGATGGATGGATAAGTTTGAAATGAAGATGGGATTTTGGGCAGAGAAGATTTTTTAATCTCAAGACTCTTTTTCTTGATCTTCTTTCTCCATTTTAGCTAAACGGGAGAGATGATATCCTCTAAAGATAAAGACGAGAAAGAGAATAAATAAAACAATGACGAAAGTATCGAGAATTTGAAACCACATGTTACATCATCTTTCGGTAAGAATTAAAATTTTGCTTGATCGCTTCATAGAGGATGATTCCGCTACTAATGGCGAGGTTGAGACTACGCCCCTCTTTGGTCATGGGGATCGTCATTGTCTGTTCAGGAAATGCGTTTAGTATCTCAGCCGGGATACCAGAGGTTTCACTCCCGAATAAGAGATAATCTCCCTCTTGGAAATCCATTTCAAAATAGGGACGATCTGTTTTGGTGGTAGCAAAGAAAAACCGATCACGTACAGGATGAGCATTCATAAAATCATCAATGCTTTCCCATACGTGCAAATCGATTTTGTGCCAATAATCCAAACCTGCACGGCGTACCGCCTTTTCATCGATATCAAAACCGATCGGTTTAATCAGATGCAAGGATGAGCTTGTATTGACACATAATCTCCCTATTGCTCCCGTGTTGTTCGGGATTTGGGGAGTGACTAAAACGATATTGAACATTTAGAAAATGATCGTTTTGTTGGCATGAACAAAAATACGATCCTCCAATGCCAGTTTGAGAGCTTTTGAGAGGACAATTTTTTCAACATCACGCCCTTGTCTTTGCATCTCTTCCCAACCGTGTGCATGATTGACGTGGATAACATCTTGAGCGATGATCGGCCCTTCGTCTAGATTATTATTGACAAAGTGAGCTGTTGCACCGATAATCTTTACCCCACGTTCATACGCTTGTTTGTATGGATTCGCCCCGATAAATGCGGGGAGAAACGAATGGTGAATATTGATAATTTTGTCTTCATACGCCTCAACAAAACGGGGTGTTAAAATACGCATGTATTTTGCCAATACTATATAGTCGATGTCACTGAGCTCTGAGAGTTGAGAGAGAACACGTTTCTCATGTTCATCACGATCACATCCTTCATGCGATACCGTATAAAATGGGATGTCAAATTTTGAAACCAATGGCTCCAGTAAGTCATAATTTGATACAACGCCCACGATATGACAATCAAGTTCACCTGCTTCATAACGGATTAAAATATCACCCAAAGCGTGCGATTCTTTCGTCGCCATTAACACAACTCTTTTCTTACGTGGCGCAATAACTTCCAAATGAGCATTTGAGGGTAAAACAGCCTGCAGCTCAGAACGAAGTGCATCGGGTGCTATTTCACCGGCGACAACGCTACGCATAAAAAATTTATTGTATGCTTTGTCAACAAATTCGTTATTGGAAATAATATTAAGATTACGATGGAAAAAGATACTCGATACTTTATAGACAAGACCTTTCTCATCATTACAATGGATCAATACCCGATAGTGTTCATTCATTCTTCAACCTCTAGTCTTGACGCATTTAAAATTATTTAATCGTATCTAAACGATGATCTATCGTTGCTAAAAGATATTCAAGGAAATTGAGTGTCAAATCAACTTTCGCTTCAATTTGGACATTATTAGGGGATTGAAATCCTTCAAAAAGGACAAGAAGGCGTTCTCGAATCCCCTCTAACATTCTTGCCTCATCATCACGAATGACTGAAGGGGGTTCAACGATCAAATGATTGTTTTTTAGTACCTCTTCTTGAAAAAAAGGGATTTCATCTTTTGGAATCTCAATTTTTTCAATAGGTTCTGGAGATACGGCTAACTCTTCAATCTCTGCTAATGTGGACAAAATAACATCTTTTAGTTCCATGCGCGTAACAACCACCTTTCAAACTGAATAAACTCCGCTTCTTCATCCATTTGGACAAAAAAAGCTTTCATTTCGTTGTTGACCCCTAAAAACTTTTTACGCATCCCTGATAGGCGACGAATAGCAATTTTTGCATCAGCATTAGAGGGATCTTTTTTCAAAATTTCTTTATAAATTTCAAGAGCATCCTCTTTGAGCCCTTGAAGTTCGTAAATATTGGCGAGGGTTAGCGTTTGCATTTTGCCGCAAAATTAGCGATGATTGAGCCAATCTCACTGGTTGAACACACCTCTTTGGCATCAAATCCAGCAATATCTTTGGTGCGATACCCTTCCGCCAATGCTTGTTTGATGCCATAATCGATACGATCTGCTGCTTTGTGCTCATTAAGAGCAAACCGAAGCATCATCGATGCGCTCGCAATGGTAGCGATCGGATTCGCAATCCCCTGCCCTGCAATGTCCGGAGCTGAGCCGTGAATCGGCTCATACACACCGATAGCCGCACCCACAGATGCTGAGGGGAGAAGCCCGATTGAACCTGAGAGCATACTCGCTTCATCGCTGAGAATATCACCGAAGATGTTACCGGTCAAAATGACATCAAATTGTTTCGGATCACGGATTAACTGCATCGCCGCATTATCAACGTACATATGGCTAAGTTCTACTTCTGGATACTCTTTAGCGATCTCTTCAACCACTTCACGCCACAACTGACTGACATCTAAAACATTTGCTTTATCAACTGAGCACACTTTTTTAGAGCGTTCCATCGCAATTTTAAAGGCAACATGGGAAATCCGCTCAATCTCGCTGCGGGTATAGACCATCGTATTCCATCCACGATTCTCATCTCGCCCTTTCGGTTCACCGAAATAGATACCGCCGATAAGCTCACGAACTACCATCAAATCAACCCCTTTGACGATTTCTGGTTTCAGAGAACTAGCATTCACGAGCTCATCATATACGTTAGCAGGGCGTAGATTTGCGAAGACGCCTAACTCTTTACGAAAACGGAGCAAACCGCTCTCAGGACGTTTTTCTCTCGGAAGAGAATCCCATTTAGTTCCACCGATAGCACCGAATAAAACCGCGTCACTCGCCAAAGAGATATCAATTGTCTCTTGAGGCAATGGATCACCTGTAACATCGTATGCGCATCCACCCATCAAGGCTTCTTGATAATTAAATTCAAGATCTTCACAAGCAGCGACTGCATCCAAAACTTTTACCGCTTCATCAATAATCTCAGGACCAATTCCGTCCCCTTTAATCAATGCAATATTGTAACTTTTCATCAATTATTTCTCCCCAGCTGCAATTTCAGCATTTGCGTAATTCATTAAACCACCTGCAGCTATCAATTCTTGCATGAACGGTGGAATAGGAATAAAGTTGTACACTTTACCGTTGGTTGTATTCATAATCGTTCCTGCATCCATATCAATACTGACCGATTCACCCTCTTTAATCTCTAAACTCTCAGTAAGTTCAAAAATTGGCAGACCCATGTTAAAGGCATTACGATAAAAAATGCGAGCAAAAGTTGGAGCGATAACCGCTGCTACACCCGCTGCTTTAAGTGCGATCGGAGCGTGTTCACGTGATGAGCCGCATCCGAAGTTTTCATCAGCGACGATAATGTCACCGGGAGTCATTTTACTCACGAATGTCGGATCAGCATCTTCCATAACATGTTTCGCTAGCTCTTTTGGGTCTGAAGTATTCAGATAACGTGCGGCAATAATGAGGTCGGTATCGATATCTTTACCGAAATTCCAAACTTTCCCTTCAATCTTTTGCATCAAAAAAATCCTATGGTTCGTAAAATTAGATGGATTATAGCCAAGAAGAGTTGAAAGAGTTTTAAATCCCCGACAAAAAGGGATTTAATATTAACTAATACTATTTTTTGAGTCCGTTAGTAGTTGCTAACATCTCATCACTGGTAGTAATAACTTTTGAATTTGCATCATAAGCACGTTGCCCTGTAATCAAATCGGTAAGCTCAACAACCAGTTGAACGTTGGAAAGCTCTACAAATCCTTGACGTATATTTCCTAGTCCACTCTCGCCAGGCGTACCTTCAACAGGTTGTCCAGAGCTGTCGGTTTCGACAAAAAGGTTATCTCCCATGGCATGTAGACCAGCCGGATTGATAAAATTTGTTAATGAAATCTGACCTACTTGGGTCGCTTGCGCTTGGCCTGATTGGGTAACACTCACAATCCCATCGGTTCCGATACTGATATCGATAGCATCTTCAGGGACAACGACTTCAGGGACAAGCGTGTATCCATCTGAGTTTACTAATGTACCATTTTGGTCAACTTTAAATGAGCCGTTACGGGTATATACTTCGGTGCCGTTAGGGAGTTGAAGCTTGAAAAAACCCTTACCTGTAATTGCAACATCAAGTGTATTGTCGGTTTGTTTGAGACTACCCTCGGTAAAGATTTTATTAATAGCCGTCGGTCTTACCCCAAGGCCCACTTCGATCCCTGTAGGAGATTTGGTCGTGTCACTGGTGGATGTTCCCGCATAGGTCATCACTTTATACATCAAATCGGCGAATTCAGCGCGAGATTTTTTATATCCCATAGTGTTAACGTTGGCAATATTATTGGCTGTCGTATCAATTTGCGTTTGCATTGCCAGCATTCCGGTGGAGCTGGTATAGAGTGATTGCATCATGTTATTATCCTTTTCTCGCTAATTTCTCAATCGCATCACGGTTAAGATCATTCATTTGTGAATCCATTGCTTTTTGATACATTCCTACAAGGCGGTTTGCCTCAACAAGGGCAATCATTTCATTGACAGCATTTACATTGCTTTTTTCGACAAATCCTTGCATGACACTACCACTCTCAGCTAAAGGGGTGAGCGGATCACTTGATTCGGGAATATAAAGATTCTCCCCCTCTTTTTTCAGTGCTCGGAGATTCTGAGGTTCTACGACAAGTAATTTTTTGTTAGCAGACATCTGAAGAGAATCAGGTACATTCGAAGAGATCAGTCCATTTTTATCGATGGTTATAATACTGTCTTGTGCTGTAAATTTGATTGCTGTTTTGGTTTGAAAATAATCGGCTGAGAGGACTTCATGCCCTTGTTTATTCACCAATTTTCCTTCATCATTAATTGTAAAAGTACCATCGCGTGTTAATCGAACCCCTTGTGGTGTATTGACCGCAAAAAATTGCCCCTCTTTTGCTAACGCCATATCAAAAGTATTATCGGTACGCTGCATGGACCCCAAACTATGATCCGTAAAAGAATCGGTGATTTGAGGGACACGACTAAGTGCACGGTTGAAATACTGTGCAGCCTCTTCAGTTTGATTTTGAATCGGAAGTTCACTTTGCGCCGTTTTGTATAAACGTGCAAAATCTCCCGTAATCAATTGATCACGTTTATATCCAGTAGTATTGGCATTAGCAAGATTAGAAGCAATCGTATCCATACGATTAAACTGTGCTACCATCCCACCTGTTGCCGCATAATATCCGGTCTGCATGTATCATCCTTGTGGAGTATTAAGTTAGATATAGCAACAACTGTTCCACTGTGGGTGTATCATTCCATACAACAATTAAAAAAACATTTTAAGAAAGATTTCGGTATAATCCACCTCTTTTAACGTAAGGGAGTCTTCCTCAGCATGAGTGTCAAAGATCTAAATAAACACCTCGAAACCCTATTTGCCGAACATAAATCTAAAAACTGTCTCACTTATGAAACAATTGTTGATCCGTTTGATAAACAACCTACCCTTGCGCAAGCAAAAAACATTCTGAAGTTGGCGCAAAAGCATAAGATTTGTCTTTTCACCTCTTCTGAACACGCAAAAATGCTCAATCAACAAGAAGCAGCGGCAAAACGTGCTGCGCAGCTTAAATACATTGAAGAAGCTAGCGGCGATGAATTTGATATTCTTAAACAGCATGAGTTGCTAGAATGGTCCCGTTCAGACTCCCCTGTTCGTATGTACCTACGAGAAATGGGTCAAATACCTCTCCTCACTAAAGAAGAAGAGGTAGAAATCTCTAAGCGTATGGAGATGGGTGAGGGAATCATTATCGATGCGATTTGTTCTGTCCCTTATTTGATTGATTTTATCCTTGACTATAAAGATCCTCTAATCAATCGTGAGCGTCGTGTTAAAGAACTTTTCAAAAGTTTTGAAGACGATAATGAAGAAGAGAGTGATGATGATACCGATGATGAAAGTGATGACGAAGAATCAACTGAAAAAGCTCCATCCGTAAAAGATAAAAAACGGGTTGAAAAAGTTGTTACGAGTTTTAAAGCACTTGAAAAAGCAAAAAAAGACTGGGTAAAAGCCACTGAAAAGATGTTAGATGAATGCACTATCGATGAGATGGATGCTGATTACGTCCTCTTTTTCCTCAACGTCAGCTTTAAGAAAAAAATGCTTAAAGAAGCGCTGTTGGATCTCGGACCAACCTCAAAACTCATCAATGAGCTTGTCCGTTCAATGGAAACGGCATTGCGCAGTGATGAAGGATTTGATCGCGAATTGAAACGTCTTGAATACAAGCTTCCACTCTTTAATGATCAGCTCAAAAAGAATCACACTTTGATTCTGAATAAAATTTGCGAACTTACCAAAGAAGAGATTGCGACAAAAGTACCTGAAGCGACTATGGTCAGCACTTATATGGAGATCAAAAAATTGATCCAAACCAAAGAGGCTTCCAAGGGGGGCTTCAATATGGAACCGGATAAATTGGCCGATATTTTGGAGCAGATCAAACGGGGTAAAAATATCTCGGAAGTTTCTAAAACCCGTATGGCAAAATCGAATCTACGTCTCGTTGTTTCTATCGCGAAACGTTACACCAATCGCGGACTGCCGTTCTTGGATTTGATCCAAGAAGGAAATATTGGTCTAATGAAAGCGGTCGATAAATTTGAATACCAAAAAGGGTATAAATTTTCGACTTACGCGACATGGTGGATCCGTCAAGCCATCAGCCGTGCTATCGCTGACCAAGCCCGTACTATCCGTATTCCGATCCATATGATTGAGACGATCAACCGTATCAACAAGATCATGCGTAAACATCTCCAAGAACACGGAAAAGAGCCGGATGTAGAAACCATCGCAGAAGAAGTAGGCTTATCGGTTGAGAAAGTTAAAAATGTTATCAAAATCACCAAAGAGCCTATCTCTCTCGAAGCCCCAATCGGGAATGAAGAAGACGGTCGTTTCGGTGATTTCATTGAAGATAAAATGTCTATCTCTCCTAGTGATGCTATTTTGAAAGACGATTTAAAAGTACAAATCGAAAGTGTCCTAGAACAGCTTAATGAGCGCGAAAAAGCGGTTATCAAGATGCGTTTCGGAATCATGGACGATGAAAGTGACCGTACCCTTGAAGAGATCGGCAAAGAGCTTAACGTTACCCGTGAGCGTGTCCGTCAGATCGAATCCAGTGCGATCAAAAAACTCAAACACCCGAAAGTGGGTCGTAAACTTAAAAACTATATCGAGGACTGATGACATTCGATCAGCAGTGGATTGAATATGATTTCAATCCGTTTATCCTTTTTAACTCTAGTGGAAAGATTGTATCTCTAAACACTGAGGCTCAATATCTTCTCGGAGCGGTAGAGGGGTCGGCTATTTACAAAATTGCCACTACTTACGCGAGTTCCTCATTCGGCTTCAAAACCACTTTTTTAGAGTTAGAATTCGGTCGATTTAAATTTTTTGGGATTACCGTTGGCTACGAAGATGAAGAACAAATCGGTATCCGTCTCTATCAACTCCCCTCTTTCCAGTTTACCAAACATAAACCCGATGGGCAACTTGTCAACGTCTATACATTGATCGATTTGTGTATCAGTTCCAATTCTATCGGAAGCCAAACTAAATATACCAAAGAACTCGACCCCACTATCCCAGAGATTAGACTCCAAACCGAATGGTTTATAAAATTGTTGAATAAGATTTATGTTTCAATGAATGGGAATGAGAAGATTGTTACGCGTCTATTTTTCCGTGTCGGTGAGCATATTAAATTTGAAGGGGAAAAATATTCGATTTTCTCCATCGAAATATCTGCCGAAACGATCAATCGCAAATATCTCTCAGAGATTGCCCATTTGGCTGAAGAGAACAATCTCTTCGTCGATCTAAAAGAGCAAAAAATTACGATTAATGTTCCGATGATTGTGAAATAAATAAATCCCTAGCGATCATGTATCCAATCGGGATTCCTACTGCTAACCCTACCAAGTAGGGTAATACCACTAACGCATGATTGTTATTAAGGGCGATAAATCCCAACACTAAAAATGCATAAGGGATAAGGCGATACACAGAAACCATTGCCGAGGCATTTTTCGTAGTATTTTGGATGATATTGCTCTTTTGTCGCGCTTTTTCTTCTTTGATCATTTGCTTTATATCGGTGATCTCTTGCTCACGCTCTTCTTCGTACAAATCATACGGATCATCCATCATATCGATAACATCTTTATTGTCTTCGGGATCAATATCTCCGACACGACTTTGAATCATATTACGGTATGAATAGAGCGATCCCATGACGATGGTCATCGATGTTAACATCGCAACCGTAAAGTTAGCATAAATAGTAGCCGAATGAAGTAACAGAGGTAATGAACCTAAGAGTGCAATCGTGAGAATGAGAAAAGGCTTTTTAATCTTCGTCATCGTCATCATCATTTTTTTGTGATTTACCCATGTTGTAACGAGGATCTTTTGCGAGCTTTTCGAACTCTTTGTATTGCTTACTGTAGGCCTTATAAACATTCAAGAAAGCGGCTAATATACCTATGGCAACACCCACCCATAACAACCAGGTAATGCCTGTAAGCTTTTTAAGCCCCAAGCCAATCCCCACTCCTATTAACACGGCAACAACCATCGAAATACCCAGAGACAAGCTTTCAGCCCCTTCGATGATCGGTTTTAAACGGGGTTTATGCTCTTCGTTTTCCATGAAATACCTTTTTTATTTTTATATCCGTTCGTGGTGAGCTTGTCGAACCATGAATCCACCCTTCGACAAGCTCAGGGCGAACGTTAAAGTTTTATAACTCTGAAAAAATCTTTTCCGCTGCGGCAATCGTCTCTTCGATCATCGCATCGGTCGTAGCCGTACAAATAAATCCGGTCTCAAACTGTGAACACGCAAAATAAAACCCTGCATCGAGCATTGCGGCATGAAAGCGGGCAAAACGTGCCGTATCACTTTTCAATGCTTCGGCGAAATTACCGACCGCTGTATCACAAAAGAAAAATCCGAACATCGATCCGCGAACATCGGTTTGCAATCCGATATTGTGTTTCGCTGCTGCATCAGCAAAACCGCTCATCAAACGCTTCGCTCGCTCTTCGAGAACTCCGAATACACGGGCATTGGTTTTGAGTTTACCAATCGACGCCAATCCTGCCGCCATAGCAACCGGATTACCGCTGAGAGTTCCCGCCTGATACACGCCCCCCTCAGGAGAAAGGTGAGCCATAATCTCACGACGTCCGCCGAACGCACCCACCGGCATACCGCCGCCGATAACCTTACCAAGGGTTACAAGGTCAGGCTTCGTCCCCGTAATGCTCTCCGCACCGTGTAAACACGCACGGAATCCGCTCATTACTTCATCAAAAATAAGTAATGCACCGTACTCATCACACACTGCGCGTAATTGGGCAAGGAAATCTTTGGTTGCGGGGACGAGCCCCATATTTCCTGCAATCGGTTCGATGATGACACAGGCGATCCCCGGGCTATCCTTGAAACATTGCTTGACACTCTCGATATTGTTGTATTCTGCTAAAAGGGTGTGTTTGGTAAAGTCCGCAGGTACCCCCGGAGAGCTCGGTGTTCCGAATGTCACGGCACCGGAGCCCGCTTGAACGAGCAACGCATCGCTGTGACCGTGGTAGCATCCGGTGAATTTGACGATGTCATCACGTCCCGTAAATCCGCGAGCGAGGCGAATAGCGCTCATCACCGCTTCGGTTCCGCTGCTGACAAAACGGATTTTTTCGATCGAGTCATAGATGGATATAATCAGCTCTGCAAGTTCAGATTCCGCTTCGGTCGGCGCACCGAAACTGAGACCGTGCTTGACCGCTTCGATCACCGCATTTTCTATAGACTCATCACGATGTCCGAAGATCAACGGCCCCCAGCTCTGGACATAATCGACGTAACGGTTCTCATCGATGTCGACCAAGTATCCACCCTCTCCGCGCGCGATAAAACGGGGGATCCCGCCGACGCTTTTAAATGCACGTACGGGGGAGTTTACACCGCCGGGGATAAGATTTTGGGCTTTTTCAAAGGCTGCTTGAGAGTGTTCAATGCTCATAAGATTTCCTGCATATATGTTTTCGGTATTATAGAGTGTAAATGCTTTGGAGTTGCCTATAAACCTAATGTACGGTAAAATAATGAAAAAACAAGGTTTTGAATGGAATTTAAGGTCGATGCCACTTGCGGCAAAGCACGAGCGTGTACCATCACCACGGCACATTCGACGATACAAACCCCTATATTTATGCCGGTGGGGACGGTAGGTTCGGTCAAAGGGCTTGATATGGCAGATATGACCGATCTTTTAGATACTCAAATCATTTTAGCCAATACCTACCACACCTATTTGCGTCCCGGTGATGAAACCATCGCAAAGCTCGGAGGATTACACGGGTTTACCACCTATCCGAAGAGCTTTTTGACCGACAGCGGCGGTTTTCAAGCATTTAGCCTCAGCGACATCTCCAAACCGACCGAATCGGGGATCGAATTTCGCAGCCACATCGACGGAAGCAAACACTTCTTTACCCCTGAAAAAGTAATCGACATCCAAAACAATCTAAACAGTGACATCATGATGATCCTAGATGATCTCGTAGCACTCCCTGCAACTCAGGAACGGATCAAAACCTCGATTCAGAGAACAACGCAGTGGGCGCAGCAGTCAATCGACTACCACCGCAACAATCAGACCAAAGGGATCGGGATCAATCAAAATATCTTCGCCATCATCCAAGGGGGGACAGACTTTAATTTCCGCACACAATCGGCAGAAGAGCTGTGTGCGATGGATTATGACGGATTCGCTATCGGTGGACTCTCCGTCGGTGAAGCCAATAACCTCATGTACGATACGGTAGAGCACACGACACCGCTCATGCCGAGCGATAAGCCCCGTTATCTAATGGGGGTTGGTACTCCTGAAGATTTGGTTGAAAATATCGAACGGGGTGTCGATATGTTCGACTGCGTTATGCCAACCCGCAATGCCCGTAACGGAACCCTCTTTACGACGTTTGGAAAAGTGAACATCAAAGGGGCGCGCTATAAATTTGATGCTGAACCCATCGACCCTGCGTGTCAGTGCTACACCTGCCGTCGTTACAGCCGTGCCTATCTGAACCATTTGTTCCGCTCTAAAGAGTTGACCTATTTTCGTCTCGCATCGCTCCATAATCTCCATTATTACCTCTGGCTGGTGCGTCAAGCGCGTGAAGCGATCTTAGCGGGAAAATTTGTAGAATTTAAAAAGGATTTTTATGCTCGAAGACAATCTTAAACTCGGTGTTAATATCGATCATATCGCTGTGCTACGTGAAGCTCGTAAAATAAACGATCCTGATCCTCTGATGGCATTAGGTATATGTGCTCAAAACGGTGCCAGTCAGATTACAATCCATTTACGAGAAGATCGCCGCCATATCCATGATGAGGATGTTCGTCGCATTTTAGAGAGTTCATCTTTGCCTGTGAATTTGGAGTGTTCTATCAACCCTGACATTATCGATATCGTCTGCCGATTGCGTCCTCACCGTGCGACGTTGGTTCCTGAAAAACGTGAAGAGGTGACAACTGAGGGTGGATTGGATGTCAAAGGTCAATTTGATGTCATATTAAATGCTATTAAAAAGCTTGCCGATGCAGAGATCGAAGTTTCTCTCTTTATCGATCCGACGAGTGAAGCGGTAGAACTCTCCTGTAAACTGGGGGCTCAATGGGTTGAGCTGCATACCGGAACCTATGCAAATGTCTATGCAATGCGCTACTCTGCCCTACCCCATTCTCACCATGCGATTGATACACTAAAACTAAGCCGTAAAGAGTTGGATAGCCGTTTGAACCAAGCTTATGAAGAGATTGTGGATGCTGCCAATAAAGCTCGTATGGCAGGTCTAAAAGTTGCAGCGGGACATGGTCTCAACTATCAAAACGTCAAATCTATCGTGGATATCGATACCATCGAAGAGCTCAATATCGGGCAAAGCATCATCGCCCGCTCTGTATTTACAGGATTAGCGACGGCTGTGTCGGATATGAAAGCATTATGTCAACGTTAAAAACCATCGCGATCAGCGTAGGTGATCTAAACGGTGTAGGTTTCGAGATACTCCTTAAAGCGCACAATCAGGTCAAACAGCTCTGCAATCCGCTCTATTGTATCAACTACACGATGGCACATCAAGCAGCCCATTTGCTCCATACACAAATCCCCAATGATTTTCATATCTTTAAAGTCTCCGGCGAATTTACGATTGAGCCTGGGATAATATCAGCACAAAGCGGGCGATACAGCTATGATTCATTCATTGCTGCGGTAGAACTTGCTAAATCACAAGCTGTTGATGCGATCGTTACCCTACCGATCCACAAAGAAGCGTGGATGATGGCAGGGATAGATTATGTGGGTCATACTGATGCGCTACGTGATCTTTTAAACTCGGATGCGATTATGATGCTCGGATGTGAAAAGCTGTATGTGGCACTCTATACTGAGCATATACCATTGCAGAAAGTTCCTTCACATATTAACAGTGATGATCTTTACGATTTTCTTATCCGCTTTCATAAAAATTTTAACCGTTCGCCTGTTGCAGTACTCGGTCTTAACCCTCATGCCGGAGATCATGGAGTACTGGGTGATGAAGAACGAATGATCGAAGAAGCGATCATTCGAGCTAATGAATATATCGGCGAAAGTATTTATGAAGGACCGATTGTCCCTGATATTGCGTTTACTCCACGAAGTCGTGTGCATTATAAAACCATTGTTGCGATGTACCATGACCAAGGGTTGGCACCACTTAAGGCACTCTATTTTGATGAGGGAATCAATATCTCTTTAGGATTGCCTATCATTCGTACGTCGGTTGATCATGGAACAGCGTTTGACATTGCCTATCAAAACAAAGCATTAATATTAAGTTATATTAATGCCATCAAAGCCGCCATAGACCTCAATACGGATGATGTGAACCATGTCTAAGAAAAAAGAAAGTATTGATGTTTTCAAAACAGTCTTTCACCCTCATTTAGACTCAGCGATTTTTCGTATTACCTTTATCAAAGCAGCATGGAAAGCCTACACAGATCAGGAAACATCCCCAATAACTCAAAACCATTTTCACCTTTTAATCGGAAAACTGTATGATTCACTTTTTTTAAATATCAAATCTGACAGCGATAAGTTACTGAGTGATATACGTGATCTTTTCCGTCATTCAGAAGCACTTGAGCATTTTTTAACCGATACATTTTACATTGTCCTCAATTACTATATTAAATCGTTTTACGGAAATTTGGGTGGATGGGATAAAATCATCCCTTTTGCTACAGCCATCGAGCGATTTATAATTTATGCTTCAAATCGTCTTGATGAGGAATCATTCTTTATTTTCGAAGATGCTCTTATCAATGCGCTTGAGCGGTTGCGGCTTCGTTCTGAGTCTATCGTAGTTCTTAATACTTATTATGGTGTACCTATTCAATACCCGGCAGAAGTTCTCCATACAGACACTAAAAGTGTCATTATCAGCGTCCATCCTCTCCAAGAGAGTGCAGCTATTTTACAAAATGGTATTTATCTACTCAAAAACAATCAATTTGTTAATGATGTCTATGCAGCAGTCAATCCCAGAATAATGGATGGGAAACGGGTTCTAGAACTCACCCGCTTTGATCAGCTTCAAACATCATTGTTTCATCGGCAAAGTATTCGTGTACAGCCTGCAAAGCCGCTAACCTTTAGTATCAAAAGCGTGTCGTTAAGTTTTAGTTGTCAGATGTATGATCTATCGGTCGGTGGAATTGCCGTTACGAGTAAAACACCCTATTCTTTAACAAATTCACATGAAGTCTATCTTGTCTTCCCCGCTGAAATCATTGGAAGCTCTAGTGAAGTAATCGGTCATTTGGTCTATAAATCTTCTTATGAAGGTGGTTACAAATATCATTTTAAGATTGAGCCAACACTGCAACAAGAAGCAGAACTTGGAAAATACATTAAACGCCGTGAGCAAGAGATTATCAAAAAACTGCGTGATGAGATTGTATGATATAATGAATACACTATCATGAATCTAAAAGTTGTATCCGATATTGTCACCATATTAAATGAGTTTTTATCAAAAGATTTCTATGCACTTGATTTCACTCAAGAAGTCTACTTACAACTTTTACAAAGGTTGGAAATTGCTAATGAAACACACTTCGATGATAAAAAAGGTGCTATCAAAAAAGCGCTTATCAACTATTTTTCAAAAACAAATCAGAGTATAGATATTGAGCTTACTTTTGCGCGATGTATAGTTCAAAAATCTTTTCTAGAACCTAATGAATCCGAAGTATTTGATCGGAAACTTTTTCAAAATACATTACGCATTATCGATATATCTGAGCGTAAAAGTGAATATTCTCCTCTCCCTTATCTTATTTCGATACCTGAGAACATACGTTATGAGTTATTTCAATCCTTTCAAAATACCGAAATGGCACGAACCATTACTCGCCAACAAATCGAAAATATATTTAATCTTGATCCACGTGATATTATCTTTTTTATTCGAGGTAAGATTTCTATACGATTTTATACCTTACCTAAACAATTACCAAAAGGGATGGATAAACGTTTTGCTGGGGAATCTCACGAAGTAATGCAACAGATGTATGAAAACTATTTTCCAGATGGTGCATGGTCGCAAATTGAAGAGATATTAAGAGAGGTCATAAATGAAAAACTGAATTTTTCAACTATCGACAATCAAACCTTTGCAAAAATGTGTGTACCTATATTTCGTTCTATGTTAGAAATTTTACTTTTGGATATCATTGATAACAATCAGCGTGATAAAATAGAAGGTTTTACGGGATACGTCCTACGACAACATTTTCAAAATATTTTTCTTTATATGGCAAAAAATCTTTTGGAATATGTTGAAAATCGGGACAAGAATGCTGAACTTTTTATTAAATATTACGCCGATGAAATCATCCTTGATCCCAATGGCAATAAAATCCAAAAATACGCTATTACAGATACTAAAAATCAAAAATGGAATTTCAGCTCCATCGTCTCGATTATGATGCAATATAAACAGATGAAACTTCGAATCAGTTCACAAAAAGAGACTATCCATACAGCACAAGGCAAAGTCAGTGAATCACATGCCGATATAGAATCTGAAAAAGATCATCATAAATTATTAGACGAACAAATAGATGTTATTACTGGGTTAATTGCTGAAAATGATGGAAAAATATTACAATACAAATCAAAAGCGGGGACACCAAATTCCCTATCCAATAGCACGGAAATACAACGTCTCAATAATATGCAAGATGACTTGTTTACTCAAAAGAAAAATGGAAAATATCAGTTGGAACTTTCTAATGGACGTTTAGCTAACAAAAAAATAGAACTTGTACGCTGTAATAAAAAACTTTTTTATGAACAAAATACTCTTAAAACCTTGATCGAGCAAACCCTTCCCATTGTAGAATCCTATGAACTGGTATCGGAAGCAATTGCCTTGGTACTTGCAAAACGTTAAATTTATGAGAGACGATCTCGATAGTCTTCATATCCGAATTCATGGATGATTTTGAGCTCACCCTCTTTCGTCCAAAAAGCAAGAGAAGGGAGTTTGATCCCATTAAATGTTGTATTTTTGACAAAAGTATAGTGAATCTGATCTTCGAATATAATCTTGTCCCCTACTTTTAGCGGTTCATCGAACGAATAATCACCCATAATATCACCCGCAAGACAGGTATTACCACCGAAACGATAGGTATACGCCTTCTCGCCCGCTTCTCCAGATCCTCGAATCATTGCACGATACGGCATTGCGAGGGTATCGGGCATATGTGCTTCGGCAGAGCTATCGAGAATAGCGATATCCATCCCGTTATGGACAATATCGAGTACCGAGGCAACGAGCGGTCCCGTCTGCCATCCAATTGCTTCTCCCGGTTCGAGATAGACGGTGATGTTATTATGTCGAGATTTAAATGCCTTGATAACTTCAATCAGACGATCTACATCATAATCAACACGCGTAATATGGTGCCCTCCCCCGAAATTGATATATTTCATTCCGTCGATATAGGGACCAAATTTCGCTTCAAAGGCTTCTAGAACACCTTCCAACGCATCGACGTTTTGTTCACATAGCGCATGAAAATTAAGTCCGTCAAGTTTTGAGACAATAGAATCATCGAAATTGGCTAACGTCGTCCCCAAACGGCTGTAGAGTCCGCACGGGTTATAGAGATCGACAGGCGATGATGAGTATTCAGGATTGACGCGGAGCGATACGGAGATGTTTGGATTTATTGATTTAACTCGATCATAATAGCGATGAAATTGCGCTGGAGAGTTAAAGACTATATCATCACTAATACGTGCGATCTCATCGATATCCTCATCTTTGAACGCGGGGGAATAGGTATGAACCTCTTTATCCATTTTCTCCCGTGCTAGTTTAGCTTCATGTAATCCGCTGGCGGTACATCCTTGGAGATATTTCGACACAAGCGGAAAGGTTGACCACATGGCGAAACCTTTGAGTGCTAGGATGATTTTTGCTCCCGATTCCCGCTGAACACGTTCCATGAGAAGGAGATTTTTTTCTAATAGTGCCTCTTCACAAATGTAACATGGTGTGTGTGGGAGTTTTGAAAAATCGATACTCATCTCGAAGTCCTTGAAAAATAATGGCGTGATTGTAGCATATCACGATTTCAATCGTTGTACCGCTTCTCTTGCTTTGCAAGTTTAGGAGTGCTAGAATAAAAAAAACAGATCGAAAGGGGCTCCTAATGATGAATCAATTGTACCTCACGATTGCCAGAGAAGCCATCCTCAGTGCTTTTGAAAACTCGCAGATTGATACCAATGCTCTGCTTCGTGCCTATCCCGATCTCGCACAGCCATACGCGACGTTCGTCACCTTGACTTTACATGGAAAACTAAGAGGGTGTATCGGATCGTTAATAGCGCATAGACCTCTGGTTGAGGATTTAATATCCAATGCTTCATCAGCAGCATTTCGTGATCAACGTTTTCCTTCTTTGACTCCAGAAGAATTCCCAGAAATTCGTATCGAAGTTTCACTTTTAACGTCGCCGAAACGTGTTGAATATACCTCAAAAGAAGAGCTTCGAAGGTTGATTCGTCCCCTAGTCGATGGAGTAATTTTGCGTCTAGGGAATCAACAAGCTACGTTTTTACCTCAGGTATGGGAAGAACTTACCGATTTTGATGATTTTTTTGCTCATTTAGGGCTCAAAGCCGGAATCGGTCACGATCCGCTCTCTTTTCATCCGGAAATTTACACCTATCAAGTAGAAAAACATAAGGAAGGGAACGATGTCTAAAAGAATGATGTCTGTTGCTGGAAGCTTTTATCCTGCATCCTCTAGTGATATCAATACTATGATAGATTATTTTAACACGGTTCTCGAATCTCATTCTGATATAGCGGCACGTTTTGATAGCTTGAACGGCAATGCGGTAATCGTTCCCCATGCAGGGTGGGTATATTCGGGATTTACCGCCAATATTGCCTTTCGTGTTCTAAGACACACTCATCCTAAAACCGTTGTGGTAATCGGACCATCGCATAAAGTCGGTTTTGAGGGGGTTAGTATAGGTGATCATGAACTCTATCAAACACCGTTGGGTGATTTAGTGATTGATACGACTCTCGTCAATGATATCAAAAAGCAGTTTTCGCTTACTACGTTTTCAGAAGCCCATCACGAACATAGTACCGAAGTTCAAATGCCGTTTATCAAATACTATATGCGCGATGTAAAAGTGATCGAGATGGTTTATGCCTATTCTGATCCGATTCAGATATCTCCACTTATCGAATATCTACTGAATCAGTCTGATACTGCTGTTGTTATTAGTACCGATTTGAGTCATTATTATACGTTGGATGAAGCGAAAAAACTCGATTTAATCTGTTTGGAAGCGATAAAACATGAAAACAGCACGATGTTGCATCAAGGGTGTGAAGCGTGCGGAAAAATCGGAGTTGAAGCAATGCTGGATGTCGCCAACAAACGCAATATGGAAGCAGTATTGCTCGATTATCGCACCAGTGCTGATGCGAGCGGAGATAGCACCCGTGTTGTTGGGTATGCAAGTGCTTTATTTAGATAAATTAGCTTTGAAAGGCAGACACAAATGGCTTTTAATCCCTTTTATTTGATATTTTTTTTGACTATGAATAGGCTATAATATATAACATAAACAGTTTTACACATAGGTACTAGTATGAGCTTAAAAAACAAAAATATTATTCTCTTTTTTTCATTATTACTCATAGCAGGCTACGTAATAATAGGTATGGCACTCTATGAATATACTCACAAATATGCTGAAGATCAAAATAAAAAGAAACTGGATCAGCTTCTACTCAACCAAGAAGCGTTGCATAGCTATCTCGAAGATCATTTAAAACCGGTTATTTACAAACTTAAAGAGGAAAATAAACTCTACAGCGATTTTTTTGATCCGAAAGTTTTATCTTTTACCTATATTGCTCGTGGAATTCATCAACAGCTTAATGTACTTAGAGATGAACATAACATTACACGTATTTACTACAAACTAGCAACGGACAATCCTAGAAATACACTGAATAGTGCATCTGCTGATGAACGAAATTTGCTCCAATATTTTCGAATGAATCCAGATGTCAAAGAATACAGTTCTATTGTCCAAGAAAACAACCATAACTATATTTATTACGCTATGCCCATAAAGCCAAATAAAGATTCTTGCATGAAATGTCATTCGACTCCCGATAAGGCACCTACTGAATTAATCGAACAATACGGAGATAAAGCGGGATTTGGAGAAAAAGTTGGCAATATCCGTGCCATCATATCTCTCAAAATGCCCTTTGATGACGAATTGGCAGAAGCAAATCGGATTTTCTACCTTATAATGGGAATGCTGACACTTTTTTTACTTAGTTTATTTGGTATTGTCCTCTTTTTTATGCGACGACTTGATCATAAACAGCAAATCATTGAAGAAAAAAATAAAAACCTTTCGATTCTTGCCGAACGTGATGGATTAACCAATGTCTACAATCGTAGAAGTTTTGATACCGATCTCGTAGATCGCATTAACAATCCTGCCTTGACACTCATCATCTTTGACATAGATTTTTTCAAAAATATAAATGATACCTATGGGCACCAAGTAGGAGACAATATCCTTATCAGCTTAACATCTCTCATACGTTCCAATCTACGAGAAGAGGATCATCTCTATCGTATCGGTGGTGAAGAATTTGCTATTTTGACGTTCAAAGAAAATAGTGAAGATGCAGAACAATTGGTTGCACGTGTAATGCAAAAAGTTTCAATTCATGATTTTAAAATTTCTCAGCATATTCATATAAGTGCAGGGATTGCACAGCGATCTGGTACTGATTCAGCATTAGATTTATTCAAACGTGCTGATGATGCTCTCTACCGTGCAAAAGAAGAAGGACGAAATTGTTATAGAGTTGGATAGCAGTTAGAAGATAGGTACGATGTATAGTGCTATATTCGATATAATCGTTCGAGCTTAAACGATCACGTATGATCATGGTTGTGCGTCCAAATGGGAACACCCGCTTTTATCATGGATCAAAGCCAATGTGCACAAAAAGCCACAACCTTGTTTCCGCCGCTCTACTACAGCAGTCCTTTTCAAGCAGGTTCTCAATACCCGACTATCTCCCATAACACACCCACTATTTTCTCTCATACAAAAAGAGGATTCATCTTCCCGCCCACCTACAGCTGGCAAGATTATAATGAACCTGTGAGGAAAAAATCGTTTAATGAGTGTATGAATAAAATGGGGTGGGAATGGAGTTTTAAGTGAAACATTAATACATAGTCCACTATTCTCCTAATTCTTAAAGCATGAACTTGACAACTTGTCAATTAAGTGTTATGATGATCTAAAATAGAAAAGGTTATCCCATGCAATCGATACAGGTAGGACAATTAAAAAGTGATTTTTCCAATATCTTGCATTTGGTTCAAGAAGAGGGAAAAACCTTTATCATTGAGTATGGTAAAAACCACAAAAAAGTAGCGATGATAGTCCCCTACGATCCTTACATTGAAAATCAAGAAGAGCGCAAATTCGGTTTGTACAAAAACAAAGGAAGTGTCCGTTTTAGCGATGATTTTGCAATGAGCGAAGAGGAGCTTTTAGGGTTATGAAATATATCATCGATACTCATATTCTGCTATGGCTTATTTTTGACCCTGACAAGATAGATACTAAAAAGCTGGAACTACTCAAAAATCCGAAAAACGGTGTTTTTGTTACCAATATCAGCTTTTGGGAAATTGCTTTGAAATACGGCTTAGGAAAACTGGAGCTTCAAGGATTAGCTCCCGACGAGCTACAAGATGTTGTTAAACAAATGGGGATTGAAATCCATAGCGTTGATCCTCTGAGTATGTCTAGTGTTTACAAACTTCAAAAAATGGACAACCATCGAGATCCGTTTGATCGTTTGATTATTTGGGACTGTATTCAGCAGGGATATACGTTGGTTTCGGATGATTCTAAATTTAAGCAGTATGAAGATGTGGGGCTGAGAATAGTTTGAGCTTGCAATAAAACATAATATTAAAGATAAATGAAAGATAATGCAAAACCGAAAATACTTTAAATATAAAATCTCTGAACTCGAAGATATTTATGAAAATTCCATAAATGATTATGGCGTTTTAGAAGAACTTGAAGAAGAACTGATGCATAGATCAACGCAAAGTGCAAGAAAGCTTCTACATAAAATCCAAAATATATTGAGCACAGAACAATCTTTAATTCCTTTTGATGAGGTTAATTTTTCTAATTCTACTGCAACTACAATTGCGTTTCCAATCATCCAAAAAAATAAATATGATCCCGAAAATTTAGAAGAAGAAAAACCAATAGACTGGAATAAAGTATTGTCTTCAAATAAAGACATAATAGCTAGTTTTGGAGATAAAGAACCTAACATAAAACCAATTGATATCCGTCCTGAAAATATTCTCGATACATGGATGGCTATTGAGGCTCTTTCACCACAATCTTATAAAACTCCTAATGATCTCATCATTGGACAAGGTTCTGTATGCTATCTAAAATCAGGACAAGAACCATGGAATTTAGGCGAAAAATCCAAACCAAATAATAATCTTTACTATCTTGTTTATCTGGGTGCAATTGGCTTAGAAAAAGCAACTATTCAATTACTTAGCAAATATCAAGATAAGCATATTGAGCGCCAACAAAGCAAAGGGCTAGCATCGCTTGGTGTTGTTTTGCTTAATAAAAATGGGATACCATTGCCCGATACGGGACTGGCTATATCTAGTTTTGGTTGGGCTTATATGATGGCAATGCAAGGAAAGTTAAGTGAATTAAAGTATTGGGAAATAGCTGAAAAACACCTCAAAAATGGCTTAGAAAAAATAATCTACCAAAAAGATGATGAGGGACAACTTTTACCCTTTTCGCTCAATAAAGCAGTAGAAGCTTTTAACTGGATTACACAAAACTATTATCTTTCCCAAGGTGAATGCACTCCTCCAACTTTCGCTATTCGGCTGTATCAGCCCTTTAGTAAAGGTGAACCAGAAACACCCCTGCTGAATAGTTTTTATCTCAATGATTTACAAAGAGCTAAACAAACTATAGAGACTGGGAAATGTGGCAAAGCTTTATCACAGTATCTTGGGATATTAAAACCTGAAAGCACTCATGATATATTAAAAGATAAAATATACATTGAAAAAGCACTTGAGCCAATAAAAACACCTCTTGCTCGCTGGCCAGGGAAGGGAAACCATTCACTTGTACTATTACAACAGGCATCGGTTAATATAGCATTAGATGAGCTTCGGTCAGAAGGTCTATTTTCTGTAAACGGACCGCCAGGAACAGGTAAAACAACTTTGTTACGTGATATTGTTGCTGCCGTACTTCTTGAACGATCCAAAATATTATTGAAGTTTAAAGATGCAGAAGATGCATTTGATTATGCAGGAAAAATGAAGCTAGGCAATAATTTCATTCATCTTTATAAACTAAACGAGTCACTTAGTGGTCATGAAATACTTGTAGCTTCTTCTAATAACAAAGCCGTCGAAAATATTAGTAAAGAGTTACCTCGAAAATCACAGATCGCTGAAAATATCGAGGAACTTAATTTTTTTAAAACCTTGAGTGATCAGTTATCAGGGGAAGGTGAAGACACCGAAACATGGGGAATTATCGCAGCTGTTTTAGGAAATTCAAAAAATAGAAGTGCTTTTATCGATAAAGCGTGGTGGGATGACAATTCTTCATTAAAAAAATATTTTAAATACATCACTGGACAACTAAACTTTGATATAGATGAAAACGGTAAAGAAATTATCCCAAAAATTATCGAAGAATGTGATCCACCTAAAAATCTAGTTGAGGCCAAAGCTCGTTGGGAAAAAGCAAAAGAGGAATTTAGCAAAACCTTAAATGCTGCTGCAAATATGACTGCTTTAGCACAGAGTGCATACGAAAATTATCATCTTATTTCTCGGCTGAAAATAAATATTGCCAACAATCAAGCAAAGCAAATTCAATTACTTGAAAGTATCAAACTCGCTAAAGTTAACAATGAGAATCTAAAAATTGTTTTAAAGCAAAGTGAAGTCTCTCTTAATATAGAGCAAGAAAAAGAAAAATTATCTTTATCTCGAAAGCCCAATTTTTTGGTACGTATCTTTATGCGTTCACAATGGCAAATATGGAAAGACGACTACCAGCATATTTATTCAAAATTCTTAGAGCATCGTGACAATTACAATCAACTACTTATGCAGTCACAAAACGCTATTAAAAAGCTCGAAAATCTGGAATCCGAATATATTAAATGTCAATCAGATGAAAAAGTATTTGAAAATGAATTGAGTGAAGCTATTTCAAAATTAGAAAAGTACTCTGAAATTTGTGGTGGGAAATTAGTAACACCTGATTTATGGCTTTTAAGTCATGAAGAACAGCAAACATTCACACCAAATTTTACGGATAAAGTGCAACGATTGAGGGATGATGTTTTTGTTGCATCTATAAAATTACACAAAGCTTTTATAGATGCTTCTAGTCAAAAGCTTCGTCAAAATATGGCCGCATTTTTTTCGTGCTTAAGCGGTAGTTCACTTCCACATGACAAGCAACAATTGCTACCAGACCTTTGGTCGAGTGCTTTTCTAGTTGTGCCCGTTATGTCTACAACCTTTGCATCTGTTGGGCGGATGCTCAAGGAACTTCCAAAAGAAAGTTTTGGATGGTTATTGATTGATGAAGCAGGACAGGCATCCCCACAAGAAGCTATTGGAGCCATTTTCAAAGCCAAGCGTGTACTAAGTGTAGGAGATCCTTTACAAATTGAGCCAGTGGTAACACTTCCGTCCTCAATAATTGAGGGGATATCGAAACATCTAGGAGTTGATCCTACGGAATGGACTGCGCCAGATGCGTCTGTTCAAATTCTTTCGGATAAATCCAATATCTATGGTGCTACAATCCCAAGAGATTTAAGTGAAATTAGAATTGGAACGCCTCTTCTTGTACATCGTCGCTGTGAAAACCCTATGTTCTCAATCTCTAACAAGCTAGCCTACTGTGGATTAATGGTTCATGCCACAATCACAAAGAAATCCGACATTACAGAGTTATTCGGAGTCCAAACTTTTTGGTTCGATGTACGCGGAGGCGTAGAAGAAAAATGGTGCCCTGAAGAAGGCGAACAAGTATGTAATATGCTGCTAAAAGCTATTGAGTATTTCGCAGGTGATCCAGATATTTTTGTGATTACACCTTTTAAAATTGTTGCTGAAAGAATGAGAAGACGAATGGAGCATGAACAAGAACGGCTTTTAAATTTTGGAATTTCCAATCCTAGTGATTGGATTAAGAACAATATTGGAACGGTACATACATTTCAGGGCAAGGAAGCGAAAGCCGTAATTCTTCTTTTGGGTGCACCTTGTCCTACGCAAAATGGAGCAAGAAGTTGGGCAACAAACAATGTTAACTTACTCAATGTAGCTGTTTCTAGGTCGAAACAAAATTTTTATATTGTAGGAAATAGAGAGCTTTGGGAAGGTATTGGAAATATGAAGCTAGTCTCTCAATATATATAAACTATTACCCTACATTCCCCAACGAATAAAGCCCACTCACTTTATTTTCCATTTCCACTTCATCCTCAGAAACCTTTTCCCCTACCTTTTGTGATATAAAGAATAAATATTCTGGGGCAATGTCAGCTCCATTTTTCCAACTGATTGTTCCACAATCGATGAAAAAAGATTTGAAATAGTCCATATCGTGCAACGGCACAAAAATCTCCCCATCAAGCTCATGCGATAAATCAACAACTCGCTCTATCGTATGATTGAAGACTAGTTTGAGGTTATATCCATCTAAATAGGTTGCATGTGTTACTTCTAAAATCATACTATGCTCCTTATCTAAGAGGTTCAATTTTTTGTGGTAGTTTTTTATCCATCGCCAAATTCCAATCTGCGATCAATTCATCTTTGTGAAGTTCTGCCCATTCTAAAAGCATTTGAAGGGCACGTTTCGGGAATTTACCCTCTACAATCCAACCATCAAGATAGACAATGATTTTAAATTCGGCATATTCTGCATGAAAATGAGGAGGATTATGCTCACGAAAATTGATATAAACGCGAATACCGTAAAAGCTACTGATTTCAGGCATATCAATACTCCTAATCATAAATAAATATTTGATTATTGTATCATAAGAAATGTAAGTAGGTACAACGTAAGCCGGGTTCTGGATGAAGTGATAATTAATCTACTGCCTAGATCACTCTAGGCCTCTAGCGAAACAATAGCGATGTAGGACGCTAACCATCTGTTTCTTGCTGCCCGGTTGGGTTTACATAGCTCTCCTAGTTGCCTAAGAGACTGGTGGGCTCTTACCCCGCCGTTTCACCCTCACCTCTTGCGAGGCGGTCTACTCTCTGTTGCACTGATCCCTCATGTTACCATGGCCATCCGTTAGATGGAACCGTGTCCTACAGCAGCCCGGACTTTACCTCTTGGGATTACTAGTTCCAAGCTATCACCTGTTGTACCTATAAAATTATATTGAAAAGTTGATTAAAAAGAGAACTAAAGAGGTGGATTCCCAATCAAGTTGGGAATGACGAAAATGAATATCAATCGGAAAGTTTATAGATCAAACGTCCTGCATATTCCATGTAGAGACTTTTTTTATGCAATTCGATCTCTTCTTGGTTCATCAAAGCATAACTCTCTACGATGCGGTTTAGATCGTCTTCATCGTGCTGCTTCATCAGCATCTTTTCCATAACCGCGATTTTCGTGATGATTTCATCAAAATCATACTGGTATAAATCTTCGCTCACTTGTTTGGCGATATCCCAATACTTTGATTGCGGTGAACCGCTGAAAATATCGTCTTCGTCTTCGAATAGTGCTTCAAATCTTGACATAATGAACTCCTTTTGTGTTGTGACAGCGTATCAAACTATAGATTAAGGGGGATGGAAAGGGAAAAATTAGTCTGTCGGGGGAATTTCCCGCCTAAGCGGAAAATTAAGAAGCCATCGCTTCGAGAGCGTATTTTTTACCGAGATCGTACGCTTTGTTGTTAACATCGTGTACTTTTGCCGGTACTTTCGAGAGCATAACACCGCGAAGTAATTCATCGTCCAATGCTTTCATAAACGTGTTAGCAATCGCAAGAGCGATAACCGATTGAGTAATAACGTTTCCAACTTCATCTTTTGCGATGGTAATGATTGGAATCTCAACGATGTTCCATCGTTTACGATCTTCATCACTCGGATGAACCAAGTTTGGCTCAACAACGATAGTACCACCCTCAGAAACACCACCTTTAAAAAGGTTGTAGCTCGCTTGGGCAACAGAGAGCATGAAATCGATTTCACCGTCATTTGCATACGGATAGAAAATCTCTTCATCATCCAAAGTGATATCAACAACGGTCGGTCCACCACGTACTTGTGATGTATAGGTAGCGGTTTTAAGACCGTGACCACCCTCTTTGATTTTTGCAGCAGCGAAAATTTCTCCCGCAAGAAGAACACCTTGTCCGCCAACACCTGTAAATCTCATTAATGTTCTAGCCATAGTGTTCTCCTTAAATTTTCTTCGCGAAATCGTCTTGGGTAATCGTTTTACGTTTACCTTGATGGAATGCTTGTACTTCTTTGTACATATCGCAGTACTCTTTCGCATTTTCGTCGTGTTTCAAAACGCCCGTAGGGAATTTGTTTATTTTTTCTTCTTCGCTAAGTGCTTCCCATTTTTTCAATGGAGTTGTGATACTATCGATCCACTCAAGGTTTTCCATCGCACTTTGCATTTTGTTTTTACGGCCAAGGTTGATGTGGCAGTTTGACATAACGTCAAAGAACGCGAATCCGTTGTGCTGGAACCCTTTTACCAAAACTTTTTCAAGTTTTTTCGGATCAAGCATCGTCTCACGCGCTACGAATGAAGCACCTGAAGCAATCGCAAGTTTACATGCGTCGAATGTTGGGTCGATATTCCCTGATTTTTGGCTCACCGTCCACATACCCTGAGGAGTAGTAGGAGAGGTTTGAGAGTTAGTCAATCCATAGATAAAGTTATTAATAACGATAAATTTGATGTCGATATTACGGCGACATGCGTGAATCGTGTGATTACCACCGATTGCCAATGCATCACCGTCACCCGCTACACAGATAACTTTTTTATCCGGGAAAGCAAGTTTGATACCGGTTGCAAATGCTACCGTACGACCGTGTGTTGTATGAACGGTGTTGAAATCAACATACGATGAGAAACGGCCAGAACATCCGATACCGGATACGACACACACATCATCTTGTTTCCAACCACAAGTTTCGATTGCACGAATAACGGCTTTAAGAATTACACCGTCACCACATCCCCAACACCAGAGTGTAGGCATTTTTTCTAAACGTAAATATTGGTCATAATTGAAAGCCATTAGATGATCTCCTTCACTTTGTTAACGATTTCATACGGAGAGATAGCTCGTCCGTTCACTTTGTACAAACCGTGAATATCGAGACGGCTTGCAACACGTTCAACTTCTTCGGTGTATTGACGAATATTTAACTCAACACATAGAACATTTTTCACTTTATCGGTAAAATGTTTGATACGCTCAGCCGGACTTGGCCACAAGGTAATCGGACGGAAAAGACCCGCTTTGATCCCTGCTGCACGAAGGTGACGAATCGACTCTTTTGCTGCCAATGATACTGAACCGTACGCGATGATCAATACATCGTTTTCTTCAAGATCATCACACATATACTCTTCATTAAGTTCGATTTCATCCGTATGCATCATGACTTTGTCTTCAAGACGTTGAATCAATTTACGACACGTTTCAATCTCTTCCGTCGGGAACCCTTTACCATCATGGTGAAGCCCTGTGAAGTGGTAGCGATATCCTTGGAACATAGGGTTAAGAACCGCTGCTTCATCATCACCGACTCCGTATGGACGGTAATCTGCAGGTGCACCTGTAAAGACTTTACGAGGAACGATCCCTTTTTTAACATCTTCAACCGTTGGGATCATCGCTTTACCGTGCATGTGACCGATTGTCTCATCCAAAAGGACGATTACCGGTTGCATGAAGCGATCCGCTAGATTGAACGCACGAACGGTTTCCGTATAACACTCTGCCAAGTTCCCTGCACACAGGGTGATAGAACGATAGTCACCGTGTGATGGGTTACGTGCTTGACGTACGTCACCTTGAGATACACGTGTCGGAAGACCCGTTGATGGACCACCGCGCATAACGTTAACAAGAACCAAAGGAACCTCTGCCATTTGCGCTAAACCGAGGTTTTCCGCTTTAAGAGATACCCCAGGACCTGATGTAGCGGTCATAGTACGAACACCCGCCATACCGGCACCTACTGCTGCAGCAATACCTGCAATTTCATCTTCCATCTGAATACACGTACCACCGACTTCAGGCAAAAGGTCTGAAATGGTGTGCATAACTTCAGATGATGGAGTAATCGGATATCCTCCGAAGAACATACATCCTGCGTCTACCGCAGCTTCAGCCGCCAAATCGTTACCGGTTGAAATTACTTCTCTCAATTCCATATTTTGCTCCTTTTAAGCGCTAAGCTTCATATATTTATTTTTCTTGATAGCTTCAGCTCTCTCTTTAGCTTGATCTGAAAGTTTTGAAAACTTGTATTCAGATTTATCCGCTACGTAAATAGCAAAATCAGGACAATTAAGTTCACAATCATTACAGCCGATACATGCTTCAGCCGCTACGATCTCAATCATAGCTCCAAGTGTCGATGTCGGCTCAAGTCTCATAGCTAAGACTCCTGCCGGACACACTGATACACAGATATCACAAGCTTTACATCTTGCTTCATCAACCCACACCGGAGTGTTTTCTGGCGCTTTAAATATTGACATTCCTTCTCCTCAATTTTAGATTAAACTAATTTATTTTACCGAGTGCACACGACACAAAGCTTTTGGCTTTTAAAATCGTATCTTCGCTAAATCCTCTCTCATCAGTGGTTAGAGGATATCCGAGACTTCTTAAAATAGCCTGAACTTGTGCTAATTGCGCCTCGTCTGCAATCTCTACTGTTACTTTACGAGGCTCGCACGATAGATCAACACTGACCTCTTCAAATCCACTTTTTTGAAGTGACGTTGTTATCGTATTGGCACACCCGCCGCAACGAACATTTGCAACTTCAAAAGTAGCTATCATTATTTTTTCATCACTTCCGCGAGTGCTTTTCCGATATCCGCTGGAGAGACAACAACTTTTACACCAGCCGCTTCGAGAGCTGCCATTTTCTCTGCCGCTGTACCTGCACCACCGGAGATAATTGCTCCAGCGTGACCCATACGTTTACCTGCAGGTGCGGTTTGACCCGCGATGAACGCAACAACCGGTTTGGTGATGTGCTCTTTGATATACGCCGCCGCTTGGATCTCCAAGTCTCCGCCGATCTCACCAATCATAACGATCGCATGTGTTTCAGGATCTGCTTCGAACATCGGAAGGAGTTGTTTGTACGAGAGACCAATGATCGGGTCACCGCCGATACCGACCGCAGTCGTAATACCAAATCCCTCTTTAACGACTTGGTTCGCAGACTCATAGGTCAACGTCCCTGATTTAGAGATCAAACCGATGTTCCCTTTTTTGAAAATGAACCCCGGCATAATCCCGATTTTGCACTCTTCTGCAGTGATAATTCCCGGACAGTTTGGCCCGATGGTCATCATATCTTTTTTAACCGCGTACGCTTTTGCAAACATCATGTCTTTTACAGGAGCGCCTTCGGTAATAATAACCGCAAGAGCGATCCCTGCATCTGCCGCTTCCATAACCGCATCAGAAACGAAAGCCGGTGGAACGAAGATCATAGAGACAGTAGCGCCCGTGCTTGCAACCGCTTCAGCTACGGTATTAAATACCGGTTGACCGAGGTGCTCTTGTCCACCTTTACCCGGAGTTACCCCACCGACGATTTTGGTGCCGTATGCCATACATTGCTCTGCATGGAACGTCCCCTCTTTACCTGTGAAACCTTGAACGATAACTTTTGTATCTTTGTTGACCAAAATAGACATTAATTACTCTCCCTTAGCTGCTGCAACGGCTTTACGTGCGCCGTCTGCAAGATCGGTTGCCGCTACGATGTTAGCGATACCGGCATTTTTTAGAATCTCTGCCGCTTCGATAGCGTTTGTACCATCAAGACGTACGATAACCGGTACGTTTACGTTAGTGATTTTTGTCGCTTCGATAATACCGTTAGCAACGCGATCACAACGGACGATTCCACCGAAGATGTTAACGAAAATTGCTTTTACGTTTGGATCTTTGAGGATAATATCAAACCCTTTAGCTACCGTTTCCGCACTCGCAGAACCGCCGACATCGAGGAAGTTGGCCGGTTTACCACCCTCATAGTTGATGGTATCCATAGTCCCCATCGCAAGACCGGCACCGTTAACCATACAACCGACGTTACCGTCAAGTTTGATGTAGCTAAGACCGTATTTGTCCGCTTCAATCTCAGTTGGTTCTTCTTCACTCAAGTCACGCATTTCGTTCACTTGGTTTTGACGGTAAAGAGCATTATTATCAAAGCCCATTTTCGCATCCAGTGCCAAGAATTTGCCATCGCCTGTTTTAACAAGAGGATTGATTTCGATCATCTCGGCATCGTGATCCATGTAAACACGGTACAGCGCAGCGGCAAATTTGATAAACGTGTTGATCTCTTCAACCGGAAGACCCAAGCCAAATGCTAATTTACGACCGTGAAAGCTTTGGAATCCTGTCAACGGATCGATAGAAACTTTGATAATTTTTTCAGGAGTATTGTGGGCAACCTCTTCGATCGCCATACCACCCTCAGTAGATGCCATCATGATCGGCATTTCAAGTGCGCGATCAAGCAAGAGTCCAAGATAGTACTCTTTTTTGATGTCAGCGCCCTCTTCGATGTAAACTTTTTGTACGAGTTTACCCTCAGGTCCTGTTTGGTGCGTTACGAGTTGCATCCCTAGGATTTGAGCCGCCATTTCACGTACTTCAGAAGTTGATTTAGCGAGTTTAACACCACCGCCTAAACCACGTCCACCCGCATGGATTTGAGCTTTAACAACCCAAATGCTTCCGCCGAGTTCTTGAGCCGCTTTAACCGCCTCATCGGGTGTAAATGCAATGTGACCGCGCAAGGTCGGTACATTGTACTTTTTGAATAATTCTTTTGCTTGATATTCGTGAATATTCATCCATTCCTCCTGTTATAAGTTTACGCTATTGGTCTTGTCATCTCTTCAGGGATGACATATTTATCGAACTCTTCGGCTGTAAGTAGACCGAGTTTAATCGCGGTCTCTTTCAGTGTGGAGTTCTCTTTGTGTGCTGTTTTGGCAATTTTTGCCGCGTTTTCATACCCGATGTACGGGTTCAATGCCGTAACGAGCATCAATGAGTTATTCAAATATGCGTCGATCTGATCACGTACCGGCTCGATCCCTACCGCGCAGTTATCGTTAAACGACACGATAGAATCTGCGAGCAAACGAACCGACTGTAAAAAGTTATAGGCGATAACCGGTTTAAATACGTTTAGCTCAAAATTCCCTTGGCTCGCCGCGAAACCGATACATGCATCGTTCCCCATAACTTGACAGGTTACCATGGTCACCGCTTCGGATTGGGTCGGGTTGACTTTACCCGGCATGATGGATGAACCCGGCTCGTTTTCAGGGATCGTTATCTCGCCGATTCCACAACGCGGCCCTGACGCCAACCAACGAACGTCATTCGCAATTTTCATCATATCCGCCGCAAGGGCTTTTAGTGCACCGTGTGCAAATACAAGAGCATCATGAGAGGTCAACGCATGAAATTTATTCGGTGCTGTTACAAATTTATGACCTGTTAATTCAGTCAGTTTTGCCGCTACACGCTCACCTAATTCAGGATGAGCATTAAGCCCAGTTCCGACCGCTGTACCGCCTAGAGCGAGTTCGCGTACCGATTCGAGAGAATCTTTTGCCATTTTTTCACATTTGTTGAGCATCTCTACCCAACCGCTGATCTCTTGACCGAGAGTGAGCGGTGTTGCGTCTTGAAGGTGGGTACGTCCGATTTTGACGATATCGCTGAACGCTTCGCTTTTAGCGATCAAGGTTTTACGTAAATGATCGATTGCAGGCAATAGACGCGTTTCTACCGCGATCACCGATGCTACGTGCAATGCAGTAGGATAGGTGTCATTTGAGCTTTGTGATTTGTTAACGTCATCGTTCGGGTGAACCAGTTTTTGAGTACGGAAATCACCGCCGAGAATCTCGGTTGCACGGCTTGCCAACACTTCATTGTTGTTCATGTTTGACTGAGTACCCGAACCCGTTTGCCATACCACGAGAGGATAATGAGCATCAAGTTTGCCTGAGAGCATCTCATCTGCCGCCTGAGCGATAGCATCCGCTTTTTCTTTACTCAACATTCCAAGATCGCAGTTAACCAACGCTACCGCTTTTTTGAGAAGAGAAAATGCTCTTGTAATTTCATACGGCATTTTCTCTTCACCGATTTGGAAGTTCTCCAGTGAACGCTGTGTTTGCGCTCCCCAGTAAGTGTCATTCGGTACTCGAACTTCACCCATCGTATCTTTTTCGATGCGATAACTCATTATTTGGCTCCTTCAAAAAATTTATTTGTGTTGAGGGTATCAATCAACCCTTGAACCGAGGCACATGATGCGGCAAACATTGCTTTTTCCGTCTCATTCAACGTTACTTCAATGATTTTCTCGGCACCGTTGGCTCCCAACATAACAGGAACACCGCTTACCACATCATGAAAACCGTATTCCCCTTCGAGGTAAACGGCACACGGATGAATTTGCTTGGTATCTTTCAAGATCGCTTCTACCATAATCGCTGTTGCTTTTGCCGGAGCATAATAAGCTGATCCTGTTTGGAGAAGCGCTACGATTTCCGCTCCCCCTTTGCGTGTGCGTTGAACAATCTCATCGATTTCATCCTGAGTTAAGACATCGGAAAGAGGAACACCCGCAACCGTCGAATAGCGCGGAAGAGGAACCATATCATCCCCATGTCCACCCATAACCGACGCACGAATCTGCCCGCCGCCGTATCCGAGTTTTTCTTGGATAAATGCCGCCATACGAGCACTGTCCAATACTCCCGCCATACCGATAACGCGGCTGCGATCAAAACCACTCTCACGCAATGCCACATAGGTCATAGCATCCAGAGGGTTAGAAACCATAATAACGATTGCATTGGGAGAGTATTTTGCAACTCCCTCGATTACTTCACGGGTAACATTTGCATTGATCATCAATAAATCATCACGACTCATCCCCGGAAGACGTGGGCTTCCAGCAGTAATGACAACGACGTCACAATCGGTCATATCAGCCATTGTTTCTGCAACAATTACGGTTGAATGTGATCGAACAGCGGCAGCCGCTTGTGACATATCAAGTGCTTTTCCTTTTGCAATTTCGATTTTATTATCACGAAGAATGATCTCATGGCAAGAGCCAAGCATTGCAAGAGAGTAAGCAATCGTCGAACCGACATTTCCTGCCCCTACGATTCCGACACGTTTTCCTTTAACCATTTTCCTACTCCTTGTGTCATATCAGTATTTCTCTTATTATTAGAGAAATAAAAGACGATTAAATCGCCTTTTATCTATAGAGAAAATTCTACAGATAAAAAACGATTCCGGCGAACCGGAATCTAAGCACTTAGATTGCGCCAATAATGGTGTTCAATGTTGCACTTGGACGCATAGCAGCTGTTGCTTTCACTGTGTCCGGATGGAAGTAACCGCCGATATCTTGAGGTTTTCCTTCTACTGCTAGAAGTTCTTCCATGATTTTAGCTTCATTTTCAGACAACGCTTTAGCCACGTTAGCAAATTTTGATGCAAGTTCTGCATCCACAGTTTGCTCAGCCAACGCTTTTGCCCAGTATTGAGCCAAGAAGAAATGACTTGCTTTGTTATCCGGCTCACCCGCTTTACGTGATGGTTCTTTGTTATTATCCAAATACGCCGCGTTTGCTTCATCGAGAGCCGCTGTAAGAGCGCTCAATTTGTTATCTTTTTTCGTTTTATTGATGTGACGTAGTGACTCAGCAAGAGCCAAGAATTCACCCAATGAATCCCAACGAAGGTGACCCTCGTTTACGAATTGCTCAACGTGTTTCGGAGCCGATCCGCCCGCACCTGTTTCAAACAATCCACCACCTGCAAGAAGAGGAACAATAGAGAGCATTTTAGCCGACGTTCCAAGCTCAAGGATTGGGAACAAGTCAGTCAAATAGTCACGAAGAACGTTACCTGTTGCTGAAATGGTGTTTTGCCCTGCACGTACACGTTTCAAAGAGAACGCCATCGCTTTTTCAGGAGCCAAAATGTGGTACTCAATTCCATTTTTGTTGAACTCAGGAAGGTACGCGTTCACTTTTTTGATGATTTCAGCATCGTGCGCACGGTTTTCATCTAACCAGAACACAACCGGAACGTTTTCGATCTCTGCACGCTCAACCGCAAGACGTACCCAGTCTTTGATCGGGATATCTTTCGCTCTCGACATACGCCAGATATCACCTTTCTCAACATTGAAAGTCATCAACACGCCGCTATCATCAGATACACTTACAACGCCGTCTTCTGCAATTTCAAATGTTGTCGGGTGTGAGCCGTACTCTTCCGCTTTTTGAGCCATCAAACCGACGTTTGATACTGAACCCATAGTCGTAACGTCGAATTGTCCGTTTTTCTTACAATCTTCAATACACTCTGAGTACATGGTTGCGTAACAACGATCCGGGATTGTTACGATACATTGTTGTACTTTCCCTGCCGGATCCCACATTTTACCGCCATCACGTACCACAACCGGTAGTGATGCATCGATGATCACGTCGTTAGATGCGTGTAAGTTCGTGATCCCTTTATCAGAATCAACCATTGCCATAGCCGGTTGAGTCGGGTAAACCGCCATGATAGCCGCTTCGATCTCCGCTTTTTTATCAGCGGGGAGTTTTGCCAATTTTTTGTATAGATCACCAAGACCGAGGTTCGGGTTAACACCGATCTCTTTGAAATCAGCTCCGTATTTTTCAAATACATCTTTAAAGAAGACAGATACCGCATGACCGAACATGATCGGATCGGATACTTTCATCATCGTTGCTTTGAGGTGGATAGACCAAAGGATGTTTTTCTCTTTCGCTTCTGCAATCGCATCAGCATAAAATGAACGTAACGCTTTTGCACTCAAGAAGGTACCATCGAGTACTTCACTATCAACCGCATTGATCTCTTTAAGAGTTTTGCCGTTCAAAGAAATAACAACTTTGCCATCCCCTACTTTAGTGATTGATTGCTCATTCGCGTAGAAATCACCGCTGTTCATGTGGGCAACGCGAGTTTTTGAATCCGCATCCCACGCACGTAGTTTGTGTGGGTTTTTCTTTGCAAAGTTTTTAACCGCAACCGCCGCACGACGATCTGAGTTACCCTCACGAAGAACCGGATTAACCGCTGAACCAAGACATGTAGCATAACGTGCAAAAATCTCTTTTTCTTCATCTGTTTTAGGCTCTTCCGGATACGACGGAAGATCGTAACCTTGAGTTTGAAGCTCTTCAATACACGCTTTAAGCTGTGGAATTGAAGCAGAGATATTTGGAAGTTTGATGATATTACCATCGGGTTGCGTAGCAATAACACCTAACTGAGCAAGATTATCAGGGATGCGTTGCGCATCACTCATGCGTTCTGGGAATGTAGCGATAACGCGACCTGCAAGTGAAATATCACTTGTAACAACTTCTACGCCTGCGGCTTGTGTGAATGCATTTACGATTGGAAGTAGCGAATATGTCGCTAGTGCCGGTGCTTCGTCAATTACTGACCAAATGATTTTTGCCATCAGGTTCTCCTGTCATTTTTTTTTATACAAACATCATAACACTTACCGAGAGATTTTTTCTATTTGAGTGTCTATTAGCGTTAATAAGTTGATAAAATGTTTCATTTTGTAGCATTTACTATGTTTTTACGGTGTGTAGAAAAGTAACTACTATAAATATGCTCACCGTTCTTTCCACGAACGAAATAAAGATAATCCGTCCTTGCAGGATAGAGTGCCGCATGTATCGCATCTTTAGATACGTTACAAACGGGATAGAGAGGCAAACCTTTGTTTTTATACGTATTATAGGGAGTTTTGTCTGTTCTAATTCGTCGTGCCGTCACTTTTTGGTGAGAATATTCTCCATAATTCAAAGTCCCATCCATCTGCAAACGCATGTTCGACTTGATTCGATTGTCTATGACAGAACTGACATACGGCATATCTGCGAGTGAAGCTGCTTCTTTTTGTATAACAGATGCTTTTGTTACAATTTGTAACCATTTATCTTTGTCATACGATTGTTTATACTCATCTGCCCATCTTCTCATTTTTTTCTCAGACTCATTCAAAAGATGTACGATCAATTTCTCTTCACTAATTTCATTTGGGATGCTATACGTGTCCGGGACAAAACTCCCCTCTTTAAAAGTGGCATATTTTTCATAGCTATTTTGCAGAACTTTCATATCAAGCGAAAGTTCCTCACTAAGTTGCCGTAAAAAAACAATCGTTGTCTCACCAGGAATTAAGGTAATTTGTCGTGTTGCCGCTTTTGCGGTTGTTAATTGATTGAGAAATTTAATCCTCGACATTTTTTCCTCTTTAATGTCAATCCATCCTTGTTGAGGCTGACCTAGAAGTCGTAAAATAAAAGCATCAAATTGGTAAACATTTACCCCTTCATCTTGGAGGTGTGCTATACTTTTAAAGACAGATCCTTGTGGAATATAGACAATTTTAGGTGATGTGACGGTTGAAAACAGGTAGGTCATGAAAGAGACAATCATTACTACAATCATCCCTAAAACCCATAGATATCTTCTTTTAGGTTTGCTATTTACTTTTTTTCTTGTTTTTTTCACGTTTGTCGCTTTGCTTGAAGGTATTAAAATCGATCGATTGAGCTATCAAGGGCTCATAATCGAGAAATTATATCTCAAATGGGAAAATTCACTCCTTATCAATGCATCAAAAATTGATCTCACCGCTTTAAAACATGAAAAATATCCTCTAACACTAGAGCCTCTCGGCAAACTACCTCAAGTTATACGTTATACAAAAGAATGGGTAAAAGAGATAAAGGTTGATACCGTAGTGTACGATCACTTAAATTTTTCACTTCATTATCGTGAAAATTTACCGGGCGTAATTACACTGTATGACAAAAATGTCTCGTATACTGCTTTCTTTAATATTGATGAAAAACTATTTAAGCTAAATGCTTCGCAATGGAGTATTAAAGGAGCTTTAGTGGATGCAAAGCTCTCAATTGAGCTCATAGAACAACAGCTATACGCTGATATATCAATGCAATTTCCTAAAATACCAACGCTGCATCTCAAAGCTCGTGGTGATACCACTCAATTACGTTTTACGGCAAATTTTGACAATAATCTAACAACCATAAAACCAATTATCGATTTTTTCGAGGTCGATGCCAAGATACAGCCATGGATTATCCAATACGCAAAAGCTTCATCATTTACACTTCACCATTTATCGGGTATGTTTCATTATGATAAACCTGAAGAAATTATCACCTCATTACGTGCAGACGCTTATGTAAAAAACGGTGAATATACCTTTGCAGAAGGGTTTGAGCCTATCTATTCTCCACATATTAAGTTGAAATTTATCAATGGGAAACTTTACATTCTCCCTCTAAAGGGGCATTTTTATAATCTGCCAACTGAAAAGAGCCGTCTAAGTATTGACTTTACAACTCCACAAAGTATGCTGGAGATACATCTTCTGAGTAAACGCGCTGTCTTAAACGAATCTATCTTAGAACTTTTGCATTTTTATGAGATTGATCTTCCGATCCAACAAACGTCAGGAATATGTGATATCGATCTTAATCTCTCTGTTAATCTCCATACCCATGAAACTAAAGCAAATGGTACTTTTCGTCCATCATCTATGGAAATTCTGCTTAGTTCCATTCCTCTATATTCAGATGGTGGAATTGTTAAACTGCACAACACGCAGGTCACATTTGAGCAATTTACTGCCCATTACGGTGATGATATTGCACATGCTAGAGTGAGTGGTGAATATGATGCAACATCAAGAAAAGGTGCTGTCAATATCGAAGCTTTTGACATATCTCCTCTTTCAAACAAAACTCATTTACACCTATACAGTCCACTTCAACCTCTCCAATTAACGTACCTTATCTCACCAAAAGGTGATTCGCTAGTAGTAATGCCATCATTGTGGAATTTAATGGGAGAAAAGCTTACTATAGACGCCTTTCGAGCCCCCTTTGATTATCAAAAAGCAACCAGTTCCTTCCACTCTGTCCCTTTTTCAATTTCCAATACTGTTCAAGGAAAAATTAGCGCTCTTTTAGACGGAACAAAAAAACATACAGATATGCAAATAGAACTTGATTCTTTTAAGCTCGGGGATATCCAACTCAGCCATTCACCTTTTAAGATTAATATTTATCACGATAGTAATCTTACAACTCTACGCAGCTATCAAAGTTCTGCATGGAGCATTAATCAACTTCCACTATTATTATCCCCTTTTAATGCTGTCATGCACAAAGAAACAATTACTTTTGATTCTATTGAAACGGTATTAGATGATTTATTCAAAGGGAATTTTAGCGGTAAATTTTCGTTACGAACGATGCTGGGTTCAGTTGATATCAGTAATATTATTCCCATCAGTCCAAAAGTATCTCCACTTGTTGATACTCAAGAAAATATCAAACTTAAAGTTGATGCTTCTGGTCAAGAACTTATTTTAGATGCCAATACGCTAAAAACGCATTTTACGACTATACCTAATGGTTGGAAAATAACACTGGATGATATTTCACTACTCACAAAGCGTTCTCCGCTATTACGTCAATATCACATTAATGATGGAAATTTAAATATTTATTACACACCGAAAAATTCGCGTTATAGCTTTGAGGGGCTGATTCGGTATCCGTATCATCTTATGATGATTAATTCTCTCCCCATCTCACACTATCGCTTCAATGGCACTTATCAAGATGGTCATACACAAATACGCGTTAATAACCGCATCAATATTAATAAATATGAAGATCATATTCTTATAAAAGCAAAGAATATGGGGATAAATGTACCTCAATTATTTGCATTTTTGTCATCACAAAAACAAATACCTTCCTTGATACCCAACAAAGAAAATTCGTATCTTCCTATTCGAATCTATGCAGATAACACCTATCTATTTTTGATGAAAGATCGAAAAATACTTGCTGATTCAATGCAAGCAACACTCAATAATGATGATTTAGATGCATCGCTGCAACATAGAAGTGGGAATGCCGTCCTCAAAATACGCAATAATGATTTTTACATTAACGGGAAAGGATTTAATGATACATTTATGGAAGATCTTTTTGCCCTAAGCGATTTTAGCGGTGGTAATTTTTCATTTCAAGCTAAAGGCAAATCTGATGAATTCGAAGGAATTATGAGAGTTGAAAATACCATCTTAAAAGACTATAAGCTTCTTAACAATGTGTTAGCTTTCATCAATACTGTTCCATCATTAGCAACATTTTCACTTCCTAATTACAATACTCAAGGTTTACCAGTAGAAGAAGGATATGCACAGTTTAACTATAAAAATGGGATAGTAAACGTTCATAATTTCACCCTAAACTCACCGGAAATAAAAATATTAGGTGAAGGAAATTCTAATTTAAAAACCAAAACTCTCAATGGCTCACTTACCCTCAAGACAGACCTTGGGTCAGCGCTTGCAAAAGTCCCTATGGTTGGTTATATCCTCTTTGGTGACGATGGGTCAATATCAACAACAGTCTCGATTAGCGGAAATATTGAGAATCCAAAAATTGAAACAGCTATTGCAAAAGAAATTGTAACTGCCCCCTATAATATGGTAAAACGCACATTAGTTTATCCATTTTTATGGATGATAGATGACAAAAAGAAAAAGTAACCTATTATAATGTCATCACAAAATACAAAGGATAAAAATGAATTTAAAACAAGAATTGATTAATTTTGGATGTGGCGCTGAATTTATTGATATCGCTTTGGAATATGCCGCCGATTATAACCCAGAAAATGATTTAGAGCATTTCATTGAATACGTTGAAATGGAGTACGCTAAAATAGAAGAAGCTGAAGCTATAAAAGAAAGAGATAATGAAATTGTTGATGCATCAGGTCTTTTCGAAGAATTTGAAGACGATAAAAATCTTTAAAGAGCCTCTCTAGGGATAAAACGAACGGTATCGTTCGATCTTGATGCTGACATAATCTGATAGTTAACCATAGCCATAAATGGATCTAAAAAATGTTCGATAGCATCCTCATCTATCAATTCTAATCCTTGAGCATTTAAAATTTCTAAAAGCGTTTGAGTCGATTCAATAGTAGATAGACAATACTCTTTTGGCTGCTCTTTTATTTGGAATTGTGATATTTTAGTATGGGTAAAACTAAGGCGTGGCAATTGCTGAAGATTACGACTTAATCGGAGCATCTTTACTGAACACGGCCAAGTTGAATCAATTATGAAAATAATAATCTGCTTGTCATTAGTTTCAATCTTTTGTGTATTGATATTTATACTGTTTTTTCCAGGGTAGAGGACAAAACAAAGATTATTCTCATTCTCTATCAGTGCATTGATCGCACTATGCTCACTAAAATCGACATCGATATAGAGTTCAGAATTATTCAAAGAGAGATGAGTTAAATGACCTGTCCCATTTTTTGTCTTTTTGAACTCTTTGGGATGCATTAAGATCACAAATTTGGTCGTTGTATCGATTGATTTGACGTAGGAGCACATACAAGAGCTAATTGGACGATAGCATTTATAACATTTTGCACGTGTATCGATCATTGTTAGTTGTTTCATGCTATAAAGTTGACCTTATTTTGAGAACTATTCAATAATAGGTTGGTAATGAGTGATTGAGTTAATAGGATTTATTTGAATGAGGTTTAAAAAGAAGAGAAGGATAAATTCTGAAAGCCAGGCGGCGACCTACGTTTCCACACCTGAAAGATGCAGTATTATGAGCGATGAGGGTCTTAGCTTCCGGGTTCGGAATGGGACCGGGCGTTTCCCCCTCTCTATAG
>NZ_JAQTYM010000017.1 GCF_028688295.1 Sulfuricurvum sp.
CGGACGATGATAGCTATTATGGAAAACTTCCAACACGAAGACGGAACGATTAGCATCCCTGCTGTTCTTCAAAAATACCTTTAATCAGGATAAAGATACGCCATGGCCGAAGAACAAGAAGAGATAATCATTATCGAAGAAGCCGATGCGGCAGGTATGGATACCGCTCCCTCTTCGAGCAATGATACTTCTGAACCGGATGAGAGCTCAAACAAAAAGAAAAAACTCATTTTTATCGGTGGAGCACTTGCCCTTTTACTACTCGTTGGCGGAAGCAGTTGGGTTCTATTTTTTAGCGGAACCGATGAGGCTATCACCCAAAACCTCGATGCCCCTATCGCCGATAAAATCAAAAAAACCGATGAAACAATTATCGAACCAAGCGCTTTGGAAAACATGATCGAACGTGCCAACTATTTGTACACAAACGGCAATCAAACAGAAGCATTAAAACTTTATGAAAAAATCGCCCTCTATTCCGAAGCAATCAGCCAATACAATCTAGGGGTAGTACAACTCAAAGAGGGAGAACATGCAGGGGCGTTGGAGAACTTTAAACGCTCTATAGAGAGCAGCGAAAATCGATGTGTTAGTGCTATTAATGCGGCAGTCTGCGCTTTACATCTAAAACGGGAAAAAGATTTCAATTATTACATCGATATGGCACAAACGTACCTCCCGAAAGAGGTTAATTCACCAATGTATTCTTATTATTATGCATTGATAAATTACTATAAAGGACGTTATTTAGAAGCCCTTAGTGCCCTTAAACACCCTACCACCGAAGAATATCTAGAAACTCAAAATAAACTCCGAGCTAAAATCGGAGCACTTTATGGTGATTATGATGATGCTATCAGTGCCTTAGAAAATCCGTTTCAAGAAGAAGACTCTTTTTCCTTGGGACTGATGTATGCGAACATTGGTGATTTGACTTTGGCTAAAAAGTATTTGAGCGATGCAATGATTCAAAATGACAAACCAATTCAAGAACAGCTTGCTCTTGCTTTCGTCTATCTAAAATCAGGATTCCAAGGTGATGCCGGTGTACTCATAAAAGATACAACGGATACCTATCCGAATGAAGTTTATACACCTTATCCGATTGAAGTTATTTTAAAGTCATCTCTTTTTAATCCGGATGATATACAAAAGGTTTATCGAGATCGTAAGCAAAACAATCGGACAAAAATCTATCAAACTCTCTTTTATTTTGCCCCTTACAAAATCTTTAATGCCGATCAAACCATTAGCTATATCCGTAAAGGAAATGCCAACATTTACATTGATGACATAACCAGTGCAAAAGAGTATTTACAAAAAAGTACCCGTGCTTCCAGCGTTGATTACGGCATAGCACTAGCGATACAAAAAGCCCTTAAATTCCGCCTTCGAGATGCCAATCAACAACTCTTAGCTCTTCTAAAGCGCAATCCGCAACACTCCATTTTACATTACAATTTAGCACTTACCTACGCACAATTAGGCGATGTGTCTAAAGCGTATGATCATTTTCTTCGCTCCTACCATCTTGATGCCAATAACTATATGTCCGGAATTTTTGCCCTTATGAGTTCTGAGATGATCGGTAAAAGCAATCCTAAATTGAGTTCAATTTTAAAAGATAACCTCGCGCAAGAAGCAGTGAAAGAAGAGTTTGAACTTTACCGTTCAATGGTAGATATTACCCAAAACAATCTCCCTAGTGCAGCGAAATGGCTCGATAATACCTATAAAGAACGACCTCTATATTTAGCATTAAAAATTGCTATTGCTACCGAAATGGGTAAGACTGAGATCGCTCAAAAAACAGCAAAACGGTTAGCATCACTTCAACCTAACGATATTCTTCCCCACCTAATCGTGATTGATACCCACTTTAGTGACCAAAAAACAAAACAGTTCGCCTCTTCTGCTATCAATTATCTCAAAAAACAAACCTTTCAATACGATGATCTTTATTTTGGACCACAACTCACAAGGGACAAGAGTATCTTAATGGCGATGATGACTGGACAGCTTGTCCCCTTGATCGAACGTCTTGAAAACCAACTGCAAACGACTACCGATCATGCTGCTGATATTATGGGAGCACTGGCTCAGGCCTATTTTTACAAGCAAGAGTTTGAAAAGTCTTATACCCTCTACAATCAACTCATTGATACCTACAAAGTACGTGATGAGCATACCCTTTTTATGGGTGCCTGCGCATCAATCGGCTCAGAACATTATGAAAATGCTATCGCTTTGCTCGAACTTTCAAAATTAAAGAATACAAACTTTTTAGAGAGTCGTTACGCCCTTGCACTGCTTTACATGCAAGTACGCAATAATCCAGGTGCCATTATTCAACTGAGTAAAATGGGGAATACCGGTTTTGTATCGCGCTATTTTGATTTTAGAATTGATACCGATAAACTTGCCAATGAGCCTAAAAAATACCACGCCCTATAAAAAACGGCGTAAAAGATAGAATGAGGCTCGCAGTGGACCATAAAGTAAATAGCCCGCTGCAATAATGGCCATCCCCTCAATCGGGTAAATAAATACACCCAACGCAATCACAATCAATCCAACCAAAAAGCGCATAAAATGAAATGATTTAAAGCTGATTTTTTTGAAACTTGGATAGCGTATGTTACTCACCATTAAAATAGACAAAAGGACACTTAAGGGTAAAATAAAAACTTTTAAGTGGACAAAATCGCGATATTGTTCCAGTAAAATAATCGCAATTGAGATCATAATAGCCGCTGTTGGAATAGGAAGACCGATAAAAACACTCGGTTCTATCCGTGATGTCGTTACATTAAATCGTGCGAGTCGAACCGCCCCAAAAATAATAAAAAGGGCACTCACCACAATCCCTATACGACCATACAAGTCACCGACATAAAAATACAATAACAGAGCAGGAGCAACTCCAAAAGCAACGATATCAGCCAAAGAATCAAACTCTACCCCGAAATGACTGGCAGTGTTTGTCATACGGGCTACACGTCCATCTAGCCCATCAAAAATAAGCGCCAAAAAAATGAACCAAGCGGCAGAAACGAACTCTCCCTCTACCCCTAAAGAGATAGCAAAAAAACCGGTAAAAATTGAAGCTGCGGTAAAAAGGTTAGGGAGAAGATAGGCAATAGGCGGTGGGGGCTGACGCATCGACTTACGCTGCGTTTAGATACCCAATAACACTCTCACCGGCACGAACCGAAGAACCTGCATTGACGGATAAGCGCGTATCTTGTGGTAAATAAATAATCGTTCGACCTTTAGCTAAAAAACCGTAACGGGTACCTTCTTTACATTTTTGACTTTTTTCTACCTCGATACCGATAGGAAAACAGCTTTGTTCACTCAAATGCTCGATATAAATTTCATCCCCTTTTGAGGATCGAAAAGAGAGAACTGCTTTCTCATTTAATGTATCTGCCATTGGGTTATAAAGTGGCAATGAAGCTCCACGACGAATCTTAAACCCTTCAATACTACCATCGAACGGTGCACGCAGAATCGATACATCCCACAACGAATTCATAATGGTGAGTTTAGTCATTTTTTGCTCGTCCACCATCGTCTCTTCGATCGAGAGGACAACGCCATCTACACTGCTGATAATCCCCTGCTCTTCACTTTGGAGTGTATTGCGCTCCGGATTACGAAAGATGATCAATACAGCCAACAATAATGCACCGAATAAAAATTGAAAAAGGTGCAAACCGGTCATTGTGAAAAATAAAAAAAGAGCGCTCAACACACCCGATAGTAACCATCCTCGGCTAGAAAGGATAAAGGTATCACTTTGAACGCTCATAATATCTCCCTTTTATTCGTCAATGACTATTTTTTTACTTGATGGTGTCTCTTTGGGTGCTTCTACTTTTGTTTCAATATTATTTTCAACTTCAAAAGCTTGAATTATCTCACGAACCTGATTACCACTGATATTCTCTTTTGCATACAAAAGTTCGACGATTTTTTCGATAGCATCACGATATTCTTCCAATCGCTCTTTGACCGCAATATAACGTTCAGCCAAAGTGGATTTAATGAACTCATCCATCTGTTCAGCCATTTTTTCACTGTACTCTTTTGCCTGAGTCATACCGCCGCCCAAGAAAGTACTGCGTTGACGTTCTAGTACCATTAGACCTGCGACATCACTCATACCATACATTTGTACCATCGCTTTGAGAATATCGGTTGTTCGTTCCAAATCATTGGCTGCGCCGGTAGAAATTTCACCGATAAAGACCTCTTCTGCTGCACGTCCTCCGAGCAATACATCGATTTCAGCGATTAATTCATGACGTTGCATCAAATATTTATTCTCTTCAGGGGTATTGAGTGTATAGCCTAATGCTGCCAGTCCACGAGGGACAATAGAAACTTTGGAAACTTTTTTAGCGCCCTTAGTTGTCTCTGCTAATAATGCATGTCCACTCTCATGATACGCCACGATTCGCTTCTCTTTTTCATCAATACGACGACTCTTTTTCGACAATCCGGCAATAGCACGTTCTACCGCTTCACGCATATCAGCTTGACGTACAGTTTTTTGGCTTTTGCGACCTGCAAGTAATGCCGCTTCATTAATAATGTTGGCTAAATCTGCTCCGGCAAGACCTGCAGTAAGACGCGCAATCTCTTCAAGATCAACATCTGCATCTTGCTTCACCCCTTTAGCATGAACATTAAGAATGTCAATACGCCCTTGGAAATCGGGTTTATCGACCAATACTTGACGGTCAAATCGTCCCGGACGAAGAAGTGCAGGATCGAGAATTTCAGGACGGTTAGTCGCTGCTAAAATGATGATCGGAGTATCGGTTCCAAAACCGTCCATCTCGGCGAGGAGTTGATTGAGGGTTTGTTCACGCTCATCATTTCCCCCCATCATCCCGCCTGCTGCACGGCTTTTACCGATTGCATCGATCTCATCGATAAAGATGATTGAAGGGGCATCTTTTTTTGCTTGCTCAAATAAATCACGAACACGTGCCGCACCGACACCGACAAACATTTCGATAAAACTCGATCCCGATACTGAGAAAAAGGGCACTTCTGCCTCTCCTGCAACGGCTTTTGCCAATAATGTTTTACCGGTACCAGGGCTACCGACGAGTAACACTCCTTTAGGAATTTTCGCCCCCAGTTCTACGTAACGATCCGGAGATTTTAAGAAGTCGACAATCTCTAAAACTTCTTCTTTAGCTTCTTGCGCACCGGCTACATCATCAAATTTCGTTTTCGGTTTTTCGGAATTAATCAGTTTTTTGGAATTTCCCATCCCCAAAATACCGCCACCCATGCTTTTTTGCATACGACCTGCAAAAAACATCCAAATAGCAATAATAATTAAGAAAGGAAACAACCATCCAAACATTTCCGTAAACCAGTTACTCTCTGAAAAGCCGACATAGTTAATCCCTTTTTCATCCAATAACGGGATAAGTGTAGCATCGGGACCAACGATACGAGTGGTATAAGCCACTTTACCGGTTCCATCGTTTCCAACAGCACGTATGTAGGTTTGTCCGATAGAGACTTTTTCAACCTGTTTATCTTGGATAAGCTTTTTAAGATCAGCGTAACTGATCTCTTGGGTACGTGTCACATTTTGACCATTTATTTTACCGGTGAGCTCATTTTCATCCCCTATTACAGCTTTGAACAAAATAATAATAACGATTGAAAAAATAGCAAAGGTAATTAAAGGATTTTTGTTAAAAAAATTACTGTTTTTATCCGGATTCGGATTCGATTCGTTTTTAGACATAGAATTAGTTTCCTTTTTGAGTAACGACCAGTGTCACCCATTCATTTTCGACGATACGTTCTGTTAATTCAAGCGTTTTGTAAGCGCGTAGAACTTTATCTTCATATTTATCCATTATCCCTGAGAGGATCAAAATGCCCCCTTCACGTAACCGTTTTTTAAGATCACTCGCAATAAAAACAAGGACATCAGCAACAATATTTGCGATGATCACATCATACGTTTCATCACTCTCTTGAACGGGGCCTTCCCAGAGGCGTCGATAAGTAATCTGGTTTTGCTCTGCATTGGCAATTGCATTTTCTACCGAAAGGGGATCGGTATCACACGCATCGACCATAGCCCCTTTTTTAATTGCAGCAATCGCTAAAATCCCGCTGCCACATCCAACATCCATAACTTCATCGCCTGTTTTAACGTATTTGGCTACAGCACGTAAACATGAAGCCGTAGTGGGATGATGCCCTGTTCCAAAAGCAAGAGCAGGATCGATGGCTATGTTTAACATCCCCTCACACGGTTTTTCCCATGTAGGATGAATGTAAAACGGCTCAATTTTAATCGGTGTTATCCCTTGTTGATACTGCGCAATCCAATCGTCATTTTTCTCTTTAGTAAGGGTCATATCAACATCAACAACCTCACCTAATGCACGTTGCAGTGCTTCGCTAAACTGCTCGATTCCCCACATAATGGTTTCGAGGTCCTCTTCACTACGAATGATAAACCCCTCATCAATCTCTTCAAAACCGACAGGGATAGCATCAACTAAAAAATCGCTAAAAAGTTCTCTATGCGATGATGGCTTAACCACCAACATATAATAGTAGTCTTGCATTAACCCTCAGTACCAAGTACGGCAGCAAGTTTTTCTTTTAAAACTTGAGGAGTGAACGGTTTAACAATGTAATTATTGACCCCTGCTTTAAGGGCAGTAATAACTTCTGCTTTCCCCCCTTCAGTCGTAACCATAATGATCGGAAGATCGCTAAAACGTGGGTCGGCACGCACTTGCTTAACCAATTCAAGTCCATTCATCTCCGGCATATTCCAGTCCGTAATCAACATTCCCATATCTGGATTAGCATCAAGAACACTCCATCCTTGCAATCCGTCTTCACCCTCTAAAACATCTTCGTAACCAAGTCTAGAAAGAGTGTTTTTGATAATACGGCGCATTGTCGAGCTATCATCTACAACTAATAATTTCAAAGCAAATCCTTTTGTCAATTCTTATTGAGAGAGAATAAATATCCCAATGATAACCTATCCATCTTTGTGAGAAGTTTAAAGATATTTTTTGAGATCAATTTTTCCCTCATAAAATGCTTTCCCAACGATTACACCGGAGACTTCTTGAGACAGTTGCAAGGCTTCGATATCACTTCCATCTTTAACACCGCCGCTTGCGATCGTTGGTATTTTGGAGGCTCTGGCTATTTCAAGGGTAAATTCCACATTGACACCACTAAGAGTACCATCACGCCCTACGTCGGTACAAATAATAGCTTCCACACCCGCGTCTGCAAAAGCACGTGCCAAATCAGTCGCTCTCATGGAACTTACTTCGCCCCATCCCTCAACAGCAACGTATCCATCAATCGCATCAATGCCAACAACAATAGGGTACTTTGCCGCCATTGATTTCACAAATTCAGGATCACGCAGAGCAATCGAACCTAAGATGAGACGATCTATCCCTAATTCCAAATAACGCTGAATCGTCGCTTCATCACGAATACCGCCGCCAAGTTGGAGTTTAACATTACAATTTTCACGAATAGCCCGAATTTGTTCCAAATTTTTTGGCTCTCCTGCAAACGCCCCGTTAAGATCCACTAAATGAACCCAAGTAGCACCCATCTCTTCAAATGTTTTAACCAATTCCCATGGAGTATCAGAGTAGATTTTAGCACTCTCCATAAGTCCTTTAGTAAGACGGACTGCTTTGCCGTCTTTGAGATCGATCGCTGGAAAAATTGTCATAAAATAAAATCCTTTATAGGTTAATAAAATTTTTGAGAATATTCAAACCGTTTTGATGGCTTTTCTCTGGATGGGGCTGAATTCCCATAACATTTTCATGGGCTACTGCACTTGTAAAACGGTATCCGTAAACGGACTCACCAATACTGTCTCTTTCATCTTGACACAGAGCATGATAGGAGTGGACGAAATAAAGATAATGGGCTTCATCGAGTCCCGCAAATAACGGGTGTTCCCGTGTAAACATCCGGTTCCATCCCATATGGGGAACTTTCAAAGGAGTCTTAAAACGGCTCGTATCAAACGCCACTACTCGCCCCTCTATCAATCCAAGCCCCTCAGATATTCCGAACTCTTCACTCGATTCAAACAGCAGCTGCATCCCCAAACAGATTCCGAGGAGATATTTTCCGCTCGCGGCATATTCACGTACCGCTTCATCCATACCCCGCTCTCTCAAATGCTCCATCGCATCTCCAAATGCACCGACTCCGGGGAGGATAATACGGTCATACGTTTTTAATTTTTCAGGATCAGACTCAACAATAACTTTTTCCCCTAAAAGATCAAATGCATTTTTGACACTGGCAAGATTGCCCATGTTATAATCGACAATTGCTATCAACGGCGTTCTCCTAAATTCGTAAAACGGATATAAATCGCAAGTCCGACGAGAAGCATCGCTACCCCTGCGATTATGTAGATTGCATTTACAATCATGTGCGGCTCGGTCATGGCAAATTTGAATACCAACATCAGCGCTTCTATCGAAAGGGCGATGATAATCGAACCTAAAAAGCGGACCATTGTTTTATGGATACTCGAAGCCGGATCATTTTTAGGCCTGCCCAACACTTCCTCTTCAAAGAGTGTTTTCACCAAATCGAGTATTGCGAGTGATAACGTCAATAAAATCGTGGCTTCAAAAATATCTTTAATCTCAATTCGATCAACATGACCAAATCCATACGATAAAAATCCCTCGATACCTTTGACAAACAATAACAACGCAACCAAAGCAAGAACAACGGTAAATCCTGCATACGCTAATCTAAAAAAGCGTCCTGCTGCTGATTCAAGTGCCATCGGATGGGCAATTTTCAATACCTCTGCCAACGGCATATCGATACACGCCACATAAACGATTTCACCATGTTCGTCAAAAATCGGTTCTGATGCCGTAACAGTAAGTTCATCGTTTAACAACGATGGATAAGGATCGGTAATCGTACATCTTCGCTCATGCATAGCACGGTAATAATAGGCACGTGTTGAACGACTTTCACCGATATCTTCAGCTTTTTTTCCATTTTTTAAATAGGTAGGCGTGACTTGATTCCCAGCAGCATCGAGAAGATACGCGGCTTCTAATCCCTTTAAATCTCCACGGATTTTAAGTAAACGGGCAGTTAGAGCTTCAATCGAAACGGAAGGGAGGTGATTGGGAAGATTTTTGTGAAACAAATAACAAAAATAGGCTCTTGCTTTTGGACGAATTTCTGCAAACTGCTGAATGTCTTGAATAACCATATATCCTAACCCTTTGTCCCTTATTTTGATGGGAATTGTAACTTAGTTGCGCTATAGTTACGCTTATGAATTCAGCTAAAATCCATATTGCTATTGTTCGCCTTAGTGCGCTGGGCGACATTGTAAACACCGCTGTCGTACTACAGATTATCGCTCATCATTATCCTAATGCATTGATCGATTGGTACGTCGAAGAGGCCTTTGCCCCTATTTTAAATAATCATCCTCTCATTAACAGCGTGATTCCTGTTCCAATAAAACGGATTCGAAAAACAAAAAGTTTTCTTCTTCTCAGAGAGACTATCCGCACCTTCCGTTCACATCCGATTTACGATCAAATCATCGATGCCCAAGGGCTCCTAAAATCGGCAATCGTCACCTCTTTTATTAAAGGTAAAGTACACGGATTTGATCGTAACAGTATACGTGAAAAATTTGCCGCATGTTTTTATGATTCCACCTCTACCATCCCTTATGAAATGAATATCATCAAACGCAATGTTTTGGTCATTACCGAAGGACTTCAGATCGCCTATGATGAAAACGAGATCCTTCAAAAAGAACCTCTTTTCCCACTAATGGAAAAAAATGATTCTTTACATGGAGATAAAAATATCGCCTTTGTTATCGGTGCTTCATGGCCAAGCAAGTGCTATCCTAAAGAGCATTTTCTCACGCTCTGTGAAAACTTACCCTATCCATGCCATCTAATTTGGGGGACAGACGCAGAGTACCAAGATGCGCAATGGATCGCGGAGCATTCAGAGAATGCGTATATTGCTCCCAAAATGTCACTGAATGAATTGGTAAGTTTCATCGCGCACTGTGATCTCACGATCGGCAATGATACAGGGCCTACCCATATGGCGTGGGCAATGAATAAAGCTTCCATTACCCTCTTTGGCCCTACGAATGAGCGGATGATTTTCCCTACCACACGTAATATCGGGATCAAATCCCCCTCTCCTGTCAATATTTTAAAAATTAACCGCAACGACTTTTCAATCCGTGATATCGATCCTGAATCGATTCTCCAAAAAGCCAAGGAGCTGTTGTAATGCTTTTATATCGCCTTTTTTTACTCTTGGATACCTTTTTAATGGCATTACCAAGATCGTGGAGAAAAGGATTTTTTACCTCATTAGCCGCACTTGCCCATCAATTTGCCCCCTCTCGCAACAAAGTGATTCAACAAAATCTTGCCTTTGCTTTTAAAGAAGGATTGAGCGATGCCGACAAAAAAGAGATTGAAGCCTACTGTTATCGTAACTTAGCGCTGAATCTACTCCAAACAATGGAAAATCGCAGAAATAGTGCCGTAACAATCGCTTCATTCGTAACGTTTCACAATCGCGAAAAAGTCGATTCACTTTTGGCTCAGGGGAGAGGGATTATCTTCGTCTCTGCCCATTTTGGAAATTGGGAACTCGGAGGGGCTGCCCTCTCTTCACTCATTACACCGGTGGCATCCATCTACAAAGGGTTTAGCCGCCAAGAATTCGACCCCTATTTATTTGAGGCACGATCCAATCATCGAATGGAACTCGCAGAAAAAAACGGCGCCCTTAAACACATGGCTAAAACGCTTAAAAAAAATGGCTCGGTATTGCTCATGATCGATCAAGCTAGCAATGCAAAATATGGTGTATCGGCTGACTTTTTCGGTCATAGTATCTATCATTCTTCAACCGCAGCCCATTTAGCGAACAAATTTAATGTCCCGATCGTAGGTGTTTACATTACTACTGAGAATGAAGAGGATTACACCATTACGTTTGAAGACCCGATAGAGGTTGAGCAAAATAGTGAAGAAGCGATTTTGGAAGCGACAATAAAACAAGTAAATGCACTAGAGCGACTCATTAAAGAGCATCCAAAACTCTGGTTCTGGTGCCACAAACGGTGGAAAGGCGAATACAAAGAGATATATTCGGCCTAACTTTATGCCGGATAAGCGGCTTTAAGTGCGTCGTACAACGCTTCAGGGGTCATATCGGGATTGGTTTCCCAAGCGCATTTCATCACGACATTATCTTCCAAACCGTTCCACAACTTAATGTAGCTTCCCTCTTTGTAGCCGTGATCTTGCCGGAACTGATTGAGGATATTTTTACCGACATACAAACGGTAAAGCTCTGTCGTATTTAACGCTCCCAAATAGGCCAATTCAAAAAATTCCTCGATCAAGGCACCGACCATCTCCGCTGAGACAGGGATAAGGGAAAGACGCATAACGTTTTCGATTTTAGTCATTAAAAGCGGGTCACTGCCGAATTCAAGAGATGTCGCCGTATTTAATCGTTGATATTCCGGAGTCTTTGACATCCGTTCCGCCAACTCTTTAATACTTTCTGCTCCATTGTTATGGGTAAACTCTAGAAGCAAACTCATCACAAAATGCCACACATCGACAATCTCGATCTGAAGGTTGGCATAATCGGTCGGCTGTGCAATACTTTTCCAGTGTTTCCATCCGAACGAATCGATCATTTCGGCCGATTCCATCGTAATACAACGACGCCAATTGATCGATTTTCCCTCTTTCGTTACCCCTTTTTCCCAACCTAATCCGTTGGTTGCATCATTCAATTTTTGTTGCAGTTCTACCATACAGAGCAATTTATTCATATCTATCCTTTTCAATCTTTGAAATTATACGCTAATATTCCCCTTATGGAAAAAATAAATTGTCATAAATGTATTTACTATTTTGTCACATGGGAAGCCAATCAACCGCACGGATGTAAAGCATACGGCTTTAAAGCAAAAATGATCCCCTCAATGGTCGTACAAAATTCGAGCGGAAAACCGTGCAGCTTATTTCAACTCAAAACTCCCGTTTCCAAGTAACCTTTTTACCGAACCCCAAAGTGTTATCGGTCATTTTGACCTCATCGAGCCGTATCATCCATAATGTCGGATTCATCACGCGTGCGTAAGGGAACGCATCGAAATAAAGGCTTTTTAACTCATCGGAGCATTTCTCCATTTCCCCTGCAAACTGTATCCCCTGAATTTTTCCCACCGTTTTAGTCTCCAGTGCGACCGTTCCTGCGACATGAATATTTTGCGCCACATTCCTCATATGTTCGGTTGTCTCGTCGGAAGCAACAATAAATGAAACACTCTTCGGGGCATACGCATAAAACATCGAACAGCACCACAACCGCTCTCCCATTGTTGCCAGAGAGAGGAGATGATGCTCACCGATGAAGTGTTCTATTTTTTCAATCATTTAAAGCCTTATCTAACCGATCCAACGCATCACTAAGCACCGATGTCGGTACCGCGAAATTGAGCCGCATAAACCCGCTTCCCTCTTTACCGAAACTAAGCCCCGGGCTGAGTCCAAGCCCCGCTTTGTGGATAAAAAATTCCCGCAGCTCCCGATCCCCTAATCCAAGCTCTCGGCAATCAAGCCATCCCAAATAGGTCGCTTCAGGAGGGCGGAATTTAATCGTAGGGTGTTCTGACACCCACGCTTCGATGAGGCTGGCATTAACCCTTAGATGCTCTAATAGTTTTTGATGCCACTCTCCCCCCTCACGATAAGCGCTTTCAAACGCCACATGAGACAATACCGCGCCATCTCCGAAATGGACGCGGTGAGCCTCTTGTTCATAAAGCTTTCGTACTTCATCTGAAGCGATACAAACGGTAGAAATCGAGAATCCCGCCATATTAAACGTTTTCCCCGGTCCTATCAGGGTGATCGTATTATGCAAAAGTGCTTCAGAGAGTGACGCAATAGGGACATGTTGGTGCGGTGCAAAAACGATATCGGAGTGAATTTCATCACTGATGATACGAATACCGTGTTCCAGACACAATGTTCCCACTGCGAGAAGCTCATCATGGCTCCATACCCGCCCGATCGGGTTATGAGGCGAGCAGAGTAATAACAGTTTGGTTTTCGGGGTAATTTGCGCACGTAGACGCTCGATATCAAAACGGTAAACTCCTGCGCTATCTTGTTTCAATGGATGGAGAAGAAGAGAGCGGTTATTATCTTTTACCATACTATAAAACGGAGGATAAACAGGATCCATCACAATCACTTCATCACCCGCTTCACTGAATGCACGGATCGCACATCCGATCGAAGCGACCACGGAGGGGGAGTAACTGAGCCATTCACGCTTTATCGTAAATCCGTGATGTTCTCTCATCCAAGTGATCTGAGCTTCATAAGCGCTATCGCTCATGATCTCATATCCTAGTATCGGATGGAGAAGTCGCTTTTGAACCGCGTAAATAACACATTCTGGGGTTGCGACGTCCATATCGGCGACCCACATCGGCTGAACCTCTTCGGTATGAAAAAGCTTTTCTCTCAGCGTATATTTTTCAGCATTAGAACTACTGCGGTCAATAAAACGAAACTCATCCATACCGTTTACTCCATCGTTCATGCATTTGAACGATAGTAGCGTATTTATCCCTCTCGTTTGCGCCCTCACCGATCACGTATCGAAATCCGGCATGCTGGATAAAATGGCGACGGAAGGCATATCGGGACTCACGCATAATTTCATTACCTGTAGATATCCACGATCCCCCTTTGATGAGATTATGTCTTCCATCAAATGTAGGCTCTGAAAAATCGTCATACCATGGATGGGTGATAAAACCCTCAAATCCATCCATCTGTGTTTGGGTCCATTGCCACACATTCCCCACTACATCATACAGCTCACCGTGCGCAAACATATCTACAGGAACAGAGGAAGCTGCGTGGGCAAGATTGATGTTAGCACGCTCATCATCAAATACCGCTCCATCCATACCGCCCGCTTCTGCCATTACTCTCCATTCCGCTTCGCTCGGGAGACGATAAGTTTCCCCCTCTTGAGCACTCTTCCAACGACAGAAGGCTTCGGCTTCGAGAGCATTTACTTCAACGGGCCAGTTATAAGGCATATCGATCTCATCCGTTAATGAGCGATATTTATAACTCCCATCTTCTTGCAAAATCCAAAACGGCGGACAAGTCGCTTTACGGATTTGAAGATAACGAAGCCCCTCATCATCCCACCATCGGCTCACGCCGTATCCATTTGCCGCTACGAAGTCCATAAACTCGCCGTTACTTACTAGATATTTAGAGGTCTGGAACTCCTCTACATGTACCTCTGCACTGCCGTATTCATTATCCCACCCATACAGCCCTTGATCCTCACTACCTTTACCCAGTGTCACATTTGATGCGCTAAAATAGACCATACTGTTTTCAGGTGCATCTCCTCGAATCGGACAAATCGGAAAATCGGCATGGTCTCGGATAGACGCTAATGGCATCTGACGGTGCAATACACTCGATGTCTCGATATGAATACGCTCATGCTCGATCCCCATCCAAATCGCCCAAAATGGATCTTCACTCGTAATAGGGAGTTTCATCGGGAGGGTTGTGATCATCTCATCCACGAGAGCTCTAACTTTTTGACGGTATGCTCTTACCTCATCGACACTCGGCCATCTCAGTGAATCACTCGAAGCATCCCATGTCATTTCATCGACACCCACGGCAAAAAGCTCTTCAAAATGGGGATTTAGTCGCTCTTTTAGCGCACCGGATGCTATTAGTTTATTAACATAAAAAATCGCCGTATGCCCGAAATAGAAGATCATCGGATGGCGTGTTGGTTCGGATTGAGAATAATAAACCTCATCCGATATCAAAAGTTCAAACAAAGATTCAAAGAGATCAAAACTCTGATGAAAATAAGCGCTCAGTTCTTCTCTTTTGAGGGCGCCATCTTCTCCGTCCAATCGTACCGATACCATCTGTCTTTGTAGCACAACATCGTCCTTATCACATTTTGGGTATTGTAGCAAATTTGATGCTAAAAAAGAGGTTCTCACACAAGCGCATTCAGCCCTAACCAGTTGGATTTCGCTAAAATATCTCTTTACATAGACAAAATTGCATCCCTATTAGCGAGAATACGATGAACGAAAATGTACCCTCTTCCCAAAATTATGAACCGCTCATTCTAACCGCTCAAACCTATCTCACAGAACTTTTACACGAAGTATTTCATCACACCAATAAAGAAAATGCAGTGATTGTTTATGATACACGTTCACTCTTATCGACTATTTTAATGGAGGGGTATAAGCGCTCTTTAGATCACGCGCAACTGATTAATTTTGATGAACATCCCCCACAAGAGGTTCGAGAAAGATTAGAGGCACTTCATCCTTCCGATTTAGTTGTATTGATCCAATCTACTAGTTTTCGACTCGATGCCTTTCGCCTACGCGTTGAGTTGTTTAAACTCAAATTAAAAGTGATCGAGCATCCTCATTTAAGCCGTATGGCTGATGATGAAGCCTCGTATTTCATCGACTCCTTAGCGTATGACAAAACCTATTACCGACATGTAGGACGTACCCTTCAGCATAAAATCGATAATGCACCCATCGGGGTACTCGATAGCGGAGGGGAGATTTTAGTGTACGATTCACCGTTTGAACCCTCAAAAGTCAATATCGGAGATTATACCGGCATGAACAATTGGGGAGGTCAATTTCCCCTCGGCGAAGTATTTACCGAAGCTCAGAATTTAAGAGCCGTTCATGGACGGGTAAAAATTTATTGTTTCGGTGACGTAACGTATAAGATCAACACCCCTGAAGTGCCCATTACCCTTATTATTGACGAGGGTCAGGTAGTCGGGTGCGAAAATTCAACGGCGGCATTTGATCTCATCCTCTCTAACATACGCAGGGATGAGGGGGGAGTTGTTTGGATACGTGAACTCGGTTTTGGGCTCAACAGAGCTTTTAGTAAAACGCGAACCGTAGCCGATACCGGAACGTATGAACGTATGTGCGGTGTCCATATATCACTGGGTGCCAAACACGGTACATACGGTAAGCCAGGCTTTAAACGACGTGATGGGTTTTACCATGTTGATGTTTTTGCCGATACCCATACTTTTTTCCTTGGAGATGAAGTTGTTTATCGAGACGGAGCATGGATTGTCTAAACCCACTCACATCAAACCCATGCAGCTATTAACACATCCTAACGTTAAGGCTTGTTTTACAACGCGTCATGGAGGAGTCTCCACTGCACCTTATTACAGTGCCAATCTTGCTTTCCACGTGGGAGATAATCCCAATGATGTTTTACAAAATCACGATCTCCTCGCACATGCACTTGGGTATGATCGCCAATCGCTCATACACATGCGTCAAATCCACTCAGATCGAATTGTCATCGTCAACGAAAAATTGACCTTTGATACTCCTCCCGAATGCGACGCCCTTATCACTAACCGCCCAAATACTCCACTGATGGTTATGAGTGCCGATTGTACAGGGATATTGATTTACGATCCTATCCAAAAGGTGATTGCAGTAGTACATGCGGGACGTGCAGGAGCACTGAATCATATCCTCCCTAAAACAATTCGAAAAATGGAAGAAGCGTTCGGTTCATTATCTAAAAACCTTCAGATTGTATTAGGACCTTCTATCCATGGATGCTGTTATGAGATCAATAAAACGATAGCCTCAGAGTGTGAGGAAAAGGGATATGGCTCGGCATTGCGAAAAGAAAATAAAAAAGTATTTTTGGACGTTAATACGATTTTATTAGAGCAGTTAAAAGCGTTGCTCATAAAAAATGTAGAAGTCCTAAAGCACTGTACATCATGCCAATGTGATGAGTATTTTTCCTATCGCGCCGAGGCCCAGCACACAGGACGCCTCGCTGGGGTGATTATCCTTGGATAGAGTGTGCTAACTGCTCCGGTAAAAGTCCCAGTGACTCTTCAACAAGCTTCGTATTGCCATGTTTGATAAACGCATCACCGTACTCGAAACTCACTACCGATACATCAGTAATTTTCTCTTCCGATAGCCATTCAAGCAAGGCACTTCCAACTCCCCCCATACGAGAAGAATCACTAAATACATACCATTGTTTATATTTTTGTGCCATTTGCCGTAACATCTGAGAATCAAGAGGTTTCACAAAACGTAAATCAAGTAATGATGGTTTCTCTTCCATCAACATGATTGTTTGCGCTGCACGTCCAACCCCGTTTCCATATCCGATAAAGAGTTTACCGGAATCATTGGAGATCAAAAGTTGTGATTTCCCGCTCTCATACGGAACCGATTCGATGAGATCAGCATCTATGAAAGAACCTCTCGGATAGCGGATAGCACAAGGGTGTTCATACCCCGATACAAACTCAATAATCTGGTGAAATGAGAGTTCGTCACGTGGAGCACAAAGGGTCATATTAGGGATCAAACGCAAAAAGCTGATATCGTATGCGCCCTGATGGGTTTCACCGTCTTCACCGACGATTCCGGCTCGATCCAGTGCAAATACAACCGGCAAGTCCATGAGACAAACATCATGGATCACTTGATCAAACCCTCGTTGCAAAAAGGTCGAGTAAATCGTACAAAACGGTTTGAATCCCTCTTTGGCCAATGCTCCCATCGAGGTTACGGCATGCTGTTCGGCAATCGCGACGTCCCAAAATCGCTCAGGATATTTTTCCATCAACGCACTCAAACCGGTTCCACTTGGCATCGCAGCCGTAACCCCGACGATTTTATCGTTTTTATCTGCTTGATTCATCAGTGCATCGGCATAAATTTGGGTGGCACTCTTGGCTGAACTCTTAGCGTTTGCCGTACCGCTTTTAAGATCAAAAGGGGAGACGCCATGCCATTTTTCATGTTTTCCCTCTGCGATCTCGTAGCCTTTCCCCTTAATGGTCTGGATATGGACCAATACCGGTTTGCCCATCCCTTTGGCAATCTCAAACGTCTCAATAAGTGATTTTAAATCATGCCCATCAATCGGCCCGATGTATTCAATTCCCATCTCTTCAAATAATATCCCTGGTGTAATGAGTTTAAAAGACTCTTCAAACCGCTTCGCGAGATAATGGGCACCTTCACCGAAGTTATCGACAAACTGCTCTGTTTTACGCTTAAAGCGTTGATAAAAAGGGCTAGCCATTGCAGAGCTTAGCATTCGGCTAATCGCACCTATTGGCTTAGCAATACTCATCTCATTATCATTGAGGATAATAATCATCGGATATTTACGATCCCCTAGCTCATTCATTGCTTCATACGCCATCCCTGCCGACATTGCACCATCACCGATAACGACGATGGGAATACGACTATCCTGCTCATTTTTAAGGGCAATTGCTTTTGCGGCACCAACGCCGAGAGAAATAGAGGTCGAACTGTGCCCTGCCACAAAATAATCGCTTGGTGACTCGGAAGGTTTGGTATATCCGCTTAATCCGTTAAATTGACGCAGTGTAGTAAACTCTTCCCAACGATTGGTCAATAATTTATGGGCATACGATTGATGGGAAACATCAAAAATAAAAGGATCTTTGGTAGAGTCAAAAACTTTATGCATGGCAACAATAATTTCTGTAGCACCCAAAGTTGAACTAAGGTGCCCACCGTTAGTACTAACTACTTCTAAAATACGATCCCGTATCTTTTGAGAGAGTTCTTCTAACTGTGGCAAAGTAAATTTTTTGATATCCATTATGATGCACTGTCCTAACAATAATTATGTATTCAAATACTATAGTATAAAAGTGAACGCTTACAAAAATGCTTTACGATTCAAGTAACAAAGAACGTTTAAGGCGTTCGTAACGCTTTTTAATCTCCGAATCGATGTTTCCGGCATCACTAATAGCGACTACGCCGCCAGGGCTGATAGCTCGATCAGACAACACCTCTACATGCGCGAGTGAACCCACCTTTTCAGAGATAAATCCATGATCGGCAGGATTCACCCGCAAAGTAATTTTAGAAGCATCTTTCAACTCTTCAATCAAGTCACTCGAAAGTTTAGCCGCTATTTTAGAACTATGTTCATTCGTCTCAATCCCGATCACCTCTTTGGCAATCTCTAAAGCGGTATGGGTAAGCTCTTTTTGAATAGCCCCAAGAGCCACTACGAACTCTTCGGCAGCATTTTCGAGGGTCTTAATCGATTGAGACAATTGTTCATGTGATTTAGCACTTTGACCATCGTTCGTCACTTTTTCTTGGGCGATTCCAGCAGCAAGCCCCTCAGCGTAACCCATTTTTTTGGCTTCATCAAGTGCAGCTGCGTGTTCTTCTTGCATGGTTTCTAAACGCATCTGCATTTTAATAACATTTGAACTCATCTCATCCGCTTTTTTCAGTAGCGATTCAATCAATTCATCTTTAGAAGAACTACCGCTCTCTCTTCGTCTCTCGCCTACCGGTTCATTATAAACGGGTTCAGATGCATGACTCAACTCATGTGCTGCTTCAGCGATACTTGAACCGCTCAGGGAAGAGAGTATTTTAAACTGATATTTACTAATGGTATGAGCAGCAGAGCGATTGTGTTGAATAACAACGTCCATTGAACTTAATCCACCATCTCTTCAGATTCGCCCAACTGTAGAATTCCCTGCTCAGCCAAAGCTTGAACCGCATCAACAATTTTACGCTGAGCCCCTTCAACCTCTTTAACTTTAACCGCACCCAAAAATTGCATCTCTTCAACAAATGCATCTTTGGCACGTTGTGACATGTTTGCATAAAACTTCTCTTTAAGCTCATCTGCTGAACTTTTAAGTGCTAACATAAGATCATTTTTATCGACTGCTTTAAGAATTTCACGAATACTGTTTGCGTCCAAATCAACCATATCTTCGAAGGTAAACATCATCTCTTTGATTGATGAAGCCAACTCTTGATCAAGCTGCTCGATTTGCGCCAATGTTGCTTTAGAAACTTTCGCACCCAAACGATTGAATACGTCAGCAACAGAACGCGGACCGCCCACTTCCACTTTATACGTCGCAAGTGCTTCAAGTTTGGATTCAAGCACCGCACTGACACGCTTGATAATCGATGGTGAAATATCCCCAAGTTTCGCCATACGCATCGCCACTTCAGCACGTAAATCATCCGGAAAAATATAGAGCGTTTCGGCAGCTGCTGATGGGTCCATATGGGCCAAAATGAGCGCGATTGTTTGTGGATGCTCGGTCATAATAAAATCAGCTAATTGCTGTGGTTTTATTTTGGATAAATAGGCAAAATTTTGCGTATTTTGCATCGTTTTACTTAGTTTTTCTAATACTTTTTTAGCCTCGTCAGATCCAAGTGCTTTGTAAAGAATTTCACGCGCATATTCCATACCACCAGTATTTAAATATTGATTAGATTGGATGATCGCATAAAATTCTTCTAAAACTGCCGCCCCTATACTTTTTTCGATAGAGCGATTATTGGCAATGTATTTGGATATCTCGGTAATCGCATCCACATTCATCCGCGAAAAAAGTGTTGTTGTAACATCTTCCCCCAGTTGAACTAAAAGAATGGCAACTTTTTGTGTCATCGTCATTTCATCAAAATTTGCTTGCTGCGAAGGTGTTAAATTCATCGTATGTTCCTATCTCTTGCTTGCATCATTCGGGATACTCTCTTCATCAATCAACGTTTGAATCAGCGAAGCAATCTCTTCTGGATGCTCTTCTGCTATTTCACGCACTTTTTCGAGTAATACATCATATTTAAGCTCATCTTCGTTGAAATTATCCCCAAGTCCAAGTTGATTTTCCACTTTTTTACGCATTTGTTGTACTTTTTCGGCCAAATCTTCATCTTCATCATCAGCGATCTCAAGATTTGGTTTATCAAATTCTTCTTCTTCACGGCTAAATTCAAGCATACGCTCTGCAAACGGAATAATAATTTTCTTGTAAGCGATAAATAAAATGATAAGCACAAAAAGATACTTAAACACCGGTGCAAAAGGTGCTAAATACATATCCACAAACTCGGTTGTTTTCGAAGCAGCATCTTTAGGTTGCATTCCAGCCCTAGAAGTTTGAAATTCAAAATTTCGGATACTCACTAGATCGCCGCGTTCTTCATTAACTCCAATGGACTGCTTGACTAATGCATCAATAGCCTGCAGTTGTGTCTCGTCTAATGCGATGTATTCTACTTCTTCCGTTGCTACCCCATTAGGGTCTTTTTTCGGTTCATATTTTCCATCAACGACAACCGCTGCACTCATCCGTTTAATACGTGCGAATTCCATTTTTGTGGTTGACACTGTTTTTGATATTTCGTAGTTCGTTGTACCCGTTGTTTTCTCGAACTTTTCTCCTCCACTGCCACTGGCAAGTCCCTCTACCGGTCCTACATTGCTCACTGCACCAGGAACTCCCCCTACTGGAGCAGGAGCAGCACCTTCGCGCTTCTCTTCAGAAGTTTGTTCGCTTCGGACAACGCTTTCAGGATCGTATTTTTCAGAGGTGGAACTTTGTTCAGAAAAATCATACTCTATCGTTACTTTCGCCACTATACGATCTTTACCGCCAATAAAAGGGGCAAGAACATTAACAATCTTCTCTTCTTGCTTTTTCTCTTCTTTGGTTTTATACTGCTGTTGCATAGCAGAGAGTTCACCCATCGCCGCTGCTGCGTCATCATCTCCAAGGGCTTCCCCCTCAGAATCGATCAATGTCACATTTTCAGGGGTCAATTTAGGGACCGCTGCGGCAACCAATTTTTTAATCCCGCGGATTTGTTTCGAGGTTAATTTTCCACCATCTTTGAGTTGAACCATAACCGATGCAGAAGGAGGTACTTCTTCAGAAACAAATAGTGTCTCTTTTGGCAATGCCAAACTAACACTTGACTTCTCAACTGGACTCAGCGAATCGATAGATCGAGCAAGTTCACCCTCAAGGGCACGTCGAAACTTAACTTCCTGATCAAAATTGGTAGCACCGAATTCTTGCTTATCAAACAACTCAAATCCGACATGTCCCTCTTTAGGAATCCCCATAGAGGCGATTGTAATACGCTCTTTATAGACAACATCTTTAGGAACTTCGATCACATTGTCGCGGGGAATTCGATAAGGAATTTTGTCTTTTTCAAGTTGTTCTATCACTTTTGCGGCATCTTCAGAACTAAGCTGATCAAAGAGCACTTGATATTCACCTCCGCTTCCGCCGGAACCCTCAGAAGTATACACCACCAAAAAAATCAAAAAACCAACTATTCCTGCTACTGCTGCACCGATAATAGTTTTTTGTGCTTGGGTGAGCTTTCCGAAAAAAACAACAAGTTGCGAGAAAAGGGCCTTAAAATCCATTGTTACCTATTTTTTATATTTTAATATTATGCACTTTCTGGGCAAAGCCCATAAAGTGGCAGGGACAAATGTCCCTACATCCCCCTAAAGCTACCCGCATCTTTCGAATGCGGGAGATAAGCTGATCTTGGAAGATCAACTATACTAAAGTATCTATGAGTTCAAAAAAACGATCGTTTTGGACTGAGGTTCCGATTGTAACGCGAATCGCATTCAATCCGTAACTGCTTAAATCACGTACAATCATACCCTTTTTTAAGAGTTCTTGCGCAATTTTTGATGATTTTTTTTCTTCAGGAAGCAATAAAGTGACGAAATTGGTATAACTTTCAATCACATCGATCCCCTTGGCATGTGCAAACCCTTTATAACGATCCATCTGCATAAAATTATCGGCGATACATTCTTGAACAAACGTTTCATCTTCCAAGGCTACCGAAGCCGCTTCAAGAGAGAGGGTTGTGATATTAAACGGTGGACGCACTTTATAAAGGGCTTCAATAATAGACGATTGGGCAATTCCGTACCCCACGCGCATCCCCCCTAATCCGTACGCTTTCGAAAATGTCCCAAGAAAAAGAACATTATCAAACTTCTCAATTAACTCTTTCGGCTCAATCGCATAGTCGGGATTTTTAAAACGGGCGTATTCCATATAGGCACCATCAACAATGACAAGAGTATCACTATCCACTTTGGCGATAAAATCAACCATTTCTTGAGCAAGAAGGCCATCTCCTGTTGGATTATTCGGTGTGCAGAGGAAAACAATAGTGGGTTTATGCTCTTGGTAGAGAGCATAAAACTCTTCCATTTTATGCTCTCGTGACGCAGTTCTGATAATCTCAGCTCCTACCTGCTTGGCGTAAATCTCATACATTGCGAATGTCACGCTATTCATCAGTACTTTACCGCCATGATGTGCTTTCGCATGAATCGCAAATTCGATAACTTGATCACTTCCGGCACCGATAATAAGCTCATTACTTTTAATACCGTACTTGTTTGAGAGTGCTGATTTGAGTTTCACCATCGAATCATCGGGGTAAAGGGACATATTATCAATAATAGCACGAACTGCCTCTTTGACCTTAGGAGAGCACCCAAATGGATTCTCATTGCTTGCCAGTTTCACAATCGAATCTTTATCAATACCATATTCACGAACAACCAATTCAATCGGTTTACCGGCTTCGTAAATTTTAATTGATTCTAACGCTTGATTGAATTTCATAATTCTCCCTTTATGTAGCTTCCAAGCCATGTTACTTCATCAGTATGTTTTTGTATGAGTGATTGGATCCGATCTTCATCAATATGACCAAAGAAATCGATAAAAAACCAGTACCCAAACCCATCATCATCGCGCGAAGGGCGACTCTCAATTTTACTGAGATTGATATCCGCATTATTGAAATCTTCCAAGAAATGGACTAATGCTCCCGCTTTTTGCGCATCTTTAAGTCGAACCAAAATAGAGGTTTTATCATCACCGCTGACGCCATTTTTAAAATCACTGAGGATAAAAAATCGGGTCGCATTATTTTGAGTATCTTCAATGTTCTCAAAGAGTGTTGGAACGCCGTACAATTTTGCGGCGATGTGTGAACAAATAGCAGCCGCTTCAGGATCCTTGCAGGCTAAAATAGCCGCTTTTGCGGTAGATTCTACCGGAATATGCTCAATGGTATCCAATCCGTGCTCTGCCAAGAATTCTCTACATTGACCGAACCCTTTGTCTTTCGAATAAATCCGCTTGATATGGTGTATCTTCTCGGCTTTGGTCGCAAATGCCATATGGATTGGCATATACAGTTCGGCTACAATTTTTACGTTGCTTTTTCCTAATAAATCAAGCGTTTCACCAACAACGCCATCACGAGAATTTTCGATCGGAACAACACCAAACTTTGCACGTCTTGCTTCGAGGGTTTTAAAAACCGCTTCAATGGATCCGAGTGAGAGATAATCGCTCATTGCACCGAAACGTGATTCTGCTGCCTGATGGGTAAAGCTTCCCTCCGGTCCCAGATAAGCAATTCGCTCAGGAAGTTCAAGATTGCGAGCAACGGCAAAAATCTCCAAAAAAACCGCTTCAATTGCAGCCGCATTGAGTAGTCCGCCGGATCCTTCACTAATTTTTGTGAGACGATTAATAATCGATTTTTCACGTTCTGGACGATAGATAGCCCCATTGCTTTCATGTTTGATCTCGCCAACACGGCGTACCACCTCCATACGGCGGTTCAAAAGTTCTACAACTTCATTATCAATCTCATCAATACGTGCTCTGCACTCTTCTAATGTATTCATAAACGCTCCAATATTGCTTGCATATCAGGATAAATTTCTGCCGGTCGTTCGGAAATTTTCAATGACGGAATAATCTCATCAGCATTTCTGATTTTTCCGCTGAGGACAAAGACACCTCTCATCCCCAACGCCTGCGCACCAATGAGATCCCCTTTAACATCGTCACTAATAATGGTTATCTCACTGAACACCGAGCCCGCTTTTTGTCTCTGAAGTCGGGACAATGCCTCTTCGAAAAATGGAATACTCGGTTTACCGACAACGCTATAGGGCGTAGATGTTGCAAACTCTAACATTTTCAAAATCGCACCCACACCGGGATAACGTTTATGGTTTTTCGCATAAAGCGTTGTCTCATGCATCCCAACAAGCTCGGATCCTGCGAGGAGAAACTCGATCATCTGAGCATACTCATCGGGGGTAAAATCCTCTTTGATTGCCACTAAAACAACATGAGGAGAGGTATAATCAAGAGTATATCCCATAGAATGCAGTACTTTCAAAAAAGGTTCTGATCCGTATGCCGCAATCTTTTTATGTTTATCAATGTGGCTCTCTAACATCATCAGAGGATCGAGATAATGTTCATGCGGAATATTCAACCCTATTGTGTTTAGATACCCTAAAAACTCATTGCTCGGGTTTTTGGTGCTATTGGTAATCACCATATAAGGGATGTTGTGAGCGTTAAGATAATCGATAAAAGCAACTGCTCCACGGGTAGGGAGTTTGGTATTATCATCGATTAATGTCCCTTGCACATCCACAAAATACATAGCTAATCCCTACAGGTAGTCGCGCTCTAACGCGATAACATCATCATACGTTTCACGACGTCGAATAAGGCGCACATTGGCCGCTTCTACCGCGATTTCAGCAGAACGGCCACGGGTGTTATAGTTGCTTCCCATTCCAAAACCATACGCTCCGGCACTGTGAACCACAAGAATATCGTTATGTTCCATCGCAGGAAGTGGATAATTTTTAGCCAAGAAGTCACCGCTCTCACATACCGGCCCTACGACATCAGCTGGTGTTGTCTCACCCTCTTTATCTAATGCTTCGATACGGTGATACGCTTTGTATAAGCTTGGTCGGATAAGATCGTTCATGGCACCGTCCACCATTACAAAACGCTTTGCTCCGTTGTTTTTCTCATAGAGTACTTTGGTCAAAAAATAGCCTGCATTTGCCGTTAAAAAACGTCCCGGTTCACAAATGATCGTCACGTCGATCCCTTTAAGAGCCGCGAGGATTGCTTGAGCATAATCATACGGTTCAATCGTCGTTTCATTATCATAACGGACACCTAAACCGCCACCGATATCGAAGAATTTGAGTTCGATATCTATCGCTTGAAGTGAGCGGAGCAAATCGGCTACGATTACCGCCGCCTCGTAAATCGGTTCCAACTCAGTCAACTGACTTCCGATATGAAAATGGATCCCGACTGGGTCAAGATGATCAGAATTTTTTGCTTGGATATACATCCGTTTTGCCGCTACGATCTCAACACCAAATTTATTGTCGTGTAACCCAGTAGAAATATATGGATGGGTTTTAGGATCGATATTTGGGTTAACGCGGATACTAATACGTGCTTTAGTATTCAGTTCACGCGCGATCATTTCGACACGCCCAAGCTCTGCTTCACTTTCGACGTTGATGTAAAGGATATCGGCTTCGATCGCTTCGCGGATCTCATCATCACGTTTACCGACACCACTGAAAAGGATACGGTATTTCGGTACTCCCGCCATCAAGGCACGGCGTACTTCACCGATCGACACGCAATCCGCACCAGAACCCTGCGCTGCAAAGTGTTTAACAACACTAAGATTTGAGTTCGCTTTAACCGCGTATGCAAGAATCGATTTACGCCCGCGAAATGCCTCTTTTAACGATTCAAATTGCGTTTTCATCGCATCAAAATCATACACATACAAAGGTGTTCCGTAGGTTTGCGCCAGAGCTTTAAAATCGATCACTCATAATCCTCTTTGATTAGTTTTGTCGCGATTTTACCCTAACTCTCCTTAGGGGATTTCCAAGTCGCCATAACATCACGAATACAAGAGCTACTATCGGGGCAATTATCCCTATTTCAGGTGCAAGTGTTTTGTTATTTGAAAGTTCACCCATCATAAATAAGATCCCCCAAACAATCAAAGTTACTAAAATTGCCCCAAAACTAAATAAGGATAAATTTAAAAATCGACTGCTTATAGGGGCATAAGTGAAAAAAATCACCATCAATATCGGGGCGAACCAAGGGGTAATAAACATTCTGTACAAAGCACTTTTTATTTTTGCAACATCAACATTTTGATTTTCCAGTAATTTCAAAGCATCTAATCCATCACCTATCGTAAAATTCGCTTTTCCTTCGTATACTTGATCCAAAATCTTAGGTTTAAAATCGCGTAAAACTCGAATATTTTTACCCTCTTGCGTAACGAACCCTAAGCCTTTAACGTCAAAGGTTTCTGGTGGACGAAGAATATGTGCTTTTTCAATTTTCCAATATCCGTCATCGTAAATTGCTTCACTTGCATTTAAGGCTTCTTTCAAATGCCCCTCTTTAAAGGTAAAAATTCGAATGTCTTCTGCCCGTTTACTAAGTGGATAAAGGTTGCCAAAATAAATATAGTTCCCCTCATGGGTAAAAAACAGATTACTGGTAGGACGAATAAACTGCGAGGTTTCTCGAAGGTTATCAGCAAATTCGTTGGAACGGGCAAAATTAGTGGAATGCATCGCAATATAGATTAAGATCAAACTTCCTGATACACTTAAAAATGGGGCCATAATACGCACTTTTGAGTACCCAAGGGCAAAGTACGCCGCTAATGCATTCGAACGGATGAGTTCAACCAACGAAATGACAATGGCAAAAGTTAGTGAAATAGGAAGCATCATATCAATCGCGTAAAAAAATTTATACATGATGTAAATTAGTACAAGATTTGCGGAACTTGGAAGTTCTGAAGCATTTTCCATTAAATCGAACCCAACCATGAAACTGCTCAAAGCAATCAAAACAATCGAGAAATAGCGTAAATAAAGTAGTGATAAAGTATTAAATGCGAGCATAAGAGCCTAAAATAAAAAATTGGAGTTTATTGTACCCAATTAAACCTGCAAAATTTTCACAGCCCCTTGAGAGAGCACTTTGCAGCTACATCACTGCAATTTTGTGTCAAAAGCATTTCAACCGCATCCGCTGCGGCACAAATCCAATGCGACAACTTCGATTGCTCTTCAGGGTTAAACGGATGCAGGACATAATCGGCAACTTGGGACTTATGTTCTGGCTTTCCGATTCCTAGTCGAACACGGGTATACTCTGAAGAGATGGCTGCATCCGCTGATTTCAGACCATTATGTCCGCCATGCCCACCACCAATTTTAAACCGCATCGCGCCAAAAGGGAGATCCAAATCATCATGAACAACAATGATTTCATCAATTTTGTAAAAATTTTTAACCGTGAGGATAGAGCGACCGGAAAGATTCATGTAAGTAGTAGGTTTAAGGAGAAAGTGTGCTCCCATTTTAAACAACTCCCCTTCGAAGGAGCTCTTTGAAATGTTTTGCACGCTGTGACGCCGACAAAGTTCATCAATTACCATAAACCCAACATTGTGTCGAGTTGACGCATACGCCGGGCCAGGATTGCCCAGTCCGACGATTAGCATACTTATTTCGCTTTGATGATACTAAGAACCGATACACGGTCTGAATCAGTAAAGGTAACGTTTTCAACACGTGGAAGATCACGAACCAATACAGAATCACCCAAATCGAGTGGAGCAACATCAACAGTGATAGCAGCTGGCAAGTTTTCAATTGCCGCTTTTACACGAAGACGTTTTTTAGCAACAAACAACATACCTTTGTTTTTCAAACCGATAGGAGTTCCTACTGTGTTAACCGGAACATGATAGTGAGTGACAACACCTGGTTGTGCAACCATTAAATCAACGTGTAACAAGTTACCTGAAACCGGATGAGACTCATACCCTTGAACTACAAGGTTCATCTCGTTGCCAGCTACATTTACAGCAAATGCTACGGTCTCTTTGTTGCGCACAGTACGGATAAAATCGTTCATTTTGAACGCAGCGTGAATATTTTCAAGCCCTTTTCCGTAGATGTTGGCAATAAGATAACCATCACGGCGGTACGCTTTTGTTGAACGTTTGCCAATACTCTCTCTTACGATGCCTTCTAACATAATCATGTCCTTAAAATAAAATGGGACGGATTATACTTAAATACAGCTAAAAATATCCTAAAGCTTTTTATTCTTTTAGCCCGATATATTCCTCTTCCTTAAATTCCTTAGGACCATCATCTACACCCAGCTTCCCTTTTTCAACAGTAGTACTAAGCCCTTCCATTCGAAGTTTTAAGTCCGATGGAGACGTTGCAAATGCAAACGCGTCCTCTTTAGAAATTCGCCCTGAAAGATATAAATCCAAAATTCCCTGATCAAAGGTTTGTGATTTATAAAGTTCTTTTCCCTCTGCAATTGTATCGGGGATTTCAATATCACGATTTTCAGCAATAAGCTGTTCAATGCGTGGAGTCCGAACCAAAATTTCCAAAGCTGCCGTCCGTTTACCATCCACGGTAGGAATCAAACGTTGTGAAATCACCCCTTTAAGGACCGATGAAAGCGTCATACGAACACGGTTCTGCTCAGCCGTCGGAAATACTGAAATAATACGGTTTACCGTCTCTTTCGCATCCAAAGTGTGTAGCGTTGAAAAAACCAAATGTCCCGTATCCGCCGCATGAAGCGCAATCTCAATTGTTTCCATATCACGCATCTCCCCGACTAAGATAATATCAGGGTCTTCACGTAACGCCGCACGAAGGGCTGAACCAAAACTATGGGTATCTTGCCCGATACTGCGTTGATTAACGATACATTTACGATCTTTATGAACAAATTCAATCGGATCCTCAATAGTGATAATATGTTTACGACGCTTCCAATTTATTTCATTTATTAATGCCGCTAGCGTTGTCGATTTCCCGCTTCCAGTAACTCCCGTCACCAAAACAAGCCCCCGTTCCATCTCCGCAAAACTGTGCACAATTTCGGGCAATAGCAACTCATCTACCGTTAAAATTTTGATTGGAATCAGACGAAAAACCGCAGATATTCCCTCCATTTGAAAAAAGATATTGATACGAAAGCGAGTGTTATCATCAAAGGGATACACCAAATCCAATTCTTTTTTCTCAACTAACTCAGGAAAACGGGTACGAAGCAACTCTTTTGCAAAAATAAGGGCATCATCTTTGGAAAAAATTTCACCCGATAATGGGATAATTTCTCCATTAATACGCGCACGAACGACGGCATTCGCCTTAATGTGCAAGTCACTTCCACCAGCATCGATCATACGGCGCAAATAACCACGAATTTTTTTCAATACTTCAAAATTGAGTTCTCCCAAGTCCGGTTGATGGACGCTGTGATGTATATCTTGGCTCATATTTCTTTACTCCAATTCACTCAAAATTTCACTAAAAGCTACTTTAAAGGCATCTAATCCTTCACTGATTTGCTGATCAATGATAGCATCCATATCGACCCCTGCATCCGCTACTTTATCTCTATGAGTTTTGATAATCTCATCCTTTATCGGTAGTTTTAACACCCTGTCTCCACCCTCAACAAAAGCATCAATCGTCGCAATAGGAGCAGTATTGACACTATTAGAGGCCAAAAGTTCATCAATATAGTATGATCCCCTAAACTCAGAGCCTTTCACTCCTGTACTGGCAAATAAGACGCGGCACTTTGGGACACTCAGCGCTTCAACAAGGTTATAAATATCTGCCGCATTCAAAATTCCCATTTGACCGGTTTCAACACCAGCTAGACGGAGTGTCTCGTCGATAGCTCGATCAATCCGGCTGACAAATACACTGATGACGGTATCAACACTCGCTTTATGAGATGCCCGTTCAAATGCCCTCGCACAGTTCAATGCTTGCTCAAGCGAAAAAATCAGCGTCGCATTAACAGCAATCCCCTCGGAAGCCAATGTTTCCATTGCACTATAGCCTGCCTCAGTTGCTGGAACTTTAATCATAACATTGGGTCGGTTAATACTCTTGTGGAGACGTCTCCCCTCTGTTAGCGTTGCTTCTGCATCATCACACAAAAATGGATCGACTTCGATACTCACGTATCCATCATCTCCCGCATCATACAAAGGACGCAAAATATCTGCCGCTTTTTGGATATCAAAGATTGCCAATGCTTCGTATTTTTCTTTTGGAGAGAGATGTGTGAGGGTAGCGAGCTGTTCTTTATACGCAGGTGATGTCAAAATTGCATTTTTAAAAATTGCGGGATTGGAGGTTGCTCCATTAATAATCCCCTTTGCAATCAGTTCTTTAAATCCTTCATCCAAAAATGTTCGTTCAATAAAATCGGCCCAAAGGGCAAAACGCGCTTCCGCTAAATACATAAAAACTCCGAAACATAAATTAGGACTATTATGCCAAAAAATAATTAAAAATAGAGGTTCACCCCTAGTTTGAAACGATCTTCTCTATAATCTTGATCGATTCCTTCATAACTGCACTGTACTCCCCCCAGCGGACTCCATTGCCACCCTTGAGAAATCATAATGCGGCTTCGATCTTCACCATCTAAATAGAATATATAAGATGTGTCTATATGGCTCTTCATCCGATTGCCCCAATTGATTGCAGCCCCTGCAGTGAGTCCTAATCCGACATCGGCATGAAATCCTAATCTCACTTCCGGTTCGCTCAATACATATCCGAACAGCTGATCATTTCCAACAGACGCACCGGCACCCACTCGGGTAACAAAACTGAGCCGGTCATCTGCATAATCACGGTCCCACCCACTTTTCATCCGCCAAGAAAACGGTTTAAAAAAATGGGTAACCGGAGTAATGGAAGCCAAAGAGAGAATACTCAATTTTTCCAAACGTACATTACTTTGATCAACCCCGATAAGGAGATCGAGAAATTCGATCTGCGCTCCGCTAAGATGCCCTGTATCATCTTCACCTAAGTCATGGAAAGCAGGACGTATCCCTATTAAAAGCGGAGATCTATTTTCATACCACCCTTGAGATATAGATACTCGTGCAGAGCGATGAGCGGAATCGGGATTTGATTTAAGAGGTACATTCAGTATATCCCCCGAGCCTAATGCAGCACGTTGTGATAATAGTGCGTGATAACGGGAGGTATACTCCTCTTTGGAAATTTTTCTCTCAATATACTCATATTCAACCAACTCAGCTGCTGCTTCAAGAATATACCGGCTCTCTTGAGGGGAATTCTTTTGATTATTGAATGAAGCTGGATTAATCTCACCCGAACTCAGAGCTTTAACTGCATAAAGCCCTTGAGGAGAGAGATTCGCTTCATACGCCAATAATTTTGTCCGTTTAGAAGGGCGGAAATGTTTCTCTCCTACCAATCCCTCCTCCTCATAAGCGCGAACCGTATCGGGCGGAATGACATAATAAAAAAACTGATCTCTCAATCGGACTGTCGGACGGGCAATTTCAGTGAGCCAAAGCATATGATATGAGCAGTTCTCATCAAAAAAATAATACCATGAATGGATATGTTGCAGTTCCCAGATATGACGTACCATTGCCATCACCTCATCATGGGTCAAATTCAAATCATATTCCCATACATCTCGGGATTCACTGTCTCGATACTCTTTCAGTTTCTCATAATAAGGGAGCATCGAGTAGTATCCGTAATAACCGCCGAGTACCCCTTTATAGGCGAACCTCAATCCGCTGGTTTCATCCGTCTGCGCCGCATAATTGATGGCATAAGACATAAGACGGCTTTCCATGGAAGAATCAATCCGCAAAAAGGTATGTCCAAACATCGATGCGGGGGAGTTGATGTGAGCACTGGGGAAAACCAACGTCACACTCTGAGGATCCATTTTGGAAACTAATTGATCGTACTCACTGCATTCACCTTCACCAAAAGAGGTATTAAGCTCTTGTTCGAGCCATGCACGTCGAGCCGGAAAACGGCAAAAAGGGCTCTCATTACTTCGATTTGATTCATCAGTGAGGTAACGAAGAGTTGCATCCAGTTCTGCTGAGAGGTTGTGTTTCCCCTCAGGTGAGAGAAAAAATGTATCATCGTCGATTTCACTCTCGTCAGTCGGAGCGTGCATCAACAAATGCCAATAGCGAGAGTCAGAAAGTTTTTGTGTGTGAGCTTGTGCAATCAGTTCATCGGTCGTTACAGCATAAAGCGATAAACTCAGTACACATATTAAAAGAAGAAATGGCAATAAAAACCTTGAATTTTCATCATTCTCGGACTTAATCCGGGAATGACTGGAGATAATTTTAGATTTAAACTTATCCAGCGATAGTAGATACGTTATCGAGAACGGTTGCCATATCGGCTTTTTCACTGGTATAGATAGCATTATAATTAGCTTGAAGTGCTGATGCAAATTCTGCTTTGTTTTCAACATTTAAAAGTTCTGCCAACGTTGAAACACTTTCACCTTGACCGATAGCGATCTCACGAGAGAGTTGATCCATATTTGATGCCACAAACTCTGCCGCACGCTCATTCATAACAAATTTCGCTTTTTTACACCCTGATGTACCTGAAGTGATACCAAATGTTTGGCTTCCAGAAGTACCGTTTGTTGTTGCTTGAAGTGCCAACATTACTGCTGAACTGTCATCTTTGATGATTTGTGATCCAAGACCACATCCTGTCTGAGAATTAACCGTTGCCAAACCTGCTGTAGCGAGTGCAGCAACCGCTGCGATACTGATCAAAACTTTTTTCATATAAACCCCTTTTTCATTAAAATTAACAAATAGTATAGGTAAATAGAGCTTAAAATTCGCTCATATTCCAAAGCATCTCACCTGATGGAGGAGTAGATGCACTAGAAAGTCGTTGTAAAAAAATGTTTCTTGACACCTCTTTAGCCCCTAAACTTTTAAGATGATTGGTGGGAACCTGGCAATCGATAAAATCATATCCCCATTCTCTCAATCGGTTCACCAGAACGGCAAAAGCAACTTTAGAAGCATCGGAGACTTTGGCAAACATCGACTCGCCGCAAAACACCCCTCCGACACTCACCCCATAAAGCCCTCCAACCAAAATACCATTTTGATACGTTTCGACACTGTGAGCATACCCTAGTGCATGAAGCTCCTCATACGCCTCAATCATCTCCGGAACAATCCAGCTTCCACTTTGTCCAGTGCGCGGTGCAATTGAACATTCACGGATTACTGACGAAAAAGCAGTATCAAAACGAATCTCAAACTGAGGAATTTTTTTACGTAACGACCGACTGAGTTTAAACTCATCCAACTCTAATATCAGTCTCGGGTTAGGTGACCACCACAAAATCGGATCTTTTGCACTGTACCATGGAAATATACCCGAACGATACGCTAGCATCAAGCGTGAGGGGGAGAGATCACCGCCGTAAGCAACAACCCCCTCCTCGGAAGCATCAAGAGGGTTGGGAAACGAGAGATGATAGGTAAGTTTCGGAATCATACCGCATAATCGAAGAGCAGCTCATCGGCATAATCAACCGACACTTTCCCACCCTGTGCCAAACGCCCAAAGAGCATCTCATCCACCAGCGGATCTTTAATTTTGTCCGAGATAACACGTGAGAGGGGCCGTGCCCCCATCGCTTTGTCATAACCGATTTTCGCAATATAAGCTTTTGCTTTCTCACTGAGAGTTACCGTCACTTTTTTAGGTTTGAGCTGCGTATTGAGCTGTCGAATAAATTTATCGACGATTCCCTCTACCACACTCATCGGTAATGCGGCAAATTCGATTACCCCATCAAGACGGTTACGAAACTCCGGGGTAAAAAACGATTTAAGTGCTTCATGCCGCGAGATTGAACTATCGCTATTAAATCCCATAACACTGCGCTCAGTAGCTCCAATGTTGGATGTCATAACGAGGACAACATTGGAAAAATTGGCTTTAAATCCCGTATTATCGGTCAACGTTGCACTGTCCATTACTTGAAGCAAGACATTAATCAAATCAGGGTGAGCTTTTTCGATCTCATCGAGCAGCAATACCATGTACGGATGTTTTCGCACCGTCTCGACCAGTAATCCACCCTGCTCAAATCCAACATATCCCGGAGGGGCACCGATGAGACGGCTAAGGGCGTGTTTTTCCATGTATTCGGACATATCAAACCGCTCAAAATAGATCCCCAATGTTTCGGCCAATGATTTCGCAAGTTCTGTCTTACCTACTCCTGTAGGACCGGAAAATAAAAAAGAAGCAATCGGTTTTTGCGGTGCACTAAGGCCTGCGTATGAGCGCTTAATCGATTTAGCCACTTGTTCAATCGCACCGTCTTGCCCAATAACCAGTGCTTTTAGATCACTCTCTAGTGAAGCGAGCTTTTCACGCTCATCCACACCCATTTTAGAAGTAGGTATACCTGTCATTTTTGCGATGACCGTCTCGATATCATGAGGAGTTATGGTAGTACGTTTGTGCGTTTTAAGATGAAACGACGCACCAGCCTCATCGATCAGATCGATAGCAACATCGGGTAAAAAACGATCCGTAATATATTTTTTTGAGAGTTCTACGGCTGAGCGCAATGCTTTATCGCTGTATTTTACCCCATGGTGTTTCTCATACCGTGCACGTAACCCCTTGAGGATTAAAAAACTCTCCTCTTCGCTCGGTTCACCCACCTCAATACGGGCAAAACGGCGGCTAAGGGCACGATCTTTTTCAAAGACACTTCGGTATTCGGCATGCGTTGTTGCCCCCATACATTTGAGTACACCCGAAGCGAGTGCAGGCTTGAGCTGATTAGAAGCATCCATACTCCCACCCCCTACGGCACCCGCACCAACAATCGTATGAATCTCATCGATAAACAAAATGGCATTCGGGTGTTCTGAGGCTTCATCCATCACCGCTTTGAGGCGTTTCTCAAAATCACCCCGATATTTGGTTCCTGCGAGCATCGCCCCAAGATCAAGGGCAAATATTTCGGCATCTTCAAGCAATGCAGGGACATCACCGGAAAGGATACGCAACGCCAACCCCTCCGCAATAGCTGTTTTACCAACTCCAGGTTCACCGATCAGGAGCGGATTGTTTTTCTTACGACGACACAGTGTTTGAATGGAACGTTCAATCTCATTTACCCGTCCGATAACGGGGTCAATTTTCCCTTTTTTTGCTTGTTCAATGAGGTTAATCGCATATTTTTGGAGGGCTCCCTCACTACGAGAATCATCCTGAACACTTTCAATATCTCGATGAGATATCGCTTCAAGTACATCAACACGGCTGATACCGTACTCTTCTAAGAGCATACACGCATAGGTATGGTGTTCTTCATACACTGCCGCGATGAGATCTCCCACATCGGCATACTCTTTTTGAGCACTTCGGACATGATGCATCATCCCATCAATCATTCTTGCGAGAGCTACCGTCTCAAATGGTTCTTGCTCTGCATCATCCGGTAACGGTTCCATCGTCTGCATCAAATACGCACCCAGCGATTCTCGAATGATCTCTACATCTGCACCACAATTTCGGATGATCGATTCCCCATCAGGAGAATTAAGGAGGGCCAGCATAACGTGCTCAATCGTAAGGTACTCATGCCGCTGATGTCGTGCAAACGCAATCGCTTTTTGGAAAATTGCATTAAGTTCTGTACTCACCATGTTTATGCTTCCTCCATTATCGCTTTAAGAGGAAACCCGTTTTCACGTGAGAGTGTCCCCACTTGATGAACTTTCGTTTCCGCCACTTCATACGGATAGGCTCCGCATAGACCACGACCATTCTGATGTACTTCGATCATAATACGGTGGGCATCCTGAAAGTTTTTACGAAATAGCTTCATCAAGATATCGACCACAAAATCCATCGAGGTGTAATCATCATTAAGCAAAAAAACCTTGTACTGCTTTGGATGTTCTACTAAATTATCTAACTGCGTCGAGTGCTCGTGTTTTGTCGCCATGAATGAACTATACCAAATCTTTTTAAATTTTTGCCGCGTTAGCAAAATCATCGATGATTGCTTCAGCACTTTCCAAGCCAATCGAAATACGAATCAATCCAGCCGTAATCCCCAAAAACTCTTTGGTTTGATCGTCAAAATCACGGTAAATAGTTGAAGCCATATGAAGACCTAACGTACGACTATCTCCAATATTTGCAGTAATGGTAATGAGTTTTGAACGGTTTAAAAACTCAAAAGCTCTCTCTTTAGATCCCATATCAATCGTGAAAATACTTCCGCATCCATTGGCAAATTGACTCCGATATCGCTCATGATGAGGGTGCGCTGCTAAAGAAGGGTGATTGACATTAAATCCTCTCTCCTGCAAAGCACAAACCACCGTCTCAACCGTTGTCACAATCCGATCAAGGCGAAGCGGTAATGTCTCCAATCCAAGCATCGTCAAGTAACTTCCAAACCCATTGGCCGACATTCCAAAATCACGCAATGCCCGCTTTTTAGCAACCCCGATTAATGCCATTGCCCCCATCTTTTTGATAAACGGATGGATATCGCGGTAACGATCCCCCTTCAATTTATCCTCACCCTCAGAGATAGCGCGGTAAATAACGGCTCCACCCAATGCAGAAGCATTCCCGGTAATGATTTTAGTGGTCGAATAAACAACAATATCTGATCCTAAAGCTATCGGGGCTACACTAAGAGGTGTGCAGGTATTATCCACTATCAATACAATCCCATGAGCGTTAGCGATCTGTGCAATTTTAGAAATATCAGGAAGGCGCATATTTGGATTTCCGACACTCTCCAAAAAGATGATTTTTGTTGCCGTGTTGATCGCTTCTTCGATACCTGCCAACTCATCCACATCGAAGAAATGGGTCGTAATTCCAAAACGCGCTAAAGTCTCCGTAAAATAAGAGTAAGTTCCTCCAAAAAGTCCCCCAATACTGATGATCTCATCACCTGATTTTAGTAAACTAAGGGTTGCCATGGCGATGGCACCCATCCCTGTTGAGGCAACAACTGCACCAATACCACCATCCATAGAGGCTAAAATCTGCTCCAATTGGGCTGATGTCGGGTTTCCGACACGGGCGTATAACGGTTTTTTAACCGATCCATCAAAAATACCCTCACCACTCTCACAATTGCCGTATCCAAACGAGGCGGAATTGACCATTACGGGGCTAATTGCCCCCTCTTTTTTTCCCACTTGCTGAACAATGCGGGTTGTAAACTCTTCAAAGCGATTCATCATCAAACCTATATTAAAATGGGGTAATTATAACCTAAAAGGCTCTTTCCTTGTCTAAACGCATTTTCATCACCGCGACCAACACCAATATCGGCAAAACTCATACCTCTAAATTACTCATTGAAGCATTCACGAAACTAGGGATGCGCGTAGGTGTCTACAAACCGATCGAAACCGGTGTTACAACGTTACCAAGTGATGGAAAAGCCCTTTTTGAAACGGCATTAATCCATAATCCAGCACTCGAATCTCTATCATTGAGTGATATTGTTACCCTGCAACTTCCCCTACCCGCTGCCCCCTTTGTCGCCAATAAAGGGGATAAGGTAGAGCTATCTCTTTTTGAGAGTGCATTAGCTAAAATTGAAGCACTCTGTGACATTGTTATTATCGAAGGGGCTGGAGGATTGATGGTTCCGATTGATAGTGAGATCATGATGATAGATTTGGCTCGCCACTTTAATGCCGTGACCCTGCTCGTAACCCACTGCAATCTCGGCTGTATTAACGATACCCTACTGAGTATAAAAGCCCTAGAAGAGACTAAAATCCCTTTTATATGGGCTCTTAACTGCCGACATGAAGATACCGATTTTGAAACGACATCGCTCCCTTATTTCAACTATCGGTTTGAAACACTCTACCGAATCGATCACAATATCGATACCATTGCCAAAGCACTTTTAGATACAATATCATCATAAATACGAGGAAATATTATGAAACATCTTATCCGTACAGACGATTTTACCACTGAAGAGATTCATCAGGTATTACAAGATGCTGAACACTATTTGAGAGGACAATTCGACCCGATCCTCAAAGAAAAAATTATTATTACCCTCTTTTTCGAAAACTCAACCCGTACCAAAAGTTCGTTTGAAATCGCAGCCAAACGTCTAGGTGCCGAAGTCGTTCATCTGGATGTTCAAAAAAGCTCTACCCAAAAAGGGGAAAGTCTCGTCGATACGGCGGCCAACCTCGATTCGATGGGACCACACGCGATGATCGTCCGCCATGCCCATGCCGGAGTGCCCAATATCCTCGCACAACATACCCAAGCTTCCATTATTAATGCGGGTGATGGTGCACATGCCCATCCAACGCAGGCACTCCTTGATCTCTTTACCCTCAGCCGCCATTTTGGAGATCTCAAGGGTAAAAAAATCGCCATTGTCGGTGACATTAAAAATTCTCGTGTCGCCAACAGTAATATCGAACTTTTAACCCGTTTCGGGATGGATATCACCCTTGTGGCACCTCCACATTTTCTCCCTGAATGTAATCTCAAAATGACCCATAATCTTCATGATGTTATCGATAATGTCGATGCAATTATGTCTCTACGAACCCAAACAGAACGCCATTCACACCAAACCTACGGTTCACTCAAAGATTACGCCAGTGATTTTTGTATCACCCAAGAACTCGTAGCTAATCGTGATCTCATCCTCCTTCATCCAGGACCCGTACACCGTAATATCGATATAGATGATATGATGCTGCGTGACCCTCGCTGCAAAGTACTAGAACAAGTACGAAACGGTGTTGCCATCCGTATGGCAGTCCTAAAAGCTCTTATCGCCTAATGATTCAGAGTTTTAGCTCCCTCGTCTCTTCGGGGGTTCCTTGCTTTTTTTATACCGATTTTACCGGAGAAACTCTCCATTACTATACCCTTGATGAACTCAAAGGCGAAGATATCGAATTTGCCTTTAAAAGTGATTCTGATAGTAGCAACTCCCCTCATAAACCCATATTTAGCCCTGTTTCGTTAGAAAATTATCGACAGAAATTTGCTTCAGTTCAAGAGCATATTCGGTGCGGTAATACCTATCTGCTTAATTTGACACAGCCAACCCCTATCAAGTCGCCCTACACACTCAAAGAGATCTATACGATGTCTCATGCTCCTTATAAACTACGAGTAAGAGACGAGTTTGTTTGTTTCTCTCCCGAGCCGTTCATTACTATTGAAAACAACACCATACACACCTATCCGATGAAGGGGACTATTGATGCATCACTCCCAAATGCGGTTGATACCATACTCAATGATCCAAAAGAGTTTGCCGAACATACAATGATTGTCGATCTCTTACGTAACGATTTAGGAATTGTTGCAAACACTATTAAAGTCGAAAAATTCCGTTACATTACCACCATCGATACCGGAGAAAAAAAATTGCATCAAGTAAGTTCTCATATATCGGGTTCATTAAAGAGCAATTGGAAAGATAATGCTGAAGGATTGATTTTGACTTTGTTACCGGCAGGAAGCATCAGCGGAACACCAAAACGGAAAACACTCGAGATTATCCAGAATGTTGAAGAGTATAATCGAGGCTATTTCACAGGTATCTTCGGCCACTTTGACGGAGAAAATCTCTACAGTGCTGTAGCGATACGGTTTATTGAAAAAACCGATGGTAAACTCTTATACAAAAGCGGTGGCGGTATCACCGCGGATAGTATATGTGAGAATGAGTACAAAGAGATGATCGATAAAATTTATATCCCTTAGCGAACACTCACTTGTGATTTTAATTTCTGGAGCGTTTTAGGTCCAATACCCTTAACATTTACGAGTTCATCTGCTGTTTTAAATCCACCATGCGCTTTACGGTATTTCATAATCTCTTGTGCTTTTGTAGGTCCAATGCCACTAAGTGATTGTAATTGTGCGGAGTTAGCTTTATTGATATTGACTACCCCAAAAGCAAGTGAAAAAAATAGAAAAAGGGCTGTGATTATTTTAACCATATCTAACCTCATAAAATAAAGTATTAGATTGTAGCGGGTAAAAAATGGTTTGTCAATTTTTTGTTGATAATTTATATTGTGATAAACTAGAAATTTGGATTGTAAATATTTGGGAGTAGTATTAAGAAGGATAAATTCTGAAAGCCAGGCGGCGACCTACGTTTCCACACCTGAAAGATGCAGTATTATGAGCGATGAGGGTCTTAGCTTCCGGGTTCGGAATGGGACCGGGCGTTTCCCCCTCTCTATAG
>NZ_JAQTYM010000081.1 GCF_028688295.1 Sulfuricurvum sp.
CTCAGGGGATTGATGCAAGTGTCATTACTGTAAACGGGATGGGAGATGCCGATCCGGTAGCTTCAAATGCAACAGAAGAGGGGCGTTCGAAAAATCGACGAATCGAGTTTGTTCTCAATTAATACATAACATCATGGTTACATCTGCTCGTAAAGGTCGAACAAATCGATCCCATCAGGCAGTCGGGGCTTTCCGTCTCGGAAAGAGCGGGTGTGTGCGATAAGCCGTTTAAAATGTTTACGCAAATGGTAGGCATCGGGTACGTTCGGGCGGAACCAGTCCCCTTTTGCACTAAAGAGCCAGTCTATGGCTGATTTGATATCGAGTAGTGTATATCCCCCCGTGTCGATAAGGAGACGAATCTGTTTCGCCCAGCTTAAGACGTCGAACGGTTCGACAAACTGAGGATCGATCGAGGCGAGATGGCGGATAAAATATTGAGCCATTTCAAACTCTTCGGTGGTAGGCTTGGTGTCAGTGAGCTCTTGTTTGGTAGCAACGAGAGGAGCATTAGCCGCCATGTCGCGTCGTGCCCATCGTTCAAACTCGGCGCACCAATCGAATGAGCGACGGTTTTGGCTCCGTTGGTAGAGGTTGAAGTCGTCAAAAATATCGGTTCTCAATCCCTCACGATCGCAAAATTCCAAGGCAAATCCGTGAAGTTCTTCAAATGCATCGTTGCTGAGGTTGAGATAATAGTTGCTATCACTGTATTGAGCGGCATTTTGTAACTGCACGAGGGGAACAACACTCTCTATTGGGGCAAAAGTGTAATAAATCATAACCCCTTGGTCGCTTTTACGGCGAATGGTTTTTAAAACCCCTTTTTTAACCATCCCATCCAGTGCTTCGATCACTTCGCGTGGACTGTGCCGAAGGGTTTGTGCCAAGGTTGAGGCGTCGATATCACGCGGTTTTTCTCCCCAGTGTTGTGTGTGACGGGCGATAAGAGGGATGAGGGCACGCTCCATGAGGGTGAGATCCTGACGATCGATGAGTGAGGCGGGGAGGGTAATCATTTTCGTTTCACCGATTGAAGCAATTTGGTTTTAAGGGGTACCGAAAGGGTCGTTTGAGTTTCACGCTCACGGCGCAGTATTTCATTACGGTACTCGTGGGTAACACGTGCTTCAAATAACGACCGATCGAGCGAAACGTAATCATAAATCCAACGTTTCGTCAAGATTTTTACCACTGCAATATCTGTTTCATCAAGCAACGTTTTCTCTTCTCCTTGACGTTTTATCGAGGTAAAACGGATCGCTTCAAATCGCTCCAATGCACTTTTTTCACCATCACGTATTAAGCTCACATCACGGCGGATATCGTACATAAGGAGATAAAGTTTTTGCCCCCGCTCTTGCGCCTCTTGATCGATAGGAGTCAAAACCTCGTTTTCAAACTCTTCGGCAATCAGAGCAATTTTTTCAAATCCGCTTTTGTAAGGCATCGCCCGTAAAGAGAGGCGGCGAAAAAACTCACGGTAGTGTGCCGGTTGAATCGTCCGTACCAAATCGGCGACATGCGCACGGAGGTTGATGTCCTCCTCGATTTTGAAGTATTCCATCAACGAGGTGACGAATTGGGTACGGATTTGATCTTCGGTTGGTCGGTTGTTTTGCATAATAGAAGTATAGCATTTGGAAATAAAAGGGAGATTTTTTCGAGAGCAATTCCATTTATAATATTTAATAACTATATTAATTATAAATTGAAAGTTATTTCGCTATGATTCAATTCAAAAAACAATATTTAGCAAATAAAGTCATTTAATATTTAAAAAGGAGCTTTGCGAATGGCAAAAAACTTCGGTGCCCGTAAAAATAGCAAATACAAAGTAGTCAGTACTTCTCCAAGTGTCAACAAAACGCCAAGAGGTCCCTCGGTTGTAGACGTTCCTTATGATGTTCAACAAAATTTGAGCAAAGCGGATGCTGTATCACCCAATGTCTTTTTCAACAGCGACCCCGTCTATCTTAAAACCTCGCACAGTACCAAAGTCACCGGAGATAAACAAGGGAGCAAAGGGGGGGTAAAATCGGGAACGGTTGAAGCACAATCCGATCCGATAGAAGCCAGCCCAAGTGTTTTTGTCAACGGAAAAGCGGTTGTACGGGTAGGTGACGTGCAGTATATGCAAAACAAAAATACCGTAGGAAAGGTTGTTACTTCCGAAAGCGGCAGCGCGGCACACATCACCGATGAGGGGAAAATTGCAACTGCCACTACACCCGAACCGATACCGATGCCCTATGCCAAAAACAAACCGACCAATAATTCCGGCTCCGGCTCCCTAGGTTCCCGCACCGGTTCTCCCGTGTTGCTTAAAAGCGGAAAACTTTTGTATACCGCTATCGATACCAACATCATCGCCCCATTTTCTTTTAGTCTACAGCGAACGTACCTCAGCGACGGAATCCGTGGGATGTTCGGCAATGGATGGCAGTGTGCTTATGAAACGAAACTGATTCACACCGATCCCCAAACCTTTAGTTTAGTCTTTGTCGATGATCAGACGTTTCGTTTTACCTACAGTGACAAAGGCTTTATCGACAGTGACGACTTGGGAGCATCCCTCACCCTTTTGAGTCCTCAAACCTTTTTACTTGATTATTTTAGTGATGCCCATACCGAACTCTATGTAAACGGCTTCCTCTCCCAGATGAGAGATCGCAACGGCAATACACTCGATTTTATTCGTGAGGGTAATGGTCAGCTCGTTCGTATCACTTCAGGGCACGTCACGCTTTCCTTTAGCTACAACAAAGAGGGATTCGTCTCTCAAGTACGTGATCATACCGATCGTCTCTGGAACTATACCTATACACCGCAAAACACCCTCAGCGAAATGTACGATCCGCTCGGTGGAGTAACACGCTACACCTATAGCACAACTACTCATCAGCTCACACAGATCATCGATCCTAGCGGTGTGATGGTGTTGAGTGTGGACTATGATCCAATCAAACGGGTGATGAGCTACACCGAAGAGGCTCTTAGCTATACCTACCGCTATGAACCAAACCGTGTCATAAAAACAGAGGCTACTGGCGATAAAACGATATATGGGGTCGATAACTTCGGAGCCATCCGCGCTATCACCTATCCTGATGGTTCCACAACCCGCGAAGAGTATCATGACAATACCTCTATCGTTATCGATGAGGGGGGAAACACCCATATCCGAGTCTTCGACAACCGTCACCGCCTCATTCGTGAGATCACACCCGATAAAAGGACCATCCTCTACAACTACAAAGGAAACAACCCCTACCCATCACTCATAAACCGTGAGGATAAAATAACGACTCATGTGTATGATGAGCGTTACAATAAACTGAGCACCACCTACAACGATGGAACAAGTGAGAGCTACTCGTATGATGATCGCGGCAACAAAATCGCCTTTATCGACCGCAATGGTGTCTCTACCTCGTATGCCTACAACGATTTAGGTCAGCAGATCCGCATCAGTGATGCACTCGGAGGTGTAACGCAGAACGTCTATGATGATCTCGGTAACCTCGCGACGATTATCGATCCACAGGAGAGGATTGTGCAGTTCGAGTATGACACCCTCTCACGACTCATCGCCATCACCGACAATGCCCGCATAACGACCCATATCTATCACGACAATGCAGGGCGTATCAGTGCTGTTCGTGAACATAGCGGGGGGATGACTCGCTACGCCTATAATGAACATGGATTGCTATCTCGCATGATCAATCCAGCCGATCAGCTCCGTATCTACACCTATGAGGGTAATCGTCTCGTCTCGATATTACGGGAGGATGGAGAGAGTTACCGATTCGCCTACGATAAAAAAGGGCGTAGAATCTCTCAGATCATCGGAAATAAAACCCTCTTCTTTCACTACGATAGCTTGGGCAATCTCCTCCGCATCGAGGACGGAACCCATACAATCGAATACGTCTATGATGTGAACGCCAACATTCTTTTGGAGCGCCTAGGGGATGAGAGTGTCTCGTATGCCTATAACGCCGATGGTTCCAAACGCTTTATCGGATATGAGGGGATGCACTATCAACTCCAGCGTGATGAGAGCGGGAACCTCACACAGATGCGCAGAGGGTTAGAATCGTATGGTTTCCAATACGATCCATTGAAAAATCAAACCGCCCTCACCTATCCCAACCGCCTCACCCAAAAGAGTGTGTTTGATCCGTTAGGTCGATTGATCGAGCGTAATATCGGCGATACGTCTCTCATCTATACCTATGACAAAAGTTCACGGCTAACCTCCCGTAACCGCCTTCCCTATCTCTATGATGAGGCGGGACGTGTCATCCTCTGTGATGAGGAGAGCTATACCTATGATGAACTGGGCAATCTCATCCTAGGCAACACTCTGATCGATCCCCTCACCCATCGATTGCTCCGATACGGAGAGTGGGAGTTTGCCTACGACACATTAGGACAGATGGTAGAAAAAACCTCTCCTGAGGCTCGCACCACTTATACCTATGATATCGAGGGGTATTTGATAGGGTATCAGCGTACGGAATCGTATTCGTCATTCCGTGCACCGACACGGAATCCATCCCACGTATTGGAACTTTGTTTCACCTACGACCCACTAGGACGACGAATCACCAAACACTTTAAGTCGTTCGTGGTGAGCCAGTCGAACCATGAAACGATAAATGAATACCACCACCGCTACCTCTACGCAGGAGACAACATCGTAGCCATCTATAATGCAGACACAGATCAGCTGATCGCTACATTGTTGCATGATGAGGGGATTGATACCCCTCTCTCTATCAGTGTTTACCCAACGACTCCTTTGAGTTCTGAGGAGCAAGAGCGTTATGAGACATTGGATGAGAGCGAGCAATATCTTTTTAGAGAATCCCGTATTCAAACCTATTATTATCATCGAGATCATCAGAACTCTATCTTATCGCTAACGGATAGAGAAGGCAAGATCGTCGAGAGCTATAGTTATGATGCATACGGGAAGATTACTCATAGTACCAAGAATGTAAAGACTTATAACCCTTACGGCTACACGGGACGGGAGATAGATGCTGATGATTTGTATTACTACCGAGCACGATACTATGATCCTACGATAGGACGATTTATCACTCCTGATCCGATAGGCTTTATGGGTGGGGATACAAACTTTTATCGCTATGTCGGGAATGATCCGGTGAATTTTACGGATCCGAGTGGATTGCTACAAAGTGGGATACCGCAAACAAGTGTACTAGATACGATCTCAAATACATTCGATAGTTTTAACAAAGGTGTTCAAAATTTCTTTTCGCCGAATCCGAAAAGTTCATCCGCAGCCGTCAATAAAGGAGATGGAGGAAAAGTTATTGGTACAGCATCACGTGATTGTGAAATCACAAACGGCTATTTTGCTAAACGGACAACAGTAGAAGTATTAGATGGAACTGGAACGTATACCTTTGCCTATAATAACAACTATACCAAAACTCCAAATCAAAAAACAAAGATTGCACATATCATCTACAATAAACGCAAAAGTGCCTATGGAACCAATAAATACCCAACGGAAGCATCGATCAAAGAGGCATTAACAAAAGAGAGTTACAATGCAGGGGAAACAATCACCTTTAAGCTCTTTAAAAAAGAAGAGCGTTCAATCAAAATCACCGAAGCCTCTATAGGGGAAAAAATAACATTGGTAGCGACACTCAGCGGATGCCCATCAGGTCAAAATGTTACTTTTAAAGTCTATGAAAAAGATCCTATGCTCACAACAGCTGGACGTGAATTGGTTATGCTAAAAGACGGAGCTGAAGTGACCCAAGTCACAACAATATCTCAAGGCACATATGCGGTAGTAGAAGTGGAACTCAGACCTAAAAAGGATCAAAAGAGTTCACCGACCGACACTAGCCCTAGCCTTGAACTGTGGCAGGAGAAGTTTAAACACACGACAGGTACACCTGAAAAGTTTGATTATCTGTGGCTAGAAGTGAGTGCTCTAGCTAAAAACTCACCCCAAAAGTTCTTGCAAGGGAGTGGGGAAGCGTTGAAAGTAAAAGGATGCCAAGAATTATTGTCCATAGATGAAATGAAATTAATATTTGAAAGTGCTACTCAACAAAGAATTAAAGAATATCATCCAGTAATAAATCAAGCACTTTGTTTGTTCAACCATAATAACAGAAAAAGTATAGCTTATTTTTTAGGTCAATGTGCCGCTGAAACTGGCAATTTAGTATATACATCAGAGTTAGGAGATGAAGCATATTTTTCACAATATGATGGTCGTGATGATTTAGGAAATAATCAACCTAGAGATGGTTCAAGGTTCAGAGGAAGGGGAATGATTCAAATTACAGGTAGATCTAATTATACTAAGTTTGAAACCTATGTACGCACCAATATTCCTAAGTATGCTTTACTAGATGTTACCTCTAGCAAAGACAAAGCTACCCAAATAGCAACGAATTTAGAATTGGGTGTTTTAGCAAGTTTATGGTACTGGGTTTATGGTGAAAAGAGTCAAAAAATTGCGAATTCTGTAAATAGTGACGATATTTATTGGGTCTCTGTTTATGTAAATGGTAGAAAAGTTCAAGCTCATCCATATTATGCTAACAGAACAACCGAACCAAATCATATGCAACGGCGTATTGAAGCAACTAATAAAGCTAAACAAATTTTAGGAGTTTGATTAATGAAAAAGTGTATTAAGAAAATGTTATATTCAGTTGTAATTGTTTCATCAATTACTTTTGCTAACGATTGTATCAACACAAAAGATATAAAAGTTACTATCTCAAATAAACAAGGTATTGATACTGCAATTGTATATAACGGGGTAGTAACCAATCAATTACTTAAAGAAGAAATTGTAATGCGAGGAAAAACATTGTATCAATTGGCTGATATTAATTTTGATGGTAAAAATGAATTTTTATTGCAAACAGATATCGGTGCAAATCTTTCATACAGTGTTTATATCATTGCATGTGATAAATTAATTCCGTACAAACCAATTCCTTATATTGGAAATTATAAAATTGACAATGCTAAAAAGCAATTAATAATTTATAGGAAAGAGTATAATAAAGGTGTCATCAATACATATTGTAATGATGTCCAAAAACAATACTTATGCAAAATTGAAAATTTTTTCAATGAAACTTTGAAAATTGAAAAATCCTTGAATACAAATGGTGAAATCATTTTCCAAGGAATAAAAACCAACGAAGATAAAGAAGTTGATTATTTTGTAACTCTAATTAAAAAAACATATTTAAGTAAATTTCCATCTGAATCATCCCAATCAAAAATGTACCTAATCGCAAGTGATAAAGTAAAATTGTTGGATACAAAAACTGACGAATCGGGGCAAGAATGGTATTACATCAGCTACCAAGGGAAAAAAGAGATCAAGGCATGGATAAAAGCTGAAGCGGTGAAATGAAGTATTTTTAGAGTTCCCGATCATGATATCGGGAATCTGGAAGTGATGTTATTAGGTGATATTTTTGATATCTGCAATTGAATAAATCTCTGCGTAAATCATACCTACCAACCCTCTAATGGAGAGGGAAAGGCATCGAAAGCAGGTATAGATGGATCGAAGGTAGCAGGTGGAGATATAAAGATAGAGCCGAATAAAATGCTTTATTTTATTTTTTATGTATCTACTGGAAGTAAAAATGACAATATCTTTAAAAAAGCAGCATTAAAACGGGCCAAAAGTATTAAAAGTGGGACGAATTATCGTGGGAATATCGATATAGTTTATCTAGAAAAAGTTTCTAAAACCTCTGAAATAGTCAAATATGTTCATCAGAAAGTAGCTGAAAATGGTGGAAAAAATAAAACTTATGTTAAAACTATCGAAGTGTTTGCTGAATTAAAAGCAGATAAGAACGGTTCAATCACCAGAATTACAAAACATAATGATATTCCAGTAAATAATAATCTTCAATCCTATAATGATCCGTTACGTCCATCTCCAATTTTTACTGGAAAAATAGATCAAGCGGCTATCAATACCGTTAATAATTCAGTATTAGCACAAGATCGAATGAATAAAACGATTGCAGAAAATGAAGCAAGATTTTTTAAAGAATTTAAAGCGGGTACAATTAATGGCCTAAAAAATGTAGATACATTTGTTTCAGTTGCAGGAATAGCTACAGCTGGAAAAGTACCATTTCCTGTAACTTTATTTTTTGGCGCTGCATGGTTAGTTACCAAAACATCGCTATATCTCTTAGAAAATACTGCACCAACTCGATTTATGAGCGGCTTAGCATTTGATACAACAGCAGATATAATTGCTGGTAGCGATAGAAGAATTATGATAGCAAATGAGCTTATGCTGAAGCCTTATTTTGCATGGGTAGCTGATAATATTGAAAAAGACAAAGAAAGTAGAAATAAATGAGTAATAAGATTAAATTTCGCATATTTGGCTATACATTTGGACTAATTGGAATTTATTTTCAAATTTTCCCTACAAAAATATTCCTACTTGATATGATATTTATCATGATAGGGATAGGTGCATTACTACAAGCAGAGAGGTATAAATGAATAATGATCAAAAGTTAAAAAGAAACGCACAGATTGGTGCAATCATGATGTGTTTTATGGGCTTTATGATATTTGGATTTAAGAGTTTTTTATTGGAAACAATCGGCACTGGATTTTCTCTTGTATTTATTTTAACATTTGGTATATATGGGCTGTATCTAATGATACCCTACTTCACTAATTTAAGTGATCAAAATAAGCCATGGAATAAAAAGTTTTAAAGATTGGAATGACCCCAATATACTAAACACTTTTTAATGCGTTAATTTTGTTGATGATAATTCCACTACATAAAACTGCTTTCACATTTCAAAAGTATCTTATGGTAAAAAATAAGGTAAAATGATGATTGGTGTTTGCAAGATAC
>NZ_JAQTYM010000082.1 GCF_028688295.1 Sulfuricurvum sp.
CGGTTTTTAGAGTATTGTTGGCTAAAATAATCGAAACAGATGCCTAAGATGCAATCGTTCAACTCAAATTCTGAAATCTATGCTGATTTTGGATTATTACGGGGTGAGATTTGCAAGTGGCTCTGTATTGAGCCTTTTTTCTGCTTTTATCATGACATCATCCACCGAATCATGACTCGTCAAAAAATCACTCAAAATCGTAATCATGGCATCATTGCACTCTTTGAGTTTGAGATTTTTAGGATAGAGTGCCATATCATGTGCCGATTTAACATAGACTTTTCTAAAAGGGAGTTTTTTGAACTCTTCTGTTTTTAAAACGTTTAGATTGGCGGGAACCTGACCTGAAAGCGCCCAGTCATAGGAGTTTTCTGAAATCCATTTGATAAATTCGGCTGAGGCTTTTTGTTTGGACAAATCATTGGATTTTAGGATGACAAAAGTATGTGAATCTCCAAAATTGGCACTTTTTTCAAATAGTTTCGGAAACTCAACGACACCGAAATCAAGCTTTTTATTTTGTTGAAAATTCCACGTCGTCCAAACCCCTGTAATCATCGTTGCGGCTTTGTCAAATTTAAAGAGGTTGTACCCTTTTTCATCGTGTATCTCTTGATTCCAAACTTTGGCTTCTCTCATTTTGTAAAAAAACTCAAATGCTTTTCTTCCCGCTTTATTGTTGATGGCTGCTTTGTTATTAACGATATATCCCCCATTTTTTTGCTGAGAATAGAGACTGTACCAAATCCACCAGTTAAGTACATTGTCGTTTGGGGTAGAGAATGCCACGACATCAGGCGGCAGTGATTTTTGAAGTTTTTGTAAAAATTCTACGAATCCCTCAATGCCGCTTCTTATGATTGGATTACCGTTTTTATCCAAAAGATGAGCCTGTGCCAAATATTTTTTGTTGAAATACATAACTTGCGGATGCATATCCAGAGGGAGAGCATAATGTTTTTGATCAAATCGGATCGCTTGAATCAAATGGGGGGAAAAATTCTTCCACGGTATCTCATAAGGATTTAAATCGGCTAAGGCATTTTGATGTACATACCACGGGAGCAGTGATGCATGAACGATAGCGATATCAGGAGCATTTTTGGTGTGAATATTTTTATTAAGAGTGGGGTAATACTCTGCCCATTTTATGATTTTCATCTTAACATTGATGTGTTTATGGGATGTATTAAACTTATCCACCATCAGCTGCATCGGTCTGGCATCTCCGCCGCTGAAGAGAACCCAATATTTTAGATTCGTGAGCGGTGGTTCATTACCCATCAATGCAACAATGAACAATATTTGAGCGAAAAATAGTGTAAAAAGCTTCATATCCTAATTCTATCATACGTTTTGCTAAGATTTAATGTATCTCTTCTAAGCAAGTGCTGAGAGGCACTTTGTTATAATCACGAAAATTGTATAAAGTGAACCAATGAAATTTATTGAAACACGCGGAAATGACGGAATCCATCCACAACAGGTTACCTTTTCAGAGGCGATTTTAAGTCCCATCGCATCGTTCGGCGGATTGTATGTTCCGAGCGAATTGCCTCATCTCGGTGAAGCGTTCCTCTCTAAGCATTTAAGCTCCAGTTATAAAGAACTCGCCAAAGATTTATTGACAACGCTTGCTATCGATATTGACGGCTCAGTAATCGATGAAGCTCTCTCACTCTATGATAAATTCGACGATCCGACCAACCCCGTTCCGGTTGTAAAAGTGCGTGATGATTTGTATGTGAGCGAACTCTATCACGGACCGACCCGCGCGTTCAAAGATATGGCGCTTCAGCCTTTCGGTGTGGTTCTTAGCTCTATCGCCCAAAAGCGTGGAGATGAATATCTGATTCTAGCGGCAACGAGTGGCGATACGGGTCCTGCGGCATTGGAAACCTTTAAAAACAGAGCGAACGTTCGTGTCGCGTGTCTCTATCCTGATGGGGGAACCTCGGACGTTCAGCGCCTCCAAATGGTGACCGAAGATGCTCAAAATCTTAAAGTGATCGGGATCAAAGGGGATTTCGATGATGCTCAAAGCGCATTGAAAAAGCTATTGGGTTCTCAAACGTTCAAAGATGCCCTAAAAGCGAAAAACATCTCCCTCTCAGCGGCTAACTCAGTCAACTTCGGACGGATTATTTTTCAAATCATCTATCACATCCACAGCTACCTCGAACTGGTTCGCCAAAATGTCATTGTGATGGGTGAAAAAGTGTATCTCGATGTTCCAAGCGGAAATTTTGGGAATGCTCTAGGCGGGTATTACGCCTATAAAATGGGTCTTCCGGTTGAAAAAATCATTATCGCATCCAACGAAAACAACGTCCTTACCCGTCTAATCAATACGGGGCGCTATGATTTGCGCGGTGAGCACGTCGTTGCGACGACATCACCCGCGATGGATATCCTCATCTCTTCCAATGTCGAGCGTATCTTGTTCGATCTCTTCGGTTATGAGCGTACCAAAGAGCTAATGGCAGGTCTCGAAGCGGAACGTTTCTATGCGTTGAGCGATAATGAGACGATGAAACTTCAAGACTTCTTTTCCGCCGATTATTGTAACGGTGCAGAGGGGAAAGGGTATATCAAAGAGGCGTTTGATACGGGCTATTTGATGGATCCGCATACGGCGACCTGTTTCAAAGCGTATGATTGTTGTGCAACAAAAAAATTAAAAACGATTGTCTACTCGACAGCAGAGTGGACGAAGTTTTCTCCCACGATTGCGAATGCCCTCACAGGTGAAAAGGATGCGAATGACATCGATGCTCTAGCATCCATCTCAAAAACGGCTAAAACACCGATCCCTGCTATGATCAAAGGGTTATTTACTAAACCGATAGCACAACCGATCGTTATTGAAAAAGAGGATATTGAAAAAGAGATTCTCTCTTTTCTATAACCTTTTAATTGATGTTACGCGCTAAAACGAATGCATCCGTTTTAGCGGCAGGGACAAATGTCCCTTGCAACCCCCTAAAGCTACAAAAACTACGTTTTTGAGAATTTTAGTGGTATTGTAAGGTCAGCTCTTAATAGAGATTATTTCGATCCGTTTCTGTGCATCGGGTGTTGATAATCAGCTTTTTCACAACCGCTGAATAAAAATACTGATGATGCAGATAACAATACTAGAAATAGTGTTGTTTTCATATTAACCTCCTTTTGTTGTTATTCTTTTGCTTTATTTCTATGGAGCGCCATCTCCATGAGCTTAATCTCTTCGTCTCCCCACACTAATATTTTTTTCGAGGTTGTTAAATCGGGCTGTTTGGTCGTTGTGTACTGAATCGATGAGAGAATGTGTTTAATACAATTGGTACGGGCTTTTTTCTTGTTGTCGGATCGGATAATGACCCATGGAGCATTTCCGGTGTGGGAAGCGCGAAGCATCGAATATTTCATTTCGGTGTATTTATCCCATAAATCTTGGGACTTAGCATCAACGGGCGAGAGTTTGAATTGTTTGAGTGGATCGGTTTTTCGCTCTTTAAAGCGACGAGCTTGTTCTGATTTGGAAACAGAAAAATAAAATTTAAAGAGGATGATTCCAGATGAAACAAGCATGTGCTCGAACTCACCGACTTGATTCAAAAATTCTTGGTGTTCTTGGGGGGTGCAAAATCCCATGACAGGCTCAACGCCACCACGGTTATACCAGCTTCTATCAAACAATACGATCTCGCCCGCAGCAGGGAGATGTTGTGCATAGCGTTGAAAGTACCATTGGGTTTTTTCGACATCTGAGGGCTTATCCAATGCGACAACACGTGCACCGCGAGGGTTAAGATGCTCAGTGATCCGTTTAATCGTCCCCCCCTTGCCGGCAGCATCACGCCCTTCAAAAATCATCAAAACTTTAAGCCCTTTGTCTTTAGCATGGTTTTGGAGTTTGAGCAGTTCGATTTGGAGCTGTTTAAGCTCGTCTTCGTATTCTAAAACTGATTTTTTGACCCAAACGGGGAAGCGTTCCTCTTTATCACTTTTTAGACGGCGTTCTTCTTCATTTTCTTCTTTACTTTTGCGACGATCATCATGGACAACTTCTCCGATATTATCGGTTTCAATAATTTCTGCTTTTGCCATGGCACTTTTTGCACCCATGCATCACTCCTTGTTTCCTAATTTTTTCATTATAACGTTGTGTTGATTAAATCGTCAAGCTTTGTGACCTCATTCGTTGAGGCATAACAAGAATTCTCTCCGCAAATGGTGAATGATTCTAGTGTTTCATCATTTTTGAGAAGGACATAGGGATAAGAGAAAATTTCACCAATACGAGAGAGCTGGGCGGAATTATTTTTGATAAGCCGTTTCTCTTTTAGAGAGCGAATTACTTCGGCGGTTAGGGTAGGGTAGTAGATTGGTGTTTTCATTAGTTTGATCGAGACGTATTCGAGACTTTTAAAAGCAAATCGGCTGTATTTTTGATCGACCAGCATTCCTAAACTTTGTAATACACTGACCATAACCCCTACACTGCTAGAATACGTTCCATCATCGAGTTCCGCGACTGTCGTAAATGCTCCGCGACTGAAATACCATTTGCCCTCTTCGTAAAAAAGTTCTAGTGCCTTGTTGGCAAATCGTTGTGCGTCTATTAGATAGGTTTCGTTGAGTGTTGATTGATACGCTTCGATTAAGGCACTGCAAAGATAGGCGTAATCTTCTAAAAAGGCATCAATTTTTGGTTTTTTATGGATTAAGGTTGAGTGTTTGAGTTGATTTTCTAAAAACATTGTTGAGGTGAGTTTTTCCAAACTTAAAATGGCTTGTGCACGATATTTTTGCTCTGTTTTACCCAGTACAAATAGAGCCTTAATCATCATTGAATTCCATGCGGTAATAATTTTTTTATCGATGAAAGGATAAATTCTTGATTTTCTTAGTGTGATGAGTTGCAAACGAAATGTTTCAAACCACTCTGGACGTTCATTCGAAGCGAGACGGAGGATATAATCTCCTTCGAAATTTCCCTCAGGTGTTGCGCCGATGAGTTGTGCTGCTTCATCCGCTCGTGAGGGGCAAACAGACTTAAGTGCAGTGATGATTTCATCATAACTGTAGACAAAGTATTTTCCCTCTTCCCCCTCAGAATCCGCATCACTGGCGCTATAAAAGAGATCCTCTTCCATCATGAAATTGATCATAAAATCGGCACTCTCACGGGCGATACGGAGATAGTGATCATTGTGATAGAGTATTCCCGCTTTCGCATACAGTTCACATAACAGGGCGTTATCGTAGGTCATTTTCTCGAAATGGGGAACGAGCCACGCTTCATCCGTACTGTAGCGGCAAAAACCACCGTCAACGAGATCGTACATACCACCCAACGACATCGAATCCAACGTATGGGTAATTATCGATTTGATTTTTTCATTATTGTCGAGACGTTCGATACTTAATAATGTTTGGAGGGTAGAGGCATGGGGGAATTTCGGTGATTTTGAAAAACCGCCGTTGATTGGATCATAATTATGTTCTGCTTGGAGGGAAAATTGGGTGATGATCTTCTCATTTAATGCCGTAGCTTGAACACTCTCATTTTTAGGACGGAGATAGCCGGTGATCTCCTCGGCGTTTTGAAACAGTTTTTCATCATTGAGCGCTACTTTCTCGGCAATGATCGCGGTGAGCTCACTAAATCCCATCATCCGCTCTTTGTTATAAGGAGGGATATAGGTAGCGGCATAAAAAGGTTTATTTTCAGGAGTACAAAAGATCGATAGCGGCCATCCACCGCTTCGGCGGTTGAGGAGCATGTGGAGTTCTTGGTAATGTTTATCGATGTCAGGACGTTCTTCTCGGTCTACTTTGATACAAACGAAGTGTTGATTGACAAAGTCGGCAATTTCAGGATTTTCAAACACCTCATGTTCCATTACATGACACCAGTGGCAGCTGCTGTATCCGATGGAAATAAATATAGATTTGTGTTCATTTTTTGCTTTTAAAAATGCCTCGTCACACCATGAAAACCAGTCTATCGGGTTGTCTTTGTGCTGCTGGAGGTAGGGTGAATCTTCGAGTGCGAGGCGGTTGGACATAAAAAGCTCCCTATAAAGTTGCATGTAGTGTAGCATTTGATGCTATAGGTAACCTGAAAAATATTAACAATGTTGCTCAATGAGGAAGCTCACAGTTAAATGCGGTAAAATAAGTGATAAATTCGAATTGAAGGTTTCTTGATGCGTTTGCTATTTTTACTACTTATTTCATTAAATGTTTGGGGTGTTGGCTTTTTACAGCCTGATGAAGCGTTCAAACCTAAAATAAGTATGCAGGATAATTCTACTATCACCGTTGAGATAGCGTTGGGAGAGCAGATTTATCTTTATGCAGATAAACTGAAAATCGAAGATGCTGATCCAAAAGACGGGATTGACTTTGCTCTGATCAGCATGCCTAAATCTGTGGAGCATGATGGAGAAAAGGTTTATGAATCATCACCAATAGCTCAAATTACCCTTTCTAAAAGTTCAGATGTCAGCGGAAAGCAAACGGTGAAGGTCAAAGTCTCTTACCAAGGATGTTCCTCTGCAGGATTGTGCTATGAACCGATGGAGAAGATTCTTGAAATTAGCGTAGATGCTGACTTGTTGAGCAAGGCCAGTGCCCCGAGTAGCTCAATTTTAAAGGCACCAGCAGTTGAGGCAGAGAATTTAGATACGGCTTCCCTAAAAGAGGAGGTAAAAACCTCTGAAACCGATAAAATCGCCAGTGTAATCCAAGGGGGAAGTCTTTGGTTCATTATCTTGAGCTTCTTTGGGTTTGGACTTCTTTTGGCACTCACGCCTTGTGTCTTTCCGATGATTCCGATCATTTCTTCCGTAATCGTAGCTCAGGGTGAAGGGCTGGGGACGACAAGAGCATTTTGGCTTTCAGTCGTTTATGTGTTGTCGATGGCAGTTGCGTACACGATTGCCGGAATTTTAGCAGGGATATTTGGGGCAAATTTACAGGCGGCATTTCAAACACCGTGGATTATTACGTTATTTGCTTTGATTTTTGTAGTATTGGCGATGTCGATGTTTGATTTGTTCGAACTTCAGATTCCAAATGCAATCCAATCACGTATTACTAAAGTCAGCGGAAAACGAAGTGGTATAATCGGTGTCGCTATCATGGGCTTTCTCTCTGCCTTGATCGTTGGTCCGTGTGTTGCTGCACCTTTGGCAGGTGCATTGATTTACATCGGACAAACGGGAGATGCATTACTCGGAGGTATCGCCTTGTTCTCGTTGAGTATTGGTATGGGTATACCGCTGATCGCGATTGGAACAAGCGCGGGCAAATTTATGCCTCGTCCAGGTGTGTGGATGGATAATGTTAAATCAATTTTTGGAGTCATGCTAATCGGAATTGCGATCTGGATGATCAGCCGTATTTTGGATGAAAATATCTCTATGATGTTGTGGGGGGCTTTGGCAATTTTTGTAGCGATCAATATCGGTGCACTGGAGCCGATAAGAGGACGTTGTATCCGTTGTGGTCGTGCGAATAAAAAAGCATTAGGGATTATCCTCCTTCTTTACGGCATGTCATTGCTTTTAGGTGGAATGAGTGGTTCAAAAAATCCTCTACATCCGCTTGATCCATTTTTACCGAATAAAGTAGCAGTTGAATCGGTAGAAGAAACAAAACATAAAACCTTTGAGAAAATCACCTCCATCGAAGAGTTGGATGCTATTTTGGCAGAGAACAAAGGAAAAGCTGTATTGGTCGATTTTTATGCGGATTGGTGCAGTGCATGCAAAGAACTCGAGGAGAAAACCTTTAGTAATGAGAGTGTTAAAACAGCCATGGATGATTATGTTTTGATTCAAGTTGATTTGACAGCCAACGATGATGCTGCCAAAGCGATCAGTTCAAAATTTGGTATATTTGGACCTCCGGCAATTTTGTTTTTTGATGAGAGTGGTGAACGTATCAAAAGTGCCGATATCGTCGGATTTAAAGAGCCGCAAGAGTTTTTAAAACATTTAGGAGATATCAAATGAGTAAGATAGTGTTGGCATTGGCGGTTATGGCTAGTTGTGCAATGGCAGAGCTCAAATGGGCACCATCGTATGACGCCGCATTAGCGCAAGCGGTAAAAGAGAAGAAAAAAGTAATGGTAATGCTTTCGCGTGAAGAGTGTCCTGCGTGTGAATACATGGAGGAGATCGTTTTCGAAGAGAAAGCGGTGGAAAATGAAATACATAAAAACTTCGTCCCCGTACACATTGATATTCACAAAGACTTTATCCCTGAGGGATTAGGATATATGGGGACACCGACATTTCATTTTTTAGATGCTAAAGGGAAAAAAATCGGTCGACACGATGGTGGAGCAAATATTCCAACATTTCTGGGTATTTTAGGGAAGATGAAAAAATAAGCCTTAAATGGGTATTGGAAGTAATCTTGATAAAAACTGTTCTATAAATATAAAGTGGCACATTAGGTAGAAATAATATGACAGTATGTCTAAAAATATTTGCTTAACTGTACCCCATAGCTTAGTGGATCCCCAAAGTGACAATAGGTATTTGAAGGGGTTGCTATCATGAAATCGGTATATTGCCGATCAAAAAGATTTTTTGCATACGTTTTAAATTCCCACTCTTTTGATTTGTAGGCTATGGAAG
>NZ_JAQTYM010000018.1 GCF_028688295.1 Sulfuricurvum sp.
CCAAAACGGTATGGCGATTGCCGGTGACTATATGTCAGCGGCATCATTTTTGGGTATTTCTGCTCTCGTTTATGCGAAAGGGTATGATGGTTTGATCTACTCAATCGGGTTCTTGGTCGGTTGGCCGATCATCTTGTTTATGGTGGCTGAACAGCTCCGTAACCTCGGTAAATATACGTTTGCAGACGTTGCATCGTACCGTTTACGTCAAACACCTATCCGTACATTGGCGGCGTTTGGTTCGATCTTGACGGTTGTATTGTATTTGATCGCTCAAATGGTTGGGGCGGGAAAATTGATCCAACTTCTTTTCGGTCTTGATTATGAGATCGCGGTTATCCTTGTCGGTGTACTCATGATCCTCTACGTAACGTTCGGGGGAATGCTCGCAACAACATGGGTTCAAATCATCAAAGCGTTCTTGCTCCTCTCAGGTGCGACATTTATGGCGATTGCGGTTATGGCTCATTATGACTTTAACTTTGAAACCTTGTTTGCGACTGCGGTACAAATGAAAGAGACAACCTCTATTATGGCTCCGGGTGGTTTGGTCAGTGATCCGATCTCTGCGATCTCTTTGGGAATAGCGTTGATGTTCGGTACGGCAGGTCTTCCGCATATCCTTATGCGCTTTTTCACCGTTAGCGATGCAAAAGAGGCACGTAAATCGGTTTTCTATGCGACAGGTTTTATCGGGTATTTCTATATCTTGACGTTTATCATCGGTTTCGGTGCAATCGTTATGGTTTTCCAAAACCCACAATATCTTGACCTTGCGAAACAAGCGGTTGACGGCGGTGCTCCGATCCTCGGCGGCGACAATATGGCGGCAATTCACCTTTCTCACGCAGTGGGCGGCGATTTCTTCCTCGGATTTATCTCAGCTGTTGCATTCGCAACGATCCTTGCGGTTGTTTCGGGTCTTACATTGGCCGGTGCATCTGCGATTTCACACGATTTGTATGCAAGTGTTATCCGTAAAGGGAAAGCGGATGGAATGATGGAGATGAAAGTTTCTAAAGTCTCAACCGTTATTTTGGGTATCGTAGCAATCTATCTCGGTATTGCATTTGAAGATCAAAATATCGCGTTCATGGTTGGTTTGGCATTTGCTATTGCAGCATCTGCGAACTTCCCGATTTTGTTCCTCTCTATGTATTGGTCTAAACTCACCACTCGCGGTGCATTGCTCGGTGGATCACTGGGACTATTGACAGCGGCTGTTCTTGTGGTACTTGGGCCAACCGTTTGGGTGGATGTATTGAAAAATGCGGAAGCAATTTTCCCTTACAAATATCCGGCTCTTTTCTCTGTGAGTGCAGCGTTTATCGGAATCTGGTTCTTCTCGATTACCGACAAATCTGATAATGCGGCAAAAGAGAAAGAGGCATACGAAGCACAATTTATCCGAAGTCAAACGGGTATCGGTGCTGAGGGTGCGGTGGAGCATTAACCTATGAGTCTGTTTGACCAAAAAGCACTATTGATGTCAATTCACCCTTTCGACCTGCTGGGCGAGAGGATGATTGAAAAATTGATGACCCAGATGGACATCGCCTATTATCCGAAGGAGACGGTACTTATCGCTCCTCGGGTGAGGGCGGAATCACTCTACATCATTATCAAAGGCATTGTCAACGAAACCATCGAGGGTGAACTCCAAAATGTGTATGGGGAGCGCGACAGCTTTGACGCGAACTCTCTTATATACGGAAATACCCAAAGCACCTTTAGTGTTGCCGAAGATCTCATCTGCTATGAACTTCCCAAAGAATCTTTCCTCAACCTTCTCCAAGATGTCGAACCTTTTCAAAACTATTTTATGCAAGACTTTATCACCAAACACCAAAACCTAAAAGAGCGTCAGCACCAAAATGAGTTGACCCCTTTTATGGTCTCCCGTGTCGATGAAATCTATCTTCATACACCGTGTTTTGTTGAGGCGCATACCCCGATTCGTGAAGCTCTACGGAAAATGGCGGATCAAAATGCGAATGTTATTTTGGTCAAAAAAGGTGAAGAGATCGGTATCGTAACCGATACCAATCTGCGTGAGAAGTTACTACTTAGTGACAAAAGCCGAAACGATCCGATTCACGAGATCGCGACATACGGGTTGATAACCATTGAGCGGAGCGACTTTCTATTTAATGCATTATTACTCTTTACGAAATATGGTGTTAAACGTTTGATTGTTATCGAAAATGATCAAATCGTTGGGATACTAGAACAACTTGATTTACTAAGCCATTTTGCAAATCATACCCATCTGATTGCCGCATCGATTGATCGAGCGGTGAGTATTGATGAACTTCAAAATGCACAGCGATCACTTACCCACCTTATCCGTTCCTTAACTTCAAAAGGGGTAAGGGTTCGTTATGTTTCTAAACTCGTCAGTGAACTCAATGCGAAGGTGTATCGTAAGGTTTTTGAGATGGTTGTCCCGCAAGCGTTGCAAACTAAATGCGCGTTGATTGTGATGGGTTCTGAGGGAAGAGGTGAACAGATTCTGCGCACCGATCAGGATAACGCTTTGATTATTCACGATGGTGAAGATGAAGGGGTATTTGAACCGTACATGATGCAGTTAAATGGTTATCTTTTACAGTTAGGATTCCCAAAATGCAGTGGCAATGTGATGGTATCTAACCCGTACTGGCGCCGCAGTGTCGGTGGGTATAAAAATCTCATTAGTGATTGGATCGACACCTTTAACGAAGAAGCGTTGATGGGGTTGTCAATTTTTCTGGATGCGCAGTGTGTTGCCGGGGATGAAACACTTTTAGATGAGTGTCAAAATTATTTGTTTGAGCATTTTGAAGGTCGAAGTGATATTTTGGCACATTTGGCGAAAGTGGCTTTGGCTTTTGAAACGCCTCTAAGTTTGATTGGCAGTTTTGTTTTGGGAAGAGCTGAACATGTTAGTGAATTTGACATTAAAAAAGGGGGAATTTTTGCAATTGTTCATGGTGTCCGTATTTTAGCACTTGAACATAAAATTTCCGTTACAAATACGACTGAACGGATAAAAGAACTCAACAATTTGGGACTCTTCGACCGCGCCTTTGCCAATGAGCTCATAGAAGCGTATGACACATTACTCAGTATCCGTTTGCATTTCATTCTCGCGCAAAAGCAAGGAAGTGATGAACAAAATTACGTGAATCCGAAATTGCTAAGTAAAGCAGAAAAAGACTTACTAAAAGATGCGTTTAAAATTGTAAATACGTTCAAAAAGTTTCTCACGTACCATTTTCATTTAGGAATGGTAGTGTGATGTTTGAGTCCATCAAACGTGCATGGAATCGTCGTGGTTTAAATGATGAGAACTTTGCATGGATGTTTGAACCCTATTTAGGGGATGAAGTGGTGGTATTTGATACTGAAACGACAGGGCTGAATACTAAAAAAGATGCTGTTCTTAGCATTGGTGCTGTGAAGGTTAAAGGAGACCGTATTTTGACCTCTGAGAGTTTTGAGATATTCTTAAAACCTTCTCGTGAAATCAGCAGTGAAAGTATTAAAATTCACCACATCCGCCCGTGTGATTTGGAACATGCTTATGAGCCGTTAGAAGGGGCAAAAAAGTTTCTTGAATTTATTGGAAATCGTCCCTTGGTTGGGTATTATTTAGAGTTTGATATGGCGATGATGAATCGTCTCATTAAGCCATGGCTTGGGTGTGAACTCCCCCATAAACAGATTGAGATTTCAGGGCTTTATTTTGATAAAAAAATTGCTTTGATTCCCCAAGGAAACATTGATTTACGCTTTGATACAATCCTCCGAGATTTAAACATCCCGAGGATGGGACAGCACAATGCGTTGAATGACGCGATTATGACCGCAATGGTCTATATTAAATTAAAAAATACGACAAAATTAAACTAAACACAAGGAGCCTTACCTATGAGTGATATCGTAAAACCAACTTTTCAACCGAACCGCGAGTTCGCTAAGCAAGCGAGAATCAAAAATATGTGTGAGTACCATGATCTTCAAACATGGGCAAATGAGGACTATGAAGGTTTTTGGGGCAGTTTTGCGAATGAGAAAATTGACTGGTTTCAACCCTACACTCAAGTGCTCGATGAGAGTAATGCACCGTTTTACAAATGGTTCGTGAATGGGAAATTGAACGTTGCCCACCAATGTATCGACCGTCACCTAAGCTCACGCAAAAACAAAGCGGCGATCATTTTCGAAGGGGATCGCGGTGACAAACAAATCATTACGTACCTTGAACTCTATTACAACGTCAATAAATTTGCAAACCTTTTGAAAAACGAATTTCATGTCAAAAAAGGTGACCGTGTCGTCATCTATATGCCGATGATCCCTGAAGCGGCATACGCGATGCTCGCATGTGCTCGTATCGGTGCGATCCACTCGATCGTTTTCGGTGGATTCTCGTCTGAAGCGTTGAAAGATCGTATCGAAGATGCCGAGGCAAAAGTGGTCATCACCGCTGATGGAGCATTTCGTAAAGACAAACCATACATGCTCAAACCGGTCGTTGACCAAGCGATCGATGAAAAATCTCCGGTTGAGAAAGTCCTCGTCGTCGAGCGTAATAATGAAGACATCACTTGGGTAGCGGGACGCGACTATTCGTACAACGAACTGATCAAATACCAATCAAGCATTTGTGAAGCGGAAGTAATGGATGCTGAAGATCCTCTTTTCCTCCTCTACACCTCAGGCTCTACCGGAAAACCAAAAGGGGTTCAACACAACTCTGCAGGTTATATCCTTTGGGCACAAATGACGATGGAATGGGTATTTGATGTCAAAGAAAATGACACCTACTGGTGTACGGCAGACGTCGGCTGGATTACCGGACATACCTATATCGTTTACGGTCCTCTAGCAATGGGTGCGACTACTGTTATGTTCGAAGGGGTTCCGACCTATCCGGATGCAGGACGTCCGTGGAAAATGGTCGAAGAGTACAAAATCAACCAATTCTACACCGCTCCGACCGCAATCCGCGTATTACACAAAATGGGTGAAGATGAGCCGGCAAAATATGACTTGTCCTCTCTCAAAGTCCTTGGAACCGTCGGTGAGCCGATCGATCCTCCGGCATGGAAATGGTACTATGAGGCAGTCGGCGGAAGCAAATGTGCGATCGTTGATACTTACTGGCAAACGGAAACGGGAGGACATATCGTCTCTCCATTGCCGGGTGCAACGCCGATCAAACCTGCATGTGCGACATTCCCGCTTCCGGGTATCATCGCTGAAATCCTTGATCCTCAAACGGGTATCAAAGTCGAAGCAGGTGAGCCAGGTTATATGTGTGTAACCCGTCCTTGGCCATCAATGATTCGTGGAATCTGGGGCGATCCTGAGCGTTTCGTGAAATCGTATTTCGGTGATGTTAAAAAAGACGGTCAGCCGGTATACTTCACGGGTGACGGCGCAATCTACGACGAAGAGGGATACATCACCATCACAGGACGTACCGATGACGTTATCAACGTCTCAGGTCACCGTATGGGAACCGCCGAAGTGGAAGCGGCATGTAAAAAACACCCGAACGTCGCCGAAGTAGCCGTTGTCGGTAAACCGCACGACATCAAAGGTGAGGGAATCTTCGCCTACATCGTTCTCAAAAGCGAAGACACCGTCGGCGAAGAGATGGAGATGGTCAAAGAGATCAACAAAGTGATTATGAAAGAGATCGGTAACATCGCTATTTGTGATGATATCGTTTTTGTACCGGGCTTGCCGAAAACCCGTTCAGGTAAAATCATGCGCCGCATCCTCCGCTCTATCGCGAAAGGCGAAGCGATCACTCAGGATATCTCGACTCTCGAAGATCCAAGTATCGTTGCAACGATCGAAGCAAAAGTAAAAGGGTAAGTTAACCCTATTTTCCACTTCCCGCTTTGGCGGGAATTTCTTCTTCTTTTTTCTTAAAATCGTGTTACAATCAATCATTAATAATTCAAATGAAATAAGGATAATGGTGTATAAAAAAATAATTTATCCACTCTTTTTGATGGGTGTTGGAGCCCTTTTATTTTCGAATGGTGAATCGAAAGTGATTATTGCAGGGATTGCGATCTTTTTAATCGGAATGCTTTTTATGGACGAGGGATTCAAGCTCTTCAGTGGAGGGGTACTTGAAAAAATTTTGGAAAAGAGTACCAATACTCTGCCAAAAGCGATTGGAACGGGTTTTGTAGTAACATCGGTTGTTCAAAGTTCTTCGCTTATTACTGTTATTGTTATCTCCTTTTTAAGTGCAGGTTTGATGAGTCTCTCGAGTGCAATAGGGGTCGTTTTCGGTGCGAATATCGGAACTACTGCAACAGCATGGATTGTTTCTGCTTTTGGGATGAAGATTGATATTGCTACGTTTGCGATGCCGATGTTGATTTTTGGGGTTATATTACGATTTAACTCTCAAAAAAGCTATCAGGGATTTGGGAATATTTTGGTTGGTCTTGGGTTTATCTTTTTGGGCATTGATTACATGAAAGATGGATTTGACGGATTGAAAGAGGGGATTAATTTAGCGCAATATGCAATGAGCGGTTATTTAGGAGCTGTGTTATTTGTCCTTATAGGGATTGTAGCAACTATTATTATCCAATCGAGTAGTGCGACGGTAGCGTTGATCATTACGGCATTGGCAGCTGGTCAGATTGGGTATTTAAATGCACTTGAACTTGCTATTGGGGCTAATATCGGTACGACGATTACTGCCATTATTGCAGCAATGGCCTCTAACCCGAACGGAAAACGTTTGGCGGTTGCCCATCTTATCTTTAATGTTATTACAGGTGCCGTAGCATTCATTTTACTGTATCAACTAGCGCATTTGGTAGATATTTTAGCGGTTAATATCGGTATTGCCGAAAACGACTACGCAATGAAACTATCGTTATTCCATACGATTTTCAATATTATGGGTGTTCTCATCGTTGCCCCTTTCACATTTAAACTAGTTACCTATTTAGAAGGGCTATTCAAAAAAGAGGAAGATGTCATTGATAGGGCACAATATCTTGATGATGTTGTTGTAATGATCCCGGATGCAGCGGTTGCTGCACTGCGTAAAGAGGTTGTTCATCTGTATGATAATGCGACGGAAGGATTCGCTCATGCTCTGTCTCTTCATCGGCATGCATTTTATGGTAAAGAGAACATTCAAGAGGTGGTAAAAGCTTCTACAGAACAAATTGATACGAATATTGATCAGTTGTATGATCGAAAAATCAAAGCGCTTTATGGTGATATTATCCATTTTACGGTGATGGCAGAACAATCTTTTTTTGATACCGAAACGCAAACCAAAGCCTATAAGTTCAAAAACGCTTCACGTAATATTGTTGAAGCCCTAAAAGCGGTGAAAGAAATACAAAAAAATATTGCTAAGTATGCTAATTCAGAGAACAAATATCTTTTGGAAGAGTACAATTTTATCCGTTCCGAAATTGCTAAAACACTTGATACGATCTATCTACTTCAAAGTAATGGAGATGATTTAGAAGTGGTTTCAAAGCTTGAAGTACTAAAAGACGATATCAAGCATCTTGATTTAATCAACAATGGTAGAATCGATAATTTGATTCGTGAGAATAAAATTGATACTAATATGGCGACCTCTATTATAAATGACAGTGCTTTTGCGTATGATATTATCAAACGTCTTATTCGTGTCGCTACAGTTTTATGGATCACTGATAATACCTTACAAGAAATGGGAGAAAAACTATGAAAATGAAAAGGTTAGTGAAAAAAATTACCGATTTTTTTGATCGAATCCAAAAAAAACAGAGTGATAAATTAATTGAGCAGCAAGAGATGTTAAAGATAAAAATGGAGCAAAAAATCCTCTCTAAAAAAGAAAAGCTTGCAAATTGCACCGTGAAAAAAGAGCAAAAACAGCTCGAAAAAGAGATCAAGGTATTAGAGAAATTAGAGAGAAAATTAAACGAAGAGTAAGATTTAAAAGAGTGATTCCTCTCTCCCGTCTTCCCCGACTTGATCGGGAATCCATTTCCTAACTCATTTTATTTTTAAATTTGGTATACTATTGGTATGAAATTTGAATATGATAGCAACAAAAGTGATGCGAATAAAGCAAAACATGGCATTGACTTCGATGAAGCTCAAGCATTATGGCATGATGAAAATTTGCTTGAAGCTCCTTTGAGTTTTTCCGAAGAAAAGCGTTTTATCTGTATTGGAAAAATCGGGAAAAAACACTGGTCTGCTGTCATCACGTATCGGTCAGAAATGATCCGAATTATTTCCGTGAGAAGATCACGAGATGTGGAGGTAGAATATTATGAAAACAGTTCAAGAGTTTGATGAAGCATTTGACAACGGTGAGGATATATCCGAATTTGTCGATTGGTCTGCGGCACGCCGTCCTAATTTGGAGCAAAAACGGGTGAATCTCGATTTGCCTGTATGGATGATTGAGAGACTCGATTATGAGGCGAAACGGCTCGGAGTTGCTCGTCAAGCGATTATGAAGATGTTTTTGGCACAACATTTGGAAAAAGCAGGATAAAGATATTCAAATATTCTTGAATATCTTAGTAGGAGTTTATATTGAATAAAGAAGCTTTCGAAATTGCACAAGCTGTACTTTTATCACTAGGTGGAGGTTCAGTTATTGTTTTCGCTTTATCAAATTTTTTAGGAAAAGTTTGGGCTGATCGTATTTTACGGAATCAAAAAATTGAGCATGATCGAGAATTATCTGAATTTAAAAGTCATTTAGAATCTATGGCACAAAAAAACTCTTTTAATTATCAGCAAAAACTTGAACTTTACAAGGTTATAACAATTCCATTAGTTGAAATATCTGTTCTTATCAAGAATGGTTTGAGTACAGAGCATATCAAAGAATTTGATCGACAAAGATTGCATCTGATAGCTCAATTGGCACTTTTTGCACCTCAAAATGTATTTGATGCTTTTAATGAGATGATTGATTACATTTATGATTCACTTGAAAATGATGATTATTCATTTTCTATTTTTCGTGTTAAAGCATTAAACTTTTTGTCAGAAATACGTAAAGATATTGGAATATATAATGACAGCCTCTCTTATAAAGGACATAGATAAAATATTTAGAAGATATATAAAAGTCCTAGAATGACATAGTTCCAAATCTATCCGATTACGTAAGAAATTCTATTTCTGTTCCATCGGTATTGCACTATACCCTGTCTGTGCCACAGCATCCTGCATCATCCTAAGCGTAACTTTCTCATCGCTTATAACTAACGCACTCTCATTTTTAAAATTCACTTTCGCCTCTTGAACTCCCGAGACACTCATCAACGCTTTTTTGACCGCCAGTGTACAGGCGATGCAGTGCATTCCGTTGATATGGAGCTTCCACTCTTTGGCGTACGCGAGAGAGGCTAACAGAAGCAAGCTGAGGGCTATTCTCCCCATATCAATACCTCATAGTAGGGATAGAAGAGGGCGGCAAGGCTAAAGAGAAACAAGCCCCAAAAAAGGATCAACAGAATTTTAGAAGTGAGGCTCGGGACGCAGTCGCATTCGATCTGTTTTTTGATCACCATTTGGTAAAATCCGATGCTCAGCATCAAAACGGCAAAGGCGGTAAATAGCCACCGATAACTGTTGAGTTCAGGAACATTGATAACCCCTGCGAAGGAGATTCCGAACACCATAAAAAGGGTCGGAACGATGCAACATGAGGCGGATAGAAGTGCCGTGATGAGTGCACCGAACAGTACGAGTACAGCACTGCGTCTCTCCTGCTGCATCATAATATCGACAGGGTTCTCCTCGTCGTTCTCAACGTATCCTCTCCCTTTGACGATAGTGAGGCGTGTCGCTCCATCGCTTAGAGTCTCTTCCGCAAAGGTACAGTGCTGTGAGAGGGCGAAACGCTTGCAGTTTTCCCGTCCGCTGAGGGTGTTCACCTCTACGGTGAGAGTCGCATCTTCAGGGAGGGCATCGAGAGCTTTTTTCGTCTCTAGTACAGGACGGGGGCAATCCATATCACGGCAGTCGAGAGTCATCAAGCCTCTTTTGCGGAGCGGATCGTATAAGAAAAGCTTTTCGGATCAAAGGGGTCGAGGTATTCTCCGTCCACTTCGGCGTACGGGTAGCCGAATGAGTCGAGCGAGCCTTGGGTATTGGCGGGGTAGAGGTCAAAATCACGGGCGTGGTTGAGTGCCATCCAGTTGTTCTCCCAAAAGCCGAAGAACTTGTTTGCCAGTTCCATCGCGCGGGGGGAGTTTTTCTCAATTCCCTCTTTGAGTACCAGTTTGGTGATGTCGGCGGGGTCGCACGGTATCCATCCCATATTCGGGATAAAAAATTCCACTTTGCAGTGTTGCGCTTTGGTGATATCTTCCCCCGCTCCGAACGCAGGAGAGAGACGTGAGGCTCCGATACGAATCCCCATCACTTCCCGTGCGGGGATATTCGATGCCCTCATCAGTGCGACACAGAGCGCCGACATATCGAGGCATTTTCCCCCCATACGACCATCCTGTTCGAGTTGGGAGAGCATAGCGTTGGGGCTTCCGACTCCGCACCCTTGGACACTCTCGTCACGGTAGCTGTTCGCCACAATCCAGTCGTAGATTTTACGGGCTTTTTTGAGGGGATTTTTTTCTCCTCCAACGATGATCTTAGCCACTTTGGCAACGGCTCCGTCGGTGGGAATATGGGCACTCGGGGCTAGAAACTCACGTGCATGGACGAGCGTTTCGGGACAGATCCGTTTGGGGCGGAAGTCGCATTGACGGTCTCGTAATGCCAATGTCATTGATAGATCAAGTGTTTTGCTCTGGGCACTTTTGTCCCAATGGGCATAAAAAGTACGGGCGGCGTAACGGTTATGATCGCTCTCGAAATGGGTCTCTGCCTCGGTTGAATCTCCAAGCTCGATAAGGCGTTGAAATCCGTTGATATCAGAGGGGAGGGGAACCCAGAGGGCGCACGCATTTGCGCTGTGGTGGGAGAGATCAAATTTCCAGCTGAGTTTATATACCGCAAGAGGCTCTTTGAGCGTCGGTGTCGAAGAGGCGTTAAGAAAAGAGGGGGTAAGGCATATCGCCCCTGTAAGTGCTGTTGTTTTAATGAATTCGCGTCTATGCATCGTGTTATCCTACAATAATATCAGTATCGGTTTTGGCGATAACCTGTGCGACGATGGCTGCGGGTATCCCCTCGTTCAGACACCGTTCTGCAATTTTTTTGGCATTTTCAGGGGTAGCAGCGATTAAAAGCCCCCCTGATGTCTGCGCATCAAAAAGGATCATCTCCAGATCGGCTCCGATGTCACGTTTGAAGTGTACTTTGGATTCGAGATACTCTTTGTTGGCATAGCTTCCCGCAGGGATGATCCCCATCGATGCCATCGGAACCGCTTCGGCGAAAAACGGGACGGCGGAACTCTCCACCTCGATCGATTTTGTCCCTCCGCTCATCTCCGCCAAATGACCTAAAAAACCGAATCCCGTTACGTCGGTACACGCATGGGCGTCAAACTCCCGTGCGATGAGGGAGGCTTTATAGTTGAGAGTGCGCATTGTCTCTGCGACTTTTAGCACCGTAGGCTCATCCAATAGATCGGCTTTGATGGCGGTGATCAGAATCCCCAATCCAAGAGGTTTGGTGAGGACAATAAGATCTCCCACATGGGCTGTGTTGTTACGGAGGATTTTATCGGGATGGACGAATCCGGTGCATGAGAGACCATAGAGCATCTCAGGGGTTTCGATCGTATGTCCCCCAACGATCACCGCTCCGCATTCTTGCGCTTTGCTCTGTCCGCCGCGTAGAATCTCGGTGAGCACTTCGGTGGAGTGGTTTTTGCCGTCAAATCCGACGAGATTGAGGGCGGTTTTCGCATCGCCCCCCATCGCAAATACGTCGCTCAGAGAGTTGGTCGCCGCGATTTGACCGTAGATGAAGGGATCATCCACGACGGGGGTGATAAAATCGACCGTCTGCACCATCGCCAAATCATCAGTGATCCGATAAACCCCCGCATCTTCATTCCCCTCAAATCCGACGAGGAGATCTTTGTGAAACGATTTCAGATGGCAGGTGACGTTTTCGAGCGAGCCAGGGGAGAGTTTGGCGGCGCATCCCGAAGCACGGACAAATTTGGTTAATTTTGCCTCATTGTTCATCTTGAATCCCTCTGAGAATTTCGAGCGTTTTGAGCGGGTCATCGTTGTGGATGCTCATGTCGGGTTTGATCGTCACTTTGTAGACTTTGTCGTAATACTGCGTCAGCAATATCTCAGAAACACGGGGGAGATCACCGTTTTCAAATGCGGCGATAGCGGAGGTTTTATCATCACGGCTGATGTAGGGGGAGATTTTCTCCATCCGCTCCATGAAAAAGCTCTCGTCCATCGAGTCGTACATCCGCATAATCCGCTCTATCCGTTGTTCCAAAGGAGCCGTGATTTCAATGCGAAATCCCGACTCCATCTGCTTGTACAAAGAAGAGGGGAGCATGATTTTTCCGATCCGTTTGCTTTCGGCTTCGACAAACCCCTTTTTTTCTGCTTTTAGGGCGAGGAGGGCATGGGTGAGCCGATTTTGAAACTCTTTTTGGCTCGGTTGTGCGCCGTTGACATCCCCGAAGACCGAACCGTAGTGGTTCGCCATTTTTTCCAAATCGATGACATTGTCCAACTCATTTAAGAGGTCGCTTTTGCCGCATCCCGTATTTCCGCTAAGGGTTATAAAATTGAGCGGTGGGAGAGCATCCAGATATCCGGTGACAAAGGTTCGGTACGATTTATATCCCCCGATCACGCGGTCGATTCGGTAGCCGATGTTTGAGAAGATAGTACCTAAAGAAGAGGAACGCATCCCGCCGCGTGCGCAATAGATCGCGATTCGCGAGTTGGGGGTGAAAGCGGGATAGATATCGTGAATATGACGCGCCGCATTGAGGCAGACGTATGAAGCTCCCTTTACGCGTGCTTCAAAAGGGGAAATTTGTTTGTAAATGGTGCCGACTTCGTGGTGTTCTTCGTCATTCAGCGCATAAAAATTTTGCGCAGAGGGGATATGAGATTCACCGTATTCGTGCGGACTTCGCGCATCGATGATGAGGTCATAGATATTTTTGGATTCTAAAAAGGTTTCAATCGGTATGGTTTGTATCATTTCGAATTTTACCATTTATCCGCTAATAGCTCCATTATAAGCCCCCGTATGCCATAATTGCACACTTACAAGGGAGTTCTCATGGCGGCAGGTTCGACGATCTACAAAGCACAACTCAGTATTGCCGATATGGATCGCAACTACTACGAGACCCATGAGATTACGATAGCCCAACACCCCTCCGAGACCGATGAGCGTCTTATGATCCGCCTCGTAGCTTTCGCCCTCAACGCCTCGGATCGACTCGTCATCACAAAAGGGATCGGCGGAGACGACGAACCCGAACTGTGGGAGAAAGATTACAGCGGTGATATTACCCTCTGGATCGATTTGGGACAGATGGATGAAAAACGGCTCCGCAAAGCGTGCGGACGAGCAGAAAATGTGATTGTCTACACCTATAATCTCAAAAGTGCTACTGCGTGGTGGAGACAATACGGTGCGACGTTTGCACGGTTTAAAAACCTCCGTGTGATACACCTGCAATTAGAAGACATCGAGAAACTCTGTGAGCGCTCCATGCGGCTTCAATGCAATATTAGTGATGGAGAACTCGGCCTTCACAGTGATCGCGGTGATGTTACGATTACGCAAGAGCAGTGGCAATAACACGTCACTATTCGCTACATCTGATCCTCCTTTCTCTCGAAATCCGCTATACTGTCTCTCTCTATTATCTCTTACTACGGACATAAACATGAAACGAAAAATTGGAAAATTTAAAAGCTCTATTGCTACCCTCGAACTTCAAGATCGCGTTTTACGCGAAAATACCCTCATTTTGGCAGAGCCGGGTTCGGGTAAAACACACCTTGCCAATAAAATTCGTGCATTCGTTATCGATAGCGGTATCCCGACGCTGTATCTCGATTTCTCCAATCCGACACCAGACCAAGTCGAAGAGAAATTTAAAACGAGCAGTGATTTTCACTATATGTGCTTTGATGAGAGTGATGATTTTAACGCCGCTTTGGATGCGTCGATAGCAGCGCGTCAAAACATTTATATGGCGGTCAGTCCTTCGTTTTTTGCCAGTAAACGTGACATCAAAAGTAAACTTTCCCAAATGATGCAAAAACGTGAACTTTTGGATAACTACTACTATATCATGCAAGAGATTGCAAGTTTAGAAGGGTTTTATACCCGATTTGAAGATTTTATGTTCTATATTTTCGATCTTGTTAATCTCAAAAAGTTCGGTCTTACGTTCTTGGCACAGCCGCACGAGATGTTTGAGAATCCGCGTATTAAGTTGCTGTTTTCATTCCTTTTTGTCGGTCGTTGTACGAATGCTTATTATTACAACACCACGGTTCTACGCTCGATGGAACCGAATACTTTTCTTTACCAACACCGTGTCGATAATCGCTCACTTCTCTTTAATAACATACAAAGTGATGTCGTTTTTATCGACAAATAAAACTGCCTACGGGCGCCCCTCTCTTTTTATACTAAAGTTCTAAACCTATCATTGGAGCTTAAAAGACTCAAACTCTTCTTTGGAAAGAGGTTTCGAGAAATAATAGCCTTGAATCTCATCACACCCTTGTTCATAGAGATAATTGAGTTGCCCAATGGTCTCTACTCCCTCAGCTATCGTTTGTAACCCTAAACTTTTGGCCATACTGATGATGGCGGCAACGATTGCTTTGTCTTCAGGATCAACGTTGATATCACGAACGAACGATTGATCAATCTTGAGTTTGTAGATATTGAATTTTTTGAGATAGCTTAGAGATGAATAACCGGTTCCAAAGTCATCGATTGACATTCGAACCCCGCGCGCATGCAACTCATTCATGACATTGATCGCCCTCTGCGGGTCATACATAGCCACGCTTTCTGTCAGCTCGAGTTCTAAATACTCAGGTGGAAGACCTATTTCATCGAGGAGTGTAGCAACTTGAATCGGTAAGTTGGAAGAGCGAAATTGTACGGCGGATAGATTAACGGCCATAATGAGAGGAAAGGTGCCTTGATCATTCCACTCTTTAGCAGTTTGGATGGCGGTACGTAGTACCCATTCTCCTATGGGTAAAATAGTACCGTTTTCTTCTGCGATCGGTATGAATTCAGCGGGTGAGATATTCCCTAGTTCAGGGTGATTCCAACGTAACAGAGCCTCAGCTCCGATAATTCTTTTTTCGTGTGTTGAAAATTGAGGTTGGTAGTGCAGATAGAGCTGATGGCGTTCAAGTGCATGACGCAAGGCATTACTAATTTCGAGATTTCGGATAGAGTGGTGTTGCATCTCTTCCGTGAAAAAACAAAAGCTGTTTCGCCCGTCTTGTTTCGCTCGATACATTGCCGTATCAGCATTTTTATATAAGGTTTCGAAATCAACTCCATCGTGAGGATAGAGGGCAATACCGATCGAAGCACTGATACTGAGTTCATGTTCTATGATTTGAAAAGGTTTATTGAATGCATTTAAGAGTTTTTGAGCTACTTGAGATGCCCCATTGAATGAAACATTGGGGAGTAGAATAATAAATTCATCACCACCCATTCGAGCTATCGTGTCTTCTTCTCTCAATAATGATTTAAGGCGCATTGCTGTTTCGACCAAAAGTCTATCACCGGCACTGTGACCCAAAGAATCATTAATATCTTTGAAATGGTCAAGATCAAGGAACATAACAGTAATATCTGTATCGTTACGTTTAGCTAGGCTTAGTAAATCTTTGATATGGCTATCGAGTTGTGTCCGGTTTGGCAGACCAGTAAGGTTATCAAAATTTGCCAAATAACGAATTCTCTCTTCGCTTTCTTTTCGTTCGGTAGTGTCACGTGTAATTCCTAATAGTATAGTAACATTGCCATCGCTATCACGTAGAGGTGTTGCATGGGTTTCAAGCCACCGTTTTCTCCCTTTGAGACCTTGAATTTCAAATTCTAAGATACCGCTTTCTCCATGCATGACTTTTTTGTGCAAAGCAACAAATAGAGAACGCCACTGTGGAAGAACGTAATCTATCAAGTTGTATTTTTGTACCTCTTCGAGTGTTGCGGCTTCCAACATTTCCAATCCAGCCGGGTTCATTTCCAAAAGCATTCCGTGCGAATCTACAAGGTTGACACATTCGGGTTCATTTTCAATAATTGTTTTGAGATGGGTTTGACTTTTTTGTAAAGCATCTTCCGCTTTTCTACGTGCAGAGTCACGTTCAAAGCTCTCAAGAGCATAGCTGATATCCATAGCCATCTCTATGAGCAGTTTTTGCGCTGCTTCATCAAAAGCATTTATCGATTCAGCATACAGAGAAAACACACCAATAACGTTTCCATTACATACCAACGGAAGAGCGGCAGATGAACCCCAACCGTATTTTTTACCGTGTTCATGCCACTTTGAAGTTGTTGGATCATTCTGAAAATCTTGACACCAAAAAGGGTGATTTTCACGTAATGTACGACCGGTAGGACATTGGCTACTTAGGTCATTCGGATCGGTTGTGATAGTAAGCTCTTTGAGATAATCGGTGCCTTTTCCATAGGAATTATGTACCATCAGTATTTGGTTTGACTCATCGAGCATTCCGATCCATGCCATTTTCATCCCGCCGAAATGGACTGCATCACGACAGATAATTGGGAAAAGTTCTGCTGTATTAGTAGAACGTACAATCGCTTGATTACATTGACTGAGGGCTGAGTAGAGTTTTTTAAGCCGTTCATTGTTCGCAATAAGTTCTTTGAGTTTATGTTGAGTTTCCCCTAACCATCCTAAAATACTCTCTTTATTGGTTGCTTTAACCTCTATAGGATGTGAAAAATCTCCGCTACCAATATGGGTAATGTATTCATGAACAACATCGACCGAACTTCCTAATATTATTTGCAGTGTATTGTGCAAACGCCAAAGCATAAAGAGCAAAAAAATTCCAAATATAATTAAAATAATCCGTAGTGTTAAGGCCGCCGTTTCAGCAGAGTGAACGGCTGCTGTTGTTCGGCTGCTCATTAAATTATAGAATTCTTCGATAGGTTGCATGATTGAGGCTTTAGCGTTATGATAGGCTTCATCATGGAGAAGTTCAAGAGCTTTTTGCCGTTGTATATCTTTTTCGGCAGAAGCGAGCGTTGATGATTCGATCAGTGCCATTGCAACAAATTCAGTTTGGGTGAGTGTATCAGAGTTGTTTTTTGCTTCGGAGAGTTTAGCTAACTCGATATCACTAAAACCTGCTTCACGCATCCTGTCGATCAAAGGGATCGATTGATTGCTCTGCGGGCGAGGACGTTGGTTATCCAATCCTACCAAATCCCAATAAATATTTTGATAGTGTAGGGGGCGAGGGATTTTTCCGTTTCGGATATCAAGAATCTCTTGATAATGATTTTTATAGGTGACATTTCCGGTAGCAATATAGGTACGGACCATACGGGTCAAATCATCTGAAGACTGTCGTAATTCATCCGCCAGTAAAAAAGAGCGTAGACGTAATTCATTAGCACGATCGATCCGTTTTTCAGCATAAACATAGATAAAAAAGGTTGCAATAAAGAGTATTAAAATAGCAATGGTTTGCCAAAGATTTCTGACAAAAGGAGAAGAAAAATATTTTTTAGATGACATAGATACCCTTTTGAAATGGGTTAGAAATAGAGTTTAGTTTTGTAGAATAGCATAAAGGAGTTAAACATTGTTATGAGGAGTAATTGGAGTTGTTTAAATCCCTTAAAACAGCTATAATTTCACAATTTTTTAAGTTAATTCGAGGGAGCGTACCGTATGGGAAGAGCGTTTGAATATCGCAAAGCGGCAAAAATGAAACGTTGGGGGAATATGTCGAGAGTATTTCCTAAACTCGGCAAAATCATCACAATGGCGGCAAAAGAGGGTGGGGAAGATCCCGATATGAACCCGAAACTCCGCAGTGCGATTTTGACCGCAAAAGCGCAAAATATGCCAAAAGACAATATCGACGCGGCGATCAAACGTGCCTCAGGTAAAGACGCTATCTCATTGGCGGAGATGAACATCGAGGGAAAAGGGCCTCACGGCGTTCTCTTTTTTGTAGAGTGTGCTACCGATAATAATGCGCGCACCATTTCCAATGTTCGTACGATTTTCGGTCGTGCCAAAGGGGAAACGCTTAACAATGGCTCCCTTGAGTTCATGTTTAGCCGCAAAGCGGTGTTCCGATTCCCAAAACCTGCTATGGATCTCGAAGAGCTTGAATTCGCACTCATCGATGCGGGACTTGAGAGTATTGAAGAAGAAGAGGGTGAAGTGAGTGTTTACGGTGAATATACTGCATTCGGAGCACTCTCAGCTGAGCTTGAAAATATGGGAATAACCCCTGATAGCGCCGCGTTAGAGCGTATCGCAAACTCTCCGGTAGAGTTCAGCGATGAGCAGATGTCGGATATCGAAAAACTAATCGATAAACTCGAAGAGGACGATGACGTCCAAGCGGTTTATACTAACATCGGCTAATTTTTCCCCTTAGGGGAACTCTTCTGCATATATCACACTATTATCACATATTTTAATAATCTTATAAAATTACTTTGCTATACTCTTCTCATAACTATTCAGTTTAGGAGAAGAGATGAAAATTTCACAATGTACTAAAGGAGTGCTGTTAGCATCCTGTTTATTAGGATCTGTAGCGAGTGCTCAAGAATTTAAAGTGCTCCCTATTTTGGATAAGAATTTTTGTCCAAATATTCAAGTAGGTGTAACAACAGGTTATATGAATCTCAAAAATGTAAGTGCTGAAGGTTCTACCGTGGGTATTGAAATATCTTTAGATTGCCCTGTTTTTACCTTGCCTTGGGATAATCTTAGACAGCAAATCATGTTAAATCATTTTGATAGCGATGGTTTGAAGATGACCAATCTTGAATTTAATCCTTATTATCTCATTACACTAAACAATGGTATTGAATGGGGATTTGGTCCTGGTTTTGGAGTGATTTTTTCAGATGCAGAAAAAAGTGATACGGTTTTTACACTGCAAGCTGGAACAGGATTAAAATACAATATCAGTAAAGAACTCTATACCGGCGCTGATCTACGATGGCAATGGACACAAAGTGCTGAATTAACATCAGGGATCAAAGAAGATTTAGATAACTATCGTGCACAAGTTAAAATCGGATACCGTTTCTAAAAATTTCCTCCCATTTTAAAAATGGGAGATTTACTTAGATTCATTATTGTCCTCATCTACTTTAGTATAATGAATTTTTGCATCCAACAAAAGTGTTTTAGCAAAGTGGGCTTTGGTTCCTGATGGGAAATGGGGATCGTTTAGCAGTACCGATATTTTTTTGCTCCCATTTTTTTGAATCAGCCGTTTAAGTGTACCTTCCCCCATTGCGTAAGCAAAATCAGCCAAATACCAGCTTCCAAACTCTTTTTTGAGGTATTTGATATACCGTATTGCTGCATCAGTTGAGCGACTAGGATTTAGACGTTCATCATTCCCTTTTTTTACCGTCAATCCGAAATTTCGAGCACTTTGCTTTCCAAATTGCCACAAACCAGCAGTACCGTACCCACGAATAGTAGGATTAAATTTTGATTCTGAATAAGGAATAAGGGCAAAAAATACGGGTATATCTTCCGCTTCAAATTTTGATTTTATTTTTTCGAATTCTATAGTTGTTTGGGTATAACGATGATAGAGAGGTTTGATTGTTCCACGGTAACGATCGAGGGTATTGTCTAATGCGCTCGTGTCAAGGAGTGATTCATCGCTTTGGAGTGATTGGAGGGAGAGATTGATGGCTTCAACATCACTGCGCGCAAACAGTGTTAAATGAGAAAAGAATAAGAGCGTTAACCATAAGAGCTTTAGCATTAATGTCCTTCTGTCTTAAAACTCTATCGTAGCGTAATAGGCTTAATAGGTCAACAACCCTCTTAAATCACATAAGGTATCGATACGGTAAGTGGCAGAGCTGAAATCATGACTTGCCGTAAAATCGTTTTTGACGATAACACATTCAATTCCGGCTTGGATCGCTGAGGTTAGCCCTCTTTGGGAGTCTTCAACGACGATTGCATCATGAGGGTGTGCATTAAAAAGCTCTAAACCTTTGAGGTAGGGATCGGGGTGGGGTTTTGCTCGCGGATAATCCTCTTCACACAAAACAAACTCCATAAAACGGGTCAATATTTTTTTGTGGTGGATGAGCTCGAAATCGACTCGCCGTGACGTTGTTACTATCCCCATCCGATAATGTTGTGAGAGATCGTCTAGTACCTCTTCTACCCCCTCGATAAAAATATTTTCGGTACGTAGGTAATGCTGATAATAGTCACTTCTCCGCTGGCGTGCTCGATTAATCTCTTCAACACTAATACCTTGTTCCATGGCAATTTCCCACCAGTTTCCACCATGTTTCATTAGTTCAAGGTAGGTATCGAGTTCAAGGATTACACCTAACTCTTTCATCGCTTTTTCATTAGCACGAAAATACCATAATTCAGTTTCGACGAGTACACCGTCATTGTCAAATAGGATAAAATTTTTCATGTATAATTATAACATGTCTATTTAAGTGACGAATTTGGTTATAATAAGTTAATTACAATAAAAGGAAGGAGAATCATGCAAACCGAACGAAAAAAAATTATCCAATACGCACTCGATTTCGATATTGAGGATATTAATACATACGCAGGATACAAAGGTGATTTGATCGTTAAGATTACCACGAAAGACATTCATGCCGTTGCTTCAATACGCCATTTTACAGACGAGTTAGAGATAAAAGAGGTTGTGGTAAAACAAAACCCTCATATCGAAGAGTATGAGATTTTTTGTGTTACTCCTGATAAAGAGGTTTATCATCTGAAAACTGAAGATACGATGAATGAGATTCATAGTAAACATGCACCGAAAAAAGATATTTGGAGTGGAAGTAAATAACTTATCCTATTTTTGTCGCCGTTAAAAAGAGATAATCTTTGCCCGTCACCGTAACTCGAAACTTTTTTTGCTGCAAATATTTTTTACAATAATAGATATCTTTGATCAGTATCGACATCTCTGAGTAGGGATAGTTCGGTGCTTTAGCCCCATAAATCATCTCTCCACCCATCCAACGACAGTTTGGAAAGCCTAAAATCATCGCTCCCTCTTTACTCAAATACTCTTGCACTAACGATGCGAACAGCGATTTAAACTCTAATGTCGAGCTTTGCAGGGTTCCGATCGTAATGATGAGGTCGAAGCGTCCTAAGTCGAGTGATGCGAGATCGTTAATGTCATGAACATAAAAGGTGGCATTCCCTTCATTGAATCGTTCTCGCGCAATTGTGATGGCACTGGATGAAAAGTCGATCCCGACAAGTTCTATGTTCCTATACTCTTCGCTAGTGAGGACAGAGCGGATGAGGTCGAATTCATCCCCCGTATTGATCCCCAGATTCAGAATCCGTTTTTTTCCCCCGACCTTGACGCTTCGCAGTGCACGCAGATAGGGACTGAGAAATGCGGGTTCTTCGTTTTTATGGATTGCGGCGAAACGGGAGTTGGTGCCGTATTTTTCCTCTTTTTCCTCACTGCGGTGAAATGAATCGCTGAGGTCGAGTTTTTTATAGGTGATGGCAACGGTGTGTTCAGAGAGTGGTTTTGGAGTCATTATCCTACAAAACAGCAGTTCTGCAAGATCACTCCATGCTTTGTAGGAACGATAGAGATAGTTTGTTCCATCGATTGTGATGAGCTCACCAGCGTAGTTTCCGCTACCGATATCGGGATTAAGAACTTCAAATGTTAGAGTATTACCCTCTTTGAGGAGATCAGTCGCCCACGAGAGAATATCGCTCATGGATTCCGTGGTAAAGGTTTTCAAAACAGGTCCCACGGATGGTTCCAGATCGTGAGTTGTGTTTTACATTCTGCACTCATAAACCGCTCCCCCTCATCGGGTGGTGAAACAAACTCAAATGCTTCATCATTCAGACGAAATCGCAATGCGTAGGCGTGCAGATACCCTCGCTCCTCTTTACGTGCTTCATCGGCTTGCGCATAACGCTCATCTCCTGCGATAGGGGAACCGAGGCTTTTGAGTGCAACTCGGATTTGATGCGTTTTGCCCGTATGGGGTTTGATGAGGAAAAATCGCTCATGGGTTCGTAATGCACAACTGATGAACTGAGTAATGGCGGGATTTTCCATCGTTGTGAGGAGTTTATAATCACCTCGCCGTGCACTTACCATATCCCCTTTTATCCACCCCATTTTCTTCTTCGGTTTGCGCATTGAGATGGCGAGGTAGTATTTCTCGACTTCTCTATTTTCAAACATTTTGCCAAACTGCGCCGCCGTCTCGGAGTTTTTAGCGAGAATCACCAATCCTGAGGTCATTTTATCGAGGCGGTGAACGGGAAAAAGAGGGATTCCGAGAAACTCGCTGACTTGCACGACAAATCCCGCTTCCCCTTCGGAGTGGAAGTTGACACCTGCACTTTTGTGGGCGATAATAAATGAGGGGTGGTCATGGAGGATTTTCATGGGTGTGATTATAGCGAAAGGTAGGTTGATAGTCCGAGGGGTGATTAATCCCTCGTTTTTGATTAGTGCAGAGTGGGCGCAAACGCCATCAACACGAAAAAGACTATCAAGGTTTTGTGGTACAAAAGGGGACTTCTCCTTTCAGTGGTATTACCCACTTCCACCCTACCTGCCAAAAAAATGGCAAAAAAAAAGGCAAAAGCTCGAAAGCCTCTGCCCCGTACCTCTTATCCGTTAATCAGACGGAAAGAGAAATACCCTTTGTACACAATAAAATTATATCAGAATTTTTGAAATTCATTCATGTAGTTTTATTTAGCTGATTTTGATTTGACTAAACAATTCCCGTATTCTTCTACAGTATTGGAATGTAGTAGACATTCTTTATTCTGTATGTTTTGATTTATGTATATTTTTAATTCTTCAACTATTAAATTATGATGCTCTTTACTCCATACAAAATGTAAGGAACCATTTTGATTTTTTTCACAAAGAATATTAGTTTTAGAAGGTATAACTTTTTGGATCAAACTTTCAATAGGTTGACCAGTTTGTTTAATACATAAATCGGCATTGCTTTGAGTTATTTCATTACTAAAACACGTAGCAATTTTATTCATTTGATTGTTAATGATATCAAGAACATCTGGTGCTAAAGTTTTAAATTTTATAAATTTTTCTTGACTCATTACAGGTTTTGTATCTTCACCGTGAGCTAATGAAAATAGACATAATGATATAAAAAAGATTTTATACATAAATTCTCCAATGATATTTTCGTAAGAGTATAACTAAAATTGCAGAAAAATAAATATTTTAAAATATAGCTGGATTCCAAATCAAGTTGGGAATGACGAAAATATTATGTCCTCGAAATTAATCAATCAACTCTTTTTATTTAACTTACTATAAAATACTTGACAATAAAAGCGTATTTAATATATACTACATTAAATAAATAGGAGGAAATATGAAAATCTCTCAGGAAAACAAAGAACTTACCAAAATGAAGATCTTATCAGCAGGTGTCGAACTGATTATCGAAAAAGGGTTCAAAGATGCTTCGATGCGTGAGATAGCGCAACGTGCTGGAGTGAGTAATCCGACGATCTATAACTATTTTCCGACCAAAGAGCAGATGCTCTATGCCTATATCGAATGGAAGCATCAGCAAACGCGCGAGATTTTGGGTGGTATCGAGGGGTTTGAGAACTATACGTTGCGTGAACAGCTTCAAACGCTGATCGAAACGGAACTCGAACTTTATCTCGAAGATCGCGAATTTATCCTCCAAATCTCAGAGATGGTATTTCACTCTTCATCGTTGAAACTCGATTCTCTCTATGCAACGAATCGTCTCTTCGTCGAAACCGCCGCTGAGATGATCGCTATCGCTATCGAAGCGGGGGAGATTGAGAAGCCTCCGTTCGAAGAGTATTTGCCGAAGCTGTTTTGGGACTATTTTGTGGTGGTTGTCGCGTATTGGGTCAAAGATGAGAGCGAGTCGTTTGAAAATACGACGCAGTTCATCGATCACTCTATGGGAGTTATCGAAGCGTTACTCCAATCAAATCTTTTAAATAAAGCCTCTGAGTTGGGGATGTTTTTGTTCAAAAATCATCTCCTCTCCTCCCTGACACGTTTTTCCACCAAACAGAGCCGTTTCACAAAAATGAAACGTAAACTCGGGGAGGTGTTACATGGATAAGTGCATACCGACAACCACGATGGCACGTGCCAATGTGATCGGTAAAACATTGGTCAAAATCGGAGCGAACCACTCCAAAGGGGTGATTAAAAAACTGATCTCATCGGGTAGCAACCGACAATCGATCCACGATGAGACGCAAGAAGCGACGGCAAAACTGATCATAGAAGCACTCGGCGAGCTCAAAGGGGTGTCGGTTAAAATCGCTCAACAAGTCGCTTTGGCGTTGCCTTTTTTACCGCAAACGTATCTCGAACAGATCACTAAATCATTTAATGCGATTCCGCCGATCAACCGTGCGCTGATTCGTAAAATTATTAAACAAGAGTTGGAACACTACCCTGAAGAGGTATTTGAATCGTTTGAATCAATGCCGTTTGGGAGTGCCAGTTTGGGACAGGTACATAAGGCGACGTATGGGGGAGATGCTCTCGCGGTAAAAGTGCAGTATCCGGGTATCGCCAATACAATCAATACCGATATGGGGATGATCAAATTCGCCCTTCAACGCTTCGCTAAAGGGCAAAATGTCGATCATTTGATTGAGGAGATCAACCAACGCCTTTTTGAGGAGGTGGATTACGCGTATGAAGCGAAAAACGTCCTGTTTTTTAGCGAACGTCTCAATCATCCGCAGGTGGTTATCCCTAAAGTCTACCCTGAACTCTCTAGCTCAAAAGTACTGGTGTGTACGTATATCGAGGGGAAATCGTTCGGCGAGTTTTTAAAATCATCTCCGACGCAAGAGGTGCGAAATCATTTTGCACAGCTCCTCTTTGATACCTTTTTCACCTCGTTGTATGCGCTTAAAGCAATCCATGCCGATCCTAATCCGGGTAATTTTATCTTTATGGATGATGATCGACTGGGGCTTATCGATTTTGGATGTATCAAATATGTGGATGATGATTTTCTCGTCCCCTATAACCGATTGCACCTCTCGCTCATAGAAGGGTGCGATGATCTCACTATCGCAAAACAGTATGTCGCGCTCAACATGATCGATTCGAGTGATGATGTGTCGATGGTTGCGTTTTATAACGAGGTGATTAAACCTCTGGATCGGCTCTATATCGATGTTCTCACAAAAGATCATTACGATTTCGGAAATGATCACTCTTTTTCCAAAAAAGGGTTTGAAACCATCTTGGAAGTACAGAGAAAACAGACCCATTCGGTACACAAATTTAACCAAGAGTACCTTTTTCTAAACCGTACCCTCTTGGGGTATTACACAATGTTTGAGCAATTAGGTGCGCAGATCGACACACGATCGGCTAGAAGTATTATGAATCAATACCAAGGAGAAAATCATGGCTAATATGACCGAAGAAGTTCGCACAATAGATGTTGAAGAGTTGCGCTTTACGAGCGGATGGTTCAGTATGTTGTTGATCGGGGTGAGTTTGATACTCGCGTTGTTTCAATCGTTTTTTGTTCCGAAAAATGTGGTTGGATTAGGGAATATCCTTTTTTTCCTGATTGCGATGATTCCGATGCTCTATTTGGCGTTGAGCGCTCAGGTGAGTAATCGATATACATTATGGCTGCTTCCGTTGGTCGCGGTGTGGACTGCCGATGTGTTTATTTATAATAATGCGTTGACGCAGTATTATCTCCCGACCATCATAATGGCGATGATTGGGATTTTGTACCTCACGAGTATGCACAAAGTCGATCATTTATATCAGACGATGATTCCGAGATTGTTGGTTGCGTTTTCACCGTTGAAATATTTTAAAGTATTTTTCTCTCATTTGTTTGCACTTAATCCGAACTATTCAATCTACAAACGGATACTCAAAGGGGTGCTCGTTACCGTACCGTTTATCGCTCTGTTTTTAGCGTTGTTTATGAATGCCGATACCAATTTTAGCACTGCCGTCAACCATATTATCGGTTTGTTTGCACTGCCTGCGATGGATCGGGTGATGATGATTCCCGTCTATTTTGTCCTCTTTTTAGGCATTTATCTCTATAGCTATCTCAACCGTGCGCAACGCTCGACGAATGATGAAGCAAAAGCCTATGACAAAGTGATCGTCGGGATTTTTTTAGGGGGACTTAATGCTCTCTTTGCCGCTTTTTTGGCTTTTCAGATTGCGTATCTCTTCGGGGGGGAAGTGTACATTACTAAATCAGGGATCGCACCGGCTCAGTTTGCTCGCGAAGGATTTTTTCAACTCGCATGGGTTATCGCTCTGGTCGTCGTTATCTTTTTGGGGATGATGCGTCGCTATAAAGGAGAGATGAGTATCCAAATCCTAATGGGTCTGTTTATGGCACAAACGGTCGTGATGGGGATCGCATCGCTCAAAAAGATGCACTTGTATCAAACATTGATGGGGATGACGACACTGCGCTACTATGTAGAGTGGTTTGAATATTTCTTGATCGCGGTGTTGGTTGTGGGGATCGTTCTTATGATGATCCGCCAATCGTATCACGTTATCTTGAGTACTGTTACCGCTATGGGGTTGATCGCTTTTACGATAGTCTCATCACTCAATGTCGATTATATGATTGCGTCGCATAACGTAGCGAAGTTCAAAAATGAAACTGCAAAACTTGATACTGCGATGCTCTCGACTCTCTCTATCGATGCGTTGCCGGCATTGAAGGAGACTCCCGTGATGATAGCGGTCAATTTTCCAAAAGACAGTTGCCAAACTGCCATGCAATACCATTATGGTAGATGTGAACTGATTGGACAACATGGGGATAAACAATTATTGTATATCAACCAACGCAACACGACTACAGTTGCGATTAATCGATAATCAGGAGGCATCCAATGAAAGTTTTTGATTTTTATAAAAGTTTTGGAATCGATATGAGTGAGCACAACGGCGGTCAATTTTATGCGCTAAAGTATTCAGAAGCACTGGAAATGGTTGAACTCTTGAGAGAAGAGGGGGTTACTATCCACAGTATAGATGTATTACATCGTAATATCAGCGGATTATTCGATTATCGAAACGAGAGGAGTGAACGCATCTGCTGGGATTTTGATAGCGAAAATATTCCAGAATCTGAGCGTTATGGTGTTGCGACATCAAGAATAGAGGCTTTGGGAGTGGAGAACGTCGCATTTTTGTTCTCGGATGAAAAATCGTACAAAGCATGGAAAAAAAATCATCAAAGAATGAGTGCGTAGATCGATGGAAACGACTATGAAATCGAACACTCTGAAACGGGTTTTTTATCCCGCATCTTTTTTCGTCCTATTGTTAGCGATTATCTATAAAGCCGATACGGCAAACTATAACTTTGCGTTTCATGTGGTAGGGATGATCCCCTATGGCGACAAAATCGCTCATGCCGTTTTATATGGGATTATGGTGTATTTGCTGAATTACGGTTTTAATGGTAAACGGTGGCTTAGGATAGAACTCGGTTCTGTGATCGTGTTTGGTTTTGCACTGATTGAAGAGGTGAGTCAGCTCTATTTTCCTAGCCGCTCATTTGATTGGTTTGATCTTTTAGCGGATGCGATTGGGATTGTAGCAGTGACGATGGTTTATCGGATGGGTAAGGAAAAATAAAATGACACAAATCATTTTGATTTTATTTGTAGTACTGTTTTTTTTAGGATGTTTTGCACAATTGATCATTTATCCATTTTATTGGATAATCGTTTACGCTGATATTGTCTATTTGTCGATCATTGCATTTTTCGTTTTTATATTTGTTGGTTTCTATATTGTGAAGAAATACTATCGCTTAGATCGTACATCAATAGTTTCATTAATAGTGTCTGGAACCATTTTTTTAGGATATTCGGCATACTTTGAAGCTTATTTTTATATAAAAAAGGTTGCAGAAGAGAAATACGATACTACTCCGAAGAGGATAATGATTAACTTAGAAAAGTGGACGGACTTTACTGTTTTTGGTGATCCTTTTATTGGATGTACGCATGCAGATATTGAAATTAAAACCCAAAGGTATTATTGGAGTTTTGAGAAGAGGGATTTTGTTAAAGCTAAAGATAGTTTAATGCGTTGTTATTAAATATCCGATACTCCCCCTCTTTTAACTCCCCCAGTGTCAATTCCCCAAACGACGAGCGGTGAAGTGCGGTGACATGATTTCCTACCGCCGCAAACATCCGCCGTACTTGATGATAACGTCCTTCGGTAATTTCTAATGTAGCATGGGTTTCGTCGATTACGGTAAGTTTGGCGGGGAGGCAGGGGCTTTTTTCACCGTTTAACATCAATGTCCCCGAAGCGAAAATCTCTGCTTCATTCCCGTTTAACGCTCTATCTAATGTCGCTTCGTAGATTTTAGCAACATGGTGGCGCGGGGAGGTGAGGCGGTGGAGGAGTGTTCCATCATCAGTGAGGAGTAGTAATCCGCTCGTCTCTTTGTCGAGTCGTCCGACGGTGGAGATTTTGGGATCGCGCATCCGCCATCGAGGCGGGAGGAGATCATAGACGAGTCTCCCTTCTCCTTCATCATGGCTACAGATCAAACCTGTGGGCTTGTGCATCAAAATCACCATCCCAGAGGGGGGATCGAGAGGCTCCCCGCTGAGAAGAATTTCATCATGAGCGACTTTTGTATCACTTTTAAGGGGGAGATTTTCGGTGTGGGTGATGATACCCTCACGCAGCAAAGCTGCAACCTCTTTGCGGCCGCAATAGCCTAACGAGCCGAGGAGTTTGTCTAAACGGACTTTAGAGCTCTTCAATCTTCGCCTCGTATTCGCTCTCGATGCGACTGATTTCATCGCTCGCGATTTCGAGACGTTCGAAGAGCTCTTCGATCATCTTCTCATCGTCACCGACACTTTTGGAGAGTTCGAGGAGTTTAGAAGTTTCTCCTTGGTTTGAATAGGTCGTTAGGAGTTCATGAGAAGTCTTTAGTTTCTCTTCGAGCTTCATGATGGTATTTTCGCAGGTGTCCACCTCTTTTTTGAGGGGGCTGAGGAGTTTGGAGCGCTCTTGGATGAGGGCGGCGCGAAGCTGCTTGTTCTCTTTTTTATTGACGTTTTGTGTTACTTTAACAGGTTTCGGAGCATCACTGATCTCTTCATCCCATCCGATTTTCTCTAAAAAGTCATCATAGGTGCCATCGAAAAACTCGGCATTCCCCTCACGGAAGATGATGAGCTGATCGGCTAACTCACGCAATAGCATCTCGGAGTGGGTGACGATGACCACAGAGCCCTCGAATCGCTTTAGGGCGTCGCACAATGAATCGATCGACTGCATATCGAGGTGGTTGGTCGGCTCATCGAGGAAGAGGAGGTTGGCAGGTGTGGCGATGATTTTCCCCAGCATAACGCGGCTGCGCTCCCCCCCTGAGAGGATACTGATCTTTTTATCGGCATCGTCACCGCTGAACATCATCGTTCCGCAGATTCCACGGATACGGACGTTTTGTAAGGTGTTGTCGGCACTTTGTATCTCTTCGGTGATGGTTCGGTTTTTATCGAGGCGATCGATGTTGGTCTGACCGAAGTGGGCGATGGCAGTGGAGGGGTGAGAAATGATCTCACCGTTGAGGGTCAAAACTCCCGCGAGGGTGTTGAGGAGGGTCGATTTTCCCTTACCGTTTTTCCCGATGATGGCGAGGCATTTTTTCGCTTCCAGTGCAAACGAGAGGTTTTTGAACAACAGCTCATCAGAGGTGTAACCGAAGGATAGCTCTTTGACCTGCATAATCACTTTGGCAGGGGTAGGGCGATAGGAGAACGAAAAAGAGAGATCTTTTTCACCTTCCAATGACTCCATCGTCCCCATCTTATCCAGCTCTTTTTGTTTGGATTGGGCGAGAGTTGCGGTGGAAGCGCGGGCTTTGTTGCGGGCGACAAAATCTTCTAATTCGGCACGCTTTTTATCGTGGTTGATCTTGGTCTTCTCATACAGCTCGTCTTCGCTTGCCATCATCTCATAATATTTATGGCTGTTCCCTTTGATGATACTGACACAGCGGCGGCGCAATCCCATCGTGTGGGTTGTGACCGAATCCATAAAATCACGGTCATGGGTGATGAGGATCACTTCCCCATCGAACGCTCTGATAAACGAGGCGAGCCAGCGGAGAGAGACAATGTCGAGGTAGTTGGTCGGCTCATCGAGGAGCAGCAGATTCGGTTCGGTGACGAGGAGTTTTACGAGGTTGAGGCGGATTTGATACCCACCTGAAAAACTGAGGGGATCTTTTTCCAAATCGTCCTGCGTAAACCCTAGACCGAAGAGGATTTTCTCGACACGATAGACCTCATGCTCCATATCTCCTGTGAGAACGGAGGCACACTCTTCGCGCACCGTTTTATGGGTAAAATGGAGGTGCTGACGGAGTGTGCCGATACGGTAGTTTCTAGGGATAATGATCTCGCCCGAATCATGCGGTTCTTCATCCAAAATGATTTTAAAGAGGGTCGATTTACCCGTCCCGTTGCGTCCGACGAATCCGACTTTGTTTCCGGCGTTCAGTTTTAGGGAAAGATCCTGAAAGAGGATCCGTGTGCCGAAGCTTTTGGTGAGGTTATTGATTTGAATCATAGAGTGAGTTACTCTTCTATTTTATGCGGTAATTTACCGGGCATTGCCTCTTTGTTGGCGAGCATATCTTCCATTTGACGTTTCACTTTGTCGTAGCGGAATTGCTCTTTGAATCCTTGGATTCGTCCTCCTGCCGCGTTGGGATGTCCGCCGCCGCCGACCCATTCGCCTGCCATCATCGCCACATCCACTTTGTCATGTCCGCGTAGACTCATTGTTCCGCGTGTTCCTACATCGACGATGAAATCAAAATCGGGAAACTCGGTTAAAAAGCCGTTGCCGATGATCGAGGTGTTGCCTAAACCGTAGCTCAAAAAGCCGCGCCATCCTTTGTAATAGATCGTCATGGTAGAGCGTTTGGTTCCGAGTAAGGCGACAATATGTTTCGTCGATAGATTGTCGAGAGTATCATCCACACCGTCTTTGAAAAACTCTTTTTTTAATTTATGGAGTGCTTCGTCTAGGATAATGTTAGCATTAGTAAGGTCACGCATTGTGGCGGCATGTTTTAACATAGCAAGTTTGTAGGCGCGATCTTCATTGGCAAACATGACACGGCTGAGCTCTTTCGCATCACTGATGAGACGCATGCAAACTTTACCGTACTCGAAATCCTCTATTTCATCTTGATGCCACAAGTCAACAGCATTGACAACTTTTACAAATGCTTCGAGCCATCCGCCACCATTGAGACCATAATGTTCAACGGCATATTCATAGACGATTTTGGTTGCACAGCGTTCAGTGTCTAGATAATACCATGGGTATTGCGCAGCCGTGTCTTTGCCGCTTCCATGATGATCGAGGAGCGTAATGGTGATATTCCAACCCCCTTCATTGAGACGGTTGACTTCGTTGTTCAGCCATCGCGCTTCATCAGGGTAGAGATTGAGATCACTGATCAGTATCGTCGCCTCTTGTTTGCTTTTTTTAATCAATTCGATAATCTCTTCGAGACGATCCATTACTTCGGCACCGTAGTTAGCGTTATAGCTAAACATTGTATGGGCGGTTTGAGCCATAACCAGTTGACAACTGTAGCCATCAAGATCGATATGGGAGAGGTGGTAAAAGGTTTTAGTCATGTGTATCCTATTTGGTATCTAAAGTAATGGAACCGAGCACTTCAAATTTTGCATTTGAGTCGATTTCGGCATGGGAGAGGGTGACAATATCGAGGCTGAACCGCTCATATATCTCCGCCAGTGGACGACGAAGTTTCGGATCAACGATAACGATGATCGGGGATATCCCTTTTTGGAGGAGTTCGGTTGCTTTGAGGCTTGTTGCTTGGATAAGTCCGTTGATCTCTCCAACATTGAGGAGAAGTTGTTTTGCTCCATCACGCTCTTGTGATTTTTCGAGCATTTTTTGCTCACTCATCGTATCAAAGGTAAGCAGCCGAATCACACCATCAGGGCCAGTGTACTGTTGGGTAATGATACGTGAGAGTTTTGCACGGACATGTTCGGTGATCGTATCGACACTTTTGGTGTACTCTGCCACATCGGCCATGGTTTCTAAAATGGTGATCATATCTTTAAGAGGGACTCTTTCGTGTAAGAGAGCTTTGAATACCCGCTGAATCAGACCGATATTCGCTACTTTAAGAAGATCGTCCACCACAACAGGATAATCGTTTTTGATTTTCTCGATAAGCGCTTGGGTCTCTTGGCGTGTGAGAAGCTCTTCGGCGTGTCGTTTAACCAGTTCACTCATGTGAGTAGAGATAACGGTAGCCGGATCGACAACGGTGTAACCATTGATAATTGCATCTTCTTTAATGGCTGGATCGATCCAAAGGGCATCCAGTCCAAATGCCGGTTCTTTGGTCGGTTCTCCTTGAATTTCACCCATAACCATTCCACTGTCCATCGCGAGATAGCGATCGGGTTGAATTAATCCATCACCGATATTTACCCCTTTAAGGAGAATTTCATACTGTGTTGGTTTGAGATGGAGATTATCACGAATACGTACCTGAGGCATTAGAAATCCGAAATCCGAAGCGATTTTACGACGCATTGATCGGATACGCTCCAGTAAATCCCCACCCTGTGAACTATCGGCGAGACGTATGAGTTGATAGCCGAGGGTAAGTTCGAGCATTTCAATTTTGAGGATATCTTCGAGTGCCGCTTCTTCTTCTTTTGCAATTTCATCGTTGGTTTTTTTACGAGGTGCATTTGAGGTACTTTCATCTTTTCCTTTAGTACCACCCGTGCCTGCAGCAGAGCCATTTTTGGCTATGAGAGGTGCAGAGGTGAGAACAAGATCACCTTTTTCATATTTATAAAGAGCATAACCTAATCCGACGAATACCAGACCGACAAATCCCATAGAGAGGGTCGGAAGTCCTGGAACGAGAGCAAAAAGAATCATGATAAAGCCGACGATCAGCATGGTACGTGCATTTCCCATAAGCTGATTAATACTTCCTTCAGCGAAATTTCCGCCGGTATCGCTTGAGCCTCGTGTAATCATAATACCTGTTGCTGTAGAGATAATGAGGGCAGGAATCTGGGAAACCAGGCCATCTCCAATGGTTAGAATAGTAAAGGTCTGGGCACTCGCTGCGACATCCATATCATATTGAAAAACACCGATTAAAAATCCGCCGATAATATTAATCATAGTAATGATGATACCGGCAACCGCGTCCCCTTTGATAAATTTACTCGAACCGTCCATTGCTCCATAAAAGTTGGCATCTTGCAAAATCTCTGCACGGCGTCGTTTTGCTTCGGACTCATCGATCAAGCCGCTGTTTAGATCTGCATCGATCGCCATTTGCTTACCGGGCATCGCATCGAGAGTAAAGCGAGCTGCAACTTCGGCGACGCGTCCCGAACCTTTGGTGATAACCATAAAATTGATTAATACCAAGATACAGAAGACGATAATCCCAATGACCATATTTCCGCCGACAACGAAATTTCCAAAACTGGTGATAATATCGCTAACCGCATCAGGTCCTTCATGCCCATGGCTTAAAATCATACGTGTCGTAGAGATATTAAGCGAGAGACGAAAGAGGGTGATAACGAGTAAAAGGGTAGGAAAAGTGGTTAAATCAGTCGGTTTAGGGATATAAAGTGAGATTAATAAAATAAGAACCGATAAAGCAATAACAACGGCGAGGAGTAAATCGAGCAAGCCACTCGGAAGAGGGACGATAATAATTGCCAAAATAGCCATAACGAAAAAAACGACACTCAGATCACGTGAAGCAAAAATTGCCGATAGTACGCTTTTAACGTCAGGTGTTTTATTTTTTGCTTTTGCCAAGTATTACTCTTCTAAAATAGCTTCGAGGGTCAGCGTACCTAAAAAAGTGTCTACTTTCCCTTGTAATCGATTCAAAAATGGCCAAAGACCACAGCTGAGGGCTTTATTGGAGGGACAATCTTCTTGGGATGGTGAACAGCTAAATACCGCAGGACTTTTCCCCTCTGCTGCTTCCATTACTTCTAAAACTGTAATGTCACGACTGTGGCGAGCCAGTTCAAATCCTCCATTAACTCCTTTGTAAGAGTTGAGAATTCCCTGACGCGCTAACGATTGAAGGATTTTGGCTAAAAAGCTTTTGGATATATCGAGTTCACGGGAGAGAGTATCTACATCGAGAGGATGACCCGCTTTGGCCAAAACGATAAGCGATAATAGAGCATATTCGCTGGCACGGGTCATTAACATAGCGTATCCTCCTGTAATTGGAAGGTTATTATAGCTAAAAATTATTAGAGGTGACTTGCGGAAGGATTTAGCACAAAATGGGATTTTTTTCGCTATAATTCCGACCCTGCTTGAACGAATTGTCTTTCGAGTAAATTTAACTACCCATCAGGAGGCTATTATGGCTTTAGATACGGCAAACAAAACAGAAATTATCAAACAATACCAAAGAACTGAAGGTGATACCGGTTCAAGTGAAGTACAAATTGCACTTCTTTCAACTCGTATTGCAGCGCTTACTGAGCATTTGAAAACATTCAAAAAAGACCACTCATCACGTCTTGGTCTTTTGAAACTTGTTGGTCAACGTCGTCGTTTGATGCGTTATTTGAAACGTACAAACCGTGCGGTTTACAACAAATTAGTTACTGATCTCGGAATCCGCGACAATATCTAATACCTTACTTCCCCGATTTTCGGGGAAACTCTTCACGTCACTAACTTCTCTTTAAATTATAAATTCAAGAAATCAATCAAACATCATGATGATAATGTTCTAATACCCGTTTATACTCTTCATACACTTGTGTAGGTGTTAAGTGAGTTCTGTACATTCGTAGTATTTGTCGTATAAAATCGAGGGGATATTCGATAGTGAGTCCAGAGTTACGGGCATAAATTTTTGCTAACGTCGCGTACATCCCCTCATAAACCTCAGGTTCTTCAGCTTTTAGACGCTCTAGATTATCTTGGGCTTGGATTAGTTTAGCATCGTTGAATTCGCCCCGTTCGTGGATCGTTTTGCGAACTTCGACGTATTCCTTGAGACTTTTGCGGTTGAGGACGTAATCGGTAAAAGTTTCGATGAGTGACATATTTTCTCCTTGTTTATCCGTGAAACTATTGTACGCTTTGATCGTAGCAATAGTGTAGCACTAATAGAAATAAATAATGTTTTTATACCCCGAAAATCTTTTTCGCTCTCTCCAAATCTTCCACCGTATCGATCCCAAACCCGCTACTCGCCACTTTAACCATCGAGATTTTTTTGTCGTGATAGAGGGCGCGGAGCTGTTCGAGTTTTTCGATGTCCTCTAGCGGTGCTTCACCGAGAGCGCAGAAATCGTGGAGCGATTTTTTGGTAAATCCGTAGATTCCGATATGTCCGAAATACGACGCTTCCCCGCTACGATCAAACGGGATCGGAGAACGGGAAAAATAAATCGCATTATGATCGATATCGGTAATAACCTTTACGAGATTAGGATCTTGTGCCGATTCGCTATTGATCGCGTTGTAACAGCTTCCCATGATGAACGGAGCATTCCCAGCTTTGAGGGCATTGAGACGCTCGATTAGGAGCTCGAGCACTTCCGTTTCGATAAACGGTTCGTCCGCTTGGACGTTGATGATGAGTTCATCATCAGGTACATCGATGATCTGAGCACACTCGTTGATACGGTCGGTACCGCTTTTATGCGTCGTAGAGGTGAGACGCGCTTCGACACCGTGAGCGGCGCAGATTTCCAAGATTTTTTCATCGTCACATGCGACAACAACACGATCGATATGCTCGACCGCTCTGGCGGTGCGGATCACCATCGGCAAACCGCCGATGTCGGCTAAAACTTTTTCAGGGAAGCGGGTTGAGGCGAGACGGGCAGGGATGATAATCATAGTTAAACCTGATATGAAGTGATATAATTGTTGAATTATATCCCAAAGGGTGAAAGATTGGGTGGTTTGAAGTTGCAAGGTGAGAGTTTAAGATGAATGATTTAATACAAAATGATGATTTATATCTAAAAATCAAAAATATACTTCAGAGTGCAAGGGATAATGCCTATCGTCATATAAATTTCGTTATGGTTGAGGCTTATTGGAATATCGGTAAGCAAATCGTAGAGGATGAACAGCGCGGCAAAGATAGAGCTGAATACGGTTCATACCTGATAAAAGAGCTTTCATCGAGACTTACAAAAGATTTTGGCAAAGGATTTACCCAGCAAAATCTTAGAAATATGAGGCAGTTTTATAACTGTTTTCCAATTCGCTCCACACTGTGTAGCGAATTGAGTTGGAGCCATTATCGACTGATTATGAGGGTAGATAACCAACAAGCACGCCTTTGGTATACGGAAGAATCGGCTAAAGCAAACTGGAGCGTACGAGCACTAGAGAGACAAATCGGAACACTGTATTATGAGCGAATCATCTCTAGTAAAGAAAAACAATCCGTCGTAGCAGAAGCGACAAATAACACCAAAGATTTACTCCTCACCCCGAAAGACATCATCAAAGACCCCTATATTTTAGAATTTCTAGACCTCAAACAAAACAATGCTTTTTATGAAAGCGATTTAGAATCTGCCCTCATCGAAAAAATTCAAGAATTTTTACTCGAATTAGGGCGAGGATTTGCGTTTGTGGCACGACAAAAGAGGATCAAAACGGAGACGAGCGATTTTTATATCGACTTGGTTTTTTACAACTATATTTTGAAATGTTTTGTCATTATAGACCTAAAAAGCGGGAAACTGACCCATCAAGATGTCGGGCAGATGGATATGTACGTCCGAATGTACAACGATCTGGAAAAAGCCGAAAACGATAACCCGACCATCGGGATCATACTCTGCACCGATAAAGATAACACCGTCGTAAAATACTCCGTTTTAAATGAAAATGAGAATCTGTTTGTGTCGAAGTATCAGCTCTATTTACCGACGGAAGAAGAGTTGAGGGCGGAGATAGAGAGGGATGTTTTGGAATTGGGGTTGAGGAGGGAAGTGATAGATGAAAACTAAATACAATATCACCGAAAATAGAGAATTAATAATTGAAGCATTTGAATTAGAAAATATGGATGAAGAGTATAAGTTTTTTTACGATGAAACAAATAATATTAGAAAGTTCAGGTTTAAAGAAGAAGGTGGACTTAATATTCCCGTTGAACAAATAACAAAAGATTTTGTTTTAGGTGGTGTTGTTCACAAAAAGAATACCGATTCGTTTGATTTGGAAAAACTAAAAAGGGATTTGTTTTTAGATAAAAGTAGTAATGAAATAAAATTTAAACATATAGCAAAAGGTGACTTGTTTGACTGCTTAAAGTCAAAAAAATTACAAACTATATTTGATTGGATTTTAGCAAATGATTTAAATATTCATTTTTCAAGTTTAAATATTTTGTATTGGTCTATTGTAGATATAATTGATTCTTGCATAACGTATTATCCAAATTTTAGATATGAGGATTTGAATTATTTTAAAACCGTTTTTTATGAATTAGCAAAAGTTGATTTAGAAATTTTTTTGAAAATATTACATAAATACAAATATCCGAATATACAAAAAAATAAAGCTA
>NZ_JAQTYM010000083.1 GCF_028688295.1 Sulfuricurvum sp.
GGTTGTGTAAATGAGGTCATCACCTCTAATGCGAATGCCATAGCCGTCCTTTGCTCTCTTTACTCACCCTCTTCAAAAGAGAGTGAGTAAAAAGAGTCACGGACAAATGTCCGTGAGCTTTTATTCTTTGACGAATTTCGACCCGCCGATAACGATAGCGATATCTGCCTCTTTCCAGAAAATGGTTCTCCAGATTTGGTAATAGATATGAAATACTACCCAACAAATAATCCACCACATCGTCGTATGATGAGAAATGCGAACATCCATCAATGTTCCACCCGTAACCGGAATCGTCCAGTCAGTAACCAGATGAAGCATCCACGGCCACCATGCTCCAATAGAGCTGATTCCTGAACCCAATCCGTGTACATACAACTGTAGCCCTGTGAAAAGCATCCAAATGAGGAGTATATGAAAAATCGTAAAATAGACGGTATTGAAACTGTCCGCATGAGATGAATCAAACTCTTTTTTACGGTTGAGTGTTATTAGATTCACTAATACTGCACCAAATTCACTCACATTTTTACTGTTAGGAATAAGCTTTTTATACGGCTTTTCAAAACGGCTGAAAAAATATAAATAAGCAATTATGACTGACGTAACATCAAAAATAATCGCAATAATAAAGTGCCCGTAACGGTTCCATGCCATCACGTATTTGTCCACTGCCGGGTCGGCAATAAACGTTTGATAATACGGATGACCGATGTAAAGCCCTGTCGCAATCGCCCCGATCATACAAATCGCATTCACCCAGTGGATAATGCGCATTGCGGGTGTCATACGTTTGACTTGTTTGTACCCCTGTTTCATGATTGTCTCCTTAGATACTGCAAGAGGTATCTACTTTGTAAACAGCAAGCTCTTTACCTTTGGTATCGACAACGTGAACCGCACAAGCGATACAAGGGTCAAAACTATGAATCGTACGGATGATCTCCAACGGTTGTTCAGGGTTGGCAACTTTCGTCCCGATCAAACTCGCTTCATACGCACCCATCCGATTTTTGTGATCACGCGGAGCCGCATTCCATGTGGATGGAACGATTGCTTGGTAGTTCGCTACTTTTCCACCCTCAATACGTACCCAGTGACCGAGTGCTCCACGCGGAGCTTCTGCCATCCCGCGACCTTTTGCGCTCACACTCACTGCATCAAAATCAAATTCCGTCCATGTACTCTTATCACCGGCAAGAACGTTTTTAGCCAGTTCATCAATCCATTCCACCATAACATCCGACATCAATTCTGTCTCGATAGCACGCGCCGCCGTACGTCCAATCGTACTAAAGAGAACGGTTACAGGGAGATTTCCTCGTGTCAAGAAGTTCGTTACGTATTTTGTAATACGCGCGTCTTTTGCCGCCACACCGATAACCATACGAGCCAATGGTCCCACTTCAACGCGAGCATCGTTATAGATCGGTGATTTGATCCAGCTGTATTTCTCTTTGGTTTTGAGATAGGCATCTCCGTTTTCACGACGATCAAGTCCGGTATATTCAGGGATTGTTTCCCCCTCATACGGATGGAGAGGTTTATCTCCTTTATACCAGGCATGGGTCACGTCTTCCATGATTTTTTCTTCATCCAACGGAAGTACTTTAGAGATGTCTCCACCCATCACGACCCCTTTAGGAAAGAGAAGTGCTGATTTATAGAATCCGGTATCATCGAGACGGAAATCGCCGTAACTCATAAAGTTAAGTAATCCGCCGCCAGTTCCGCCGACCCCTTTGCCGCCGACAAGCTCGCTGAACGTCGCTTTAGAATCGGTCGCTTCACCCGCATACATCGTTCCTGCCATATAGACATCTGGGAGATAAGCTTGTTTGACAAATTTTGTCCCCTCTAGCAGAAGGGATTTAAAGAGTGCCAAACGTGCCGGATTTTGAATATCCTGAACACACGTTACCCCGCCGACAACGATCGATTGAGGATGCGGATTTTTACCGCCGAGGATAGCCTGCATTTTTGCCATATCACGTTGAACATCAAGTGCTATGAGATAATGGGCTACGCCTATCAAGTTTTGTTCCGGTGTCAATTTATAGTGGGGATTGCCCCAATAGCCGTTTCCGAAAATACCCAAACGACCTTGTTTTACAAACTTTGCAACACGATCTTGGATCTCTTTAAATTGGCTTTCCCCATCAATAAACGGACTTACACCCGCAACACCTGCCCATTTACGTGCTTCTGCCGCTGTTTTAGCCGGATCAGCTGAGAGAGCTGAGACCACATCGACGAAATCGAGGGCATGAAGGTGATAAAAATGAACGACGTGGTCATGAACATACAGCGCACCTTGAATCAGGTTGCGAACCAAACGAGCATTTTTCGGGATAGTGATTTTGAACGCATCCTCTACCGCTTCGATAGAGCGCTGATAGTGAGTACCGGTACAAACACCGCAGATACGCATCGCCAAAAGTCCGCAGTCGCGTGGATCACGCCCTTGCAAAATCGTTTCAATACCACGGAACATCGTTGATGCACTGTATGCATCTACAATCGTGTTATTATCATCAATGACCGCTTCGATACGCAAATGTCCTTCGATACGGGTAATAGGGTCAACTACTATATGCTTACTCATGGCTCTCTCCTGATTTTTCTCGTTTACCGGCTACGGTACTGGCTGCGGCATGGATCGCAATACCGATCCCCGCTGCGGTCAACAAGCCCAAACCGAATTCATCAACGGTTTTTTCAACACCACCCGTAGGTGCTTTAATCTTAGCATCCGCCATAGGACGCTCATGCGCGTATTTATCCCAAAAATCAGGCTCAGAACACCCGATACATCCACGTCCTACCCCAATAGGCCAGTTCACTGCTTCGTTGTAGCGAACGATGGAACAGTTATTAAACGTCATTGGTCCTTTACAACCCATTTTGTAAAGACAGAAGTTGTTTTGTGCTGCTGTATCGCCCCACTCTTCAACGTATTCACCCGCATCGAAATGGGCACGACGTTCGCAGTTATCGTGGATACGGTAACCAAATGCAAATTTAGGACGGAGAAGTGAATCGAGTTCAGGAACTTGTCCCGTCAAGACGTAATGTAAAATTACTCCGACCATGTTGGCAGGGTTCGCAGGACAGGCTGGGATATTGATAAGCGGTTTGTTTTTTACCACATCCATAACACCGACAGCACCCGTAGGATTTGGAGAAGCGGCAGGGATACCGCCAAACGTTGCACAGCTTCCGACCGCGATTACCGCAGCCGCATTTTCGGCACAGCGGAGGAGGTGATCATGGAACGTCTCACCTTTGATTCCGATAGTCCCATACTGGCCGTCCATACCCATAGGGATTGAACCCTCTACGAAAAGGAGGTATTTACCTTTGAAATGTTCCATCGCTTCATCAAGCTGTTTTTCTGCTTGATGCCCTGACGCCGCTTGAAGCGTTTCATGGAATTCGAGGGAGATGATGTCGAGGACAATCTCATCGATTTTCGGTCCGTCTGAGCGCAAAAGGGCTTCGGAGTTACCCGCACAGTCTTGCAGTTCCAACCAAATAACAGGAGCGCGATTCATCAACAACGCCGCGTCCGCAACGAGCGGTGTGAACATCGGAGGAAGCATCAACATCGCTGTCGTTGCACTCGCCCATTTCATAAACTCACGTCTATCTATACCGTTATCTTCGAGCAAGTCGGCAAAATCGAGCTTATTAGCCGGCTGATTTGCGCGCATCTCATTCAAACGCGCCTCACATTTGTCGAACAAGTCTTGATAATACGTATCACCCTTGTTCGTTTCGACGCGCGAACTTTTCGAAGTGAACAGCTTTTTAACCGCTTCTACTCTATCGGACATAATCCCCTCCTCAAATAATTAATGAACAATCATTCAGTATTGTATGTCTGAATAACTTAAACGAATATTTAAAAAGTAAAATTTAATTTAAAAAGATATTTTGTTATTTAATTTTAGGACTAGGGAGTAAAAAAGACCATTTTAATCGACCAGCACGATCCCCATCGATTCGAGCAAAAACAGTGCCTCATAGCGGTTAAAAATCGCCCCCTTGAGATGGTTGGAGCGTACATCGATAGAGGTGTTGGAGGAGTCGGTAAAGTTGGCACCTTCGAGGTGGGTGTTTCCGAACAAAGCCCCTTTAAAATCGCTCAAACTAAAGTCTGCTTTTTGAAACGACCCATTGCGAAAATCAACCTCTTTAGCTCGGCATTCTTTCATTATCAATCCCTCTAAACTCAAACCGAAAAAATTGCTATCATTGAGGATACACTCACGAAAATGCAAGGGATCGGCATTGAGTAAACTCTTCCAATCCGCCATCGTCCAATCAATCCCGATCATCTTGCACGAGACAAACTCGACATCGCTCATTTTGCTGCTGGTGAGTTTCATCAGGCTCAGATTGCAGTTTTCGAAACGGCATTCGGTAAATTTGCAAGAGGAGAAAAAGGTCTCGCTAAAATCGCAGGAGACGAAAGTACAGTCATCGAATTCGGCTTTGGTGATCTTTTTGCCGTGCAGATCAACGCCAACGAATTTCTCGGCGAATACGTCCATGTTGTCGGTGATGTGGCTAAGGGTGGGAATCATACTGATAAGCTTTATACTTTGCCACTTGGTATAGTTCGAAGCTCCAACATCAATTTCTCTCCTGCAGGAGTAAACGACCAAAAAAGTCCCATTCCATCTTCTATACTTTTAGAATAGTTTATATTTACTAGCCCCATTGCTTTTAATTGTATTGAAATTGTTTGGAAATCTTGATCATCTAAACTTGGTGATGTATATCCACTAAAAAGTGATTTTTGTAGAGTAGATTTTACACTACTATCATTTGGATGTTTTGTAAGATATGGAGAAATACACCAAAAAATATTACGCCAAGTTGACTTAGTTGAAATTCTCTTCTCTTGCTTGAATCCAGCGCTTCCAGACAGATACTTGCCATGTAGTTCAATTTCTTCATCAAGACCAGCAAGATTGTCAACAGCAACAATGGGTTCAGTTGACAATTCTTTTATAGTTGCTTGTAACTGGGCATTTTGTTTTCTTAATTCATTAATTTCACCAAGAATATCTTCACTTGCAACTTTATTTGCACGAATCCATCCTATAGCAGGAGACATCTTAATAGTTTTTGAGAGACTTAACGACACAAGCCCTGGAAGTTCTTCAGCCGTTTTCCAAAATTTTACTAATCTATTCATTGCAACTGTATCTCTAAAACGCTGTAATTGTTCTCGAAGAATCGGATCTTTTTCTGACTTTCCAAGTGGTATTTCATCTGGGTTTTCATGCAATAATGCAATTACTTTAATACCACGAGAGACGGCATAATCATATTCAAGTTCGGTATAACTAATACCTGCTTCCGTAGTAGAACCGTATCTTCCACCGATAATCAATAAATAATAGTCACAATCATCAATAATTCGCTTAATAAATTCGAATTGTTCTTCATCTGTTGCAGGGAATAATTCCATGCCTGCTGGTATACAATCAAGTTCCATAACAGTCTGAATTACACTTTTTCGCTCTTCTTTTAAATCTGCATATGTAGAGCTGATAAATACTTGATAGCGTTTATCCATAATTTTTTCCCTCTTAAATTTATTTATAAATCTCTTCGTACTCTTTCGGAACTTTTGAGGTAATTTCACCGTCTGGCATTTGAAAATACGGCACTCCGTCTCGGCTATAAACATTCGGTACACCGTTAGCAAGGCTCCGCTTTTGTGCCTCTTTGATCGCTTTTTTTCCGATTTTCAATATCATGTCACGGAATTTGTAATTTTCGATTGTCTTCATTGTAATCCTCCCACAAAAGTTATTTTCATTCATCTGTATTTTTCGCTTTTAATAGTTTTTGTGCATTCTGTGATGTGACAATTTTTTTACCCGTCTGTTTTTCTATCGCTTGACGTGTATTTCCTGCAATCGTTCCCCCTTTTAAAGCAACTTTTTTATGCTCCGTTATATCTGTAGGGTTTGTCTCTTTTGATATTTCCGTCGTTGTTGCCTCAGCTAACATATTCAGTACTAGTTCAAGATTACTCATGTTATCGCGTAAATTTTCTTTTTTGAGTCCTTTGAAATCTTTGTATGCTTTCGTCGTGTGCCCACTCCATGCTTTTGTAATAATATTCGTAAGCATCGCAAAATCTTTTGCATCACTTACCCCTTTTTCTTCCCATTCATCCGTCAGTTCTTTTCTGACTTCTATACTTTTTAGGCGTTGGTTAATCCACTCTTTTGAGTACCCTAATTCCATATAGTCTTGCATGGCTCTATCGATAGATAATTGAGGATCTTGCATAGCTTCTATTCGCTCATAACCTACTTTAGCTAACCACATTTTAAAAGGTTCCGTATTAGGTGAGGGGATAGATTGTACAAGTCTTAAAATTTGTTCCGTTGTAGCAACATCAGTAAGCCTTAATTTACCATCACTCGCCTGTAATTTCAACTGGCTACAATTTGTAGCCAGTTCGCTTCCTTCATTACCAAGCCTTACTTTTAACACACTCCAATATTTTCTCGGATTTCCACTTTGCGTTAAAACTGCAACCACATCAATGATACTAAAATACCAAACTTCTCGATCATTATCCCAATGGCTTCGTATCTTATGGGTATTAAAAAGCTGTATTTTGTCCATTGACTGCCCTCACACATTTTTATTAATATACTGAAAAAACTACTTAAGCCTAATTTTTATGACATTTTGCAATCTTTTAATGCGTCGTACACACCGAGCAGACATCAAAAGTGCGGAAAATCAATGATGCTTTAGCTATCGATTCCGCTCCGATCATCGCTTTTTGCGCCACACCGAGATTCGATGATGTTCCGTTTCCGAGATTCCACTGCGTCGGGGTGATGATCGAATATGATACTATTTTACCCCTCTCAATTCGGGCACGGTGGATCAGCGATCCGCGCGGTGCTTCGAGTATCCCTACCCCAGAGCCGCTGATATTCTCGATGTGAGAGGGAGGGATAAATGAGGGTTGCGAGAGATCGAGGGATGTTAGCAATGAGCGAACATGAGCGATCAAAGTCACCATCTCATCGATACGAGCACTCAGCCGTGTCATGGCACTGTCTCCATAGTGATTATAAAGTGATGTGATCCCCTGACGCTTGGTGATTAAAGCACGTGCGAGTGGTCCGCTCTCGTAAAATTCTCCGTTGTAGAGGGCATTTTTGGCATAGGTTTTACCCCCTTCGGCAAACGTCTGCGAACTATCTTCACTCACCAGAGCGATATCGGAGGTATTGCGTTCACCGTTTACCATTACCCCCCCATTCTCTCCCAAAACCAAAAATCGATCGTGGCTTTTTCCCGCATCGAGAATTCCTAAACGTTCAAACTGACGCAAAAGAGTTCCAACATCTCCTTCCAACACACGGTGCGAATCACCTCGCAGATGAAGCTCGAACTTCTCTAGCGGGCATCCCAAAACCTCTTTGGCAACAAAATTCTCTACCTCGCTGAGGATTTTAAGAGCTTGCATCACCTCGATATGGGTTGGATCACACGTCACACCGCCGGGGATCGCATAAGAGCTGTGGGGCCACTGCCCGCTGAAAAGGGCACAGAGTTGGTTGATTTGTGACGAGGCGTAAAGCGCTTTCAGAGCAACGTTAGGCTCTTTTCCTAAGAGCTTTCCGCTCTCATGGAGCATGACGAGATAGAGCCATTTTATATGATTTTGGATCAGTTCACACGATAAGGTAATTTCACGGATCGCATGGGCTTTTGGGGTGATCGTAAGAGAAAATCCCGCATCGATATAGGCATTCTCGATCATGCGAGCGGCAGCGATAAGATGGGAGTGTCCGCAGATACCGCAGACGCGCGGAGCGATGACGAGAGCATCGAGGGCATTGCGCCCCTCCAAAATAGCCTCCATCCCCCGAAAATGCAAGAATCGTATATCCGCTTCTTGGACGATTCCCCCCTTATCGGTTTTAAAATCGAGTACCGCTTCCCCCTCGATCCGCTCGATCAGTTCATGCGTTATCATCGATCAATTTCCCCTCAAGCCGTTTAATATGAAACGATTTCGCCGCCCCTGCGAGCGCGAGATAGCTCCGCTTCGGGATTCCCAGTGGCATCTCTGCGGGAATCGACATATAGGTTTTAGTCGTGAAAAGTTCACGTCTCGGATATGAGGGCTCGGTGCATCCGACGCACGGTGTTCCGGCGCGGGTTTTGGAGCTCACTTCGTTCCAGAGTATCTTGTTACAACTGCCGTGGGTAAAGGG
>NZ_JAQTYM010000019.1 GCF_028688295.1 Sulfuricurvum sp.
CCGAACCTCTCAGCGGTAACGGCGTGTGCGGCGGGTACTCATGCGATTAGTGAAGCGGCAAAAACGATTATGATCGGCGGTGCGGATCAAATGCTCGTCGTTGCTGCAGAATCTGCAATTACCGGTGTCGGTATCGGTGGTTTTGCATCAATGAAGGCTCTTTCTACCCGTAATGATGATCCGAAACATGCGTCACGCCCTTTTGATGCTGAGCGTGATGGCTTTGTAATGGGTGAGGGTGCAGCTGCGTTAGTACTCGAAGAGTATGATGCAGCAGTGGCACGCGGAGCACGTATTTATGCTGAACTAATCGGTTTCGGTGAGAGCGGTGATGCGAACCATATTACAACCCCAAGCCTTGAAGGTCCTCTAAGAGCGATGAAAGCAGCGCTTAACATGGCAGGTAATCCAAAAGTAGATTACGTTAATGCACATGGAACCAGCACTCCGACAAATGACAAAAATGAGACTGCGGCTCTTAAAATCGCATTCGGTTCCAAAGAGAACTGTCCACCTGTAAGTTCAACCAAAGGGCAAACGGGCCACTGCCTCGGAGCAGCGGGCGGTATCGAAGCGGTTGTCAGTATCATGGCGATGCGCGATGGTATCATTCCGCCGACGATCAACTATGTGAATCCGGATGAAAATTGTGATTTGGATATCGTTCCAAACGTAGCACGTAAAGCAGAACTTAATATCGTTATGTCTAACTCATTTGGATTTGGCGGCACTAATGGTGTCGTTATTTTCAAAAAAATATAAGAGGGCAAGCCATTGGCTACCTATTTAGATTTTGAACAAAATATTCGTCAAATCCAAGAGGAGATCATTGCGGCCGAAGTGCGTTATGATCACCATGCAGTAGAGATCCTGAAGCAGGATTTGGACAAAGAGGTTCAAAAAACCTATGCCAATCTCTCCCCTTATCAAGAGCTTCAGCTTGCGCGTCATCAAGATCGCCCTTACGCACTCGATTACATCAATCTCCTTTTAGATAAAAAATATGAGATTCACGGGGATCGTCATTTTCGTGATGATCTTTCAATTATCTGTTATCTTGGTTACATCGGTGATGAGCGTGTTATGGTAATCGGTGAGCAAAAAGGGCGCGGAACCAAAAATAAGCTCAAACGAAATTTTGGTATGCCGCATCCGGAAGGGTACCGAAAAGCACTCCGCGTGGCAAAAATGGCGGAGAAGTTTAACATTCCCCTTTTGATGCTGATCGACACTCCGGGTGCCTATCCGGGTCTTGGAGCAGAAGAACGTAACCAAAGTGAAGCGATTGCCCGTAATCTGTTAGAACTTTCTAACCTCAATACTATTACCGTATCGGTTGTTATTGGCGAAGGGGGAAGCGGCGGTGCACTCGCAATCGGTGTAGCCGATCGTCTTGCCATGATGCGCTACTCGGTATTTAGTGTTATCTCTCCAGAGGGGTGTTCGGCAATTTTGTGGAACGATCCGACCAAAGTGGAAGCAGCAACCAAAGCGCTTAAAATTACTTCAGCTGATCTGAAAGAACTTGATTTGATCGATGATATCATTGACGAGCCTCTTATTGGTGCGCATCGTGATAAAGAGGGAGCGGTTAACGCGCTCAAAACCTATTTTATGTCACAAGTGAATGATCTGCGTAAACTTAGCAATACAGAACGTCTCGATAAACGCTACAACCGTCTCGTCGGTATGGGTCGATATTCAGAATAAGGATCTACCTTATTCTACCACCTTCTCTTCTTTTTTTACTTTTGGTCTTTTTAACCGTTTTGCTTCTTTTGAAAATGAAATCAATTCTTCTGTGTTATGAATAGTATGTGGTATAAGGGCCAATGTTCTCTTTAGGAGCTTTGTGGTTGTCATTGCATCAGAGAGTGCTCTGTGGTGCGTTGCTTCTTTGTAAAGTTCTAACTGTTCATTGAGATACTTTAATCCATAACGCTCAGATTCGATGGTTCTCTCAGCCAAATCAATAGTGCATAACGAACGGTTGAGAAGTTTTTGTAAACCAATGCGTTCCATCATTGCAGAGACAAAATTATAATCAAATTTTGCATCATGTCCAACAAAGATAGCATCCCCTAAAAAGAGACGAAACTCACGCATCACTTTTCCAAGCGCCGGAGCTTTTAAGGTTTGTTCTACACTTATTCCGGTGATCTCTTGGATTTGCGTAGAGATATCGTTGCAATAGACCAAGCTTTCGTAGGTATCGATGATGTGACCATTTTGGAGTTTAACGGCACCGATTTCAATTACTTGGTCCCGTGTGGGTTTTGAGCCGTTGGACTCAACATCAACAATACAAAAAAGGGTATCATCAACACTTTTTAGGGCGCTCTCAAAGAGGTAGAGATCATTATTCAGCGTTAGGTTCATCCCTTGTGCTTTTAAAAGTTCTAGGGTAAATTCACGCTCATCTCCTAAACTCTCTTCAAACTCTTTTTTAGGAATACCGTTTTTAGAGAGGCGTGATAATATTTTAGGATTGAAAATGCTCACATTTTAGCCTTGTGGATAAATGAGCGGACACGATTGTGATCTTTTTTGCCCTTTGAGGCTTCAACACCGCTGCTGACGTCCACGCCATAGAAGCCATACGAGCGAACGTCAGCCACGTTATCCGTATCAAGACCGCCGGCAAGGATGATTTTAGAGCAATCAACCCCATTGAACCATTCGAGATTGAGTCGTTTTCCGCTTCCCCCATAGGCTTCACAGTACGCATCGATCAGACGGTATTCCTCTGAGTACTCTAAAATATCATCTCGTTTTTGGGCACGGATAACACGTAGTGAGGGGAAATGGATCTGAGTAAAAAACTCATCACTTACATCAAAATGGATTTGTGCGAGGGTACATCTTGTCTCTAAACATACAGAGTGGATGGTTTCTGGAGATTCATTGACGAAAAGGGCAACTTTTTCGATAAAGGGAGGGAGTTTTTCGATGATTGCTTTGGCATCTTTTGGGGAAATATAGCGGGGGGATTCAGGATAAAAAACAAATCCGAGTGCATCAGCACCGGAATCAATTGCCTGAATCGCATCCTCATAATTGGTGATACCGCAAATCTTGACTCGCATGTTAGACTTTGAGACTTTCGATAGCGGCTTTATAGTCCTCATGAGCAAATACATAGCTTCCGGCAACACAGACATCCACTCCGGCATTTTTCAGATCATGGATATTTTTACTGCCGACCCCTCCGTCGATTTCGATCAGACATGCAGGGTTGATTCGATCACGGAGCGCTTTTAGGCGTTGTATTTTTTCAATGACGGTTGGGATAAACTTTTGCCCGCCGAATCCAGGATTGACTGACATCACCAAAACCATATCAACATCCCCGAGGAGATATTCTACCGCTTCGGCAGGCGTATGCGGATTGAGTACGACCCCCGGTTTGATACCAAGTGAACGGATATGCTGTACAAGGCGGTGAGGGTGTTTCTCCTCTTCGATATGAAAAGTGATATATTCGGGTTTGAGCGGAGCGAACAGATCGACGAAAAAGGTGTTGTTTTGGACCATCAAATGGATATCGAGTGGTTTGGTTGCCGCCTGAGCTATCGCACTGACGACGACGGGCCCGATGGTGAGATTGGGGACGAAGTGGCCATCCATAACATCGACATGCACCAAGTCGCACCCTGCATCACAAATGGCACGAACATCACGCGCTAAATTACCGAAATCGGCAGAGAGGACACTTGGAGCTACGAGCATAGGAGACACCTTGAATAATATTTTCGTTATTTTAGCGAAAAAGGTTTGTAGATAACTTTTCTCACTTCTGATGAAGGATAGAAGAAGTTTCTTAGTTAAATAACTGTGAATGTGACCCGATACGAGTTAACTTCAAAATGTCATCTTCGATGCAATAAATGATCAATAGATCACCCGAAATATGAAACTCACGAAAATCCTCATAATCACCGATGAGGGGGTGATCTTTCGCTTCTGGTGGAAGAGGATGCTCTTCTAAAAGCATGGCTAAAAACTTCAAATACTTAGCGTACTGTGCATCCGATATTTTGATTTTGGCATACTCTTTTAGAAACGTCTTAGTGCGAAACAGCTGCATTTTCTCTCTCAAGATCCCCCAGCGTTATAAACTCACCTTTGAGTTCTTTGGCTTCCTTCATTGCTGCAATCGTTTTTTTGTTGGGGATTTTCGCATCAAAAGGGAGTCCGTGATTGAGAACGACCATACGGTTAAACATATTGATCGCTTGCGCATAGCTCATACCGACAAACTCCAGTATTTCACGTGCTTGTTTATAATCGTCTTCTTCGAGCCGTATGGTTGTTTGCATTTTTGACATAACGTCTCCTTTTTAAGTCGATTATATCCCATTTGGGATGCACATGTCAACACGCAAATTTAATTTTGTTGGTGTTGCCTAAAAAATAAAGTCGGATTGAGTGATGGTGTGCTCTTTCATCCGAAGCTATCGAGTTAAAAAGAATATAAAGTTACTCCCCTCAAAGCTAAGGTTCACCTGCACCCCTTTTTTGTTTTGTGCCATCTCCATTAAAGATGCAACATCACTATACGTTCGGGGAAGGGTGATATCGACATGGTGCTTTTTTTCTCCCAAAAGGGCTTTCGCCCGTCCCCCGATGATGTTGACAAATTCGGCCAATGAGTCCAAAATTGCCTCTTCCTCTTCGGTTGCTTCACCGATTAGGAGTTCGCACGCTTTTTTTGCAATCTCTTTTGGGAAAACAAGGATGATCATCCCATCCACATCCCCGTAAAATCCGATCGAACTGGCGTATTGGTTTGCACTGTTTGGGATGTCCAGTGTTTGAACATTCATCGATTCTTTACTGGCTTGAGCATTGGTCATCATCGCGATGGTCGAAACGGTCGCGTCGATAAAGTGGGGCAGCTCATTAACGAGTGCTTTATTTAAGGAACGGACATTTTTGGATGCAACTGCGGCGCTTCCCCCTAATTCTTGGAGAAGCTCTTTATTTTTCAAGATATCATCCATGTTTTCAAAAAACATCATCCCTGCATCTTCAAGATCGTTTTTAAAACTTTGCGGTGTTTTTTCAAAAGTGAGTCCGACAAAACAGATGGAGGCATTGTATTCAGCGGCTGAGGAGGCGAGTTTGGTGAAAAAGTTCAGAGCATGAACATTCATCGATACCACTTTATAGGCATCAAAAATAAAGAGACGGAAGCCTACATTGAGGGAGTTATTGTGGTAGGCAATGTTAAAGGTATTCCCTATTTCTGCGTCGAGAAAGTTCGCAACCGTATAGATGATTGCATTACCGGTCACACGGGTGGCGATTTTTTGTCCGAACAGCCCTAGATAGGTGTCTTCGATGATGGCATAATAGATATCAGGGTTTTGTTTTTTCTCATCAAACTCTTTTTTGCTTTGGGCGATGACCGGATTGTGGCCATAATCAAATAGCTCAATCGCCATGGCGGAGCGTTGAGAGGGGTCTTCGTTAAACAGAAGAACGGTTTTTGAGTCATTTTTATTGCTTGGTGCAAACAGTTCAGCAATCTTTTCGGTAAGAAAGAGGGAAAAGTTAAGGGTATTTCCATAAAAAGCACTGATGGTGGTAAATTTTTTATGATCGTAATCGCACAATCCGATAGCAATATGTTTTTGATTACGGATGGAAATGAGGAGTTTGATAAAAACATCAAGTCCATTTTTATTAAAAAATATCACTTTTTTGAGTGAGACCAGCAACATATCGACATTGAGTGATTCGGTCGCTTTAATATCATCCATCGTCAGAAAAGAGGGAGCGTTGTTCCCATCTAAAAAGCCTTGGGGATGAAAAACAGCGACTCTCCCTTTAACAGTTGCTCTCATGATACTCCATTACCTGCATAAAAGATTCGTAAATGTCTTCGACAAATTCGATCTGAAAATCGATAAACTCATTAAGTCCGGCACTAACGTAAGGACTTTGGCTTAATTCATAAAAGAGTAAAAGATGCATCCATTTGGCTAGTATCAATTCATCCCCCTCGGCGCTTTGGGATGAACCTGAGGATGCATAGACAATATGACCTATTTTTGGCGACATCTCCCATTTTTCGGCGATTAATGTGCAAATATCAAAGAGAGTGTATTTACTGAGTCGATAGAGGATCGTATTGTAATCCAATGCTTTGACACTTCGCAGTTGGGCCACTTCGATTTTGCATCCCCCAAAAAGAGCGTCGCAGACGATGATACTTGCAGGCAAAAGGGTTATGGCACTTTCAGTGTCGTGATCGAGAAGATTCAGATGACGAAGTATTTTTTCCCATTTACGACTAAGAGAGGCTTGTAAGTCATAAAAAGTATGATTATTGAGGGTAAAAAGCTGCCACTCTTTTGGGACGAGGAGAGTTAATAAATAGTGGTATAAAATCTGTTGAGCGGTAGATATTCCCAAAATGCCAAAAATTTGGGAGAGCTCATGAACTTCATTGCGAAAACCATAAATAGGTCGATTTACAAGTGTTTTAAGGTAGAGCTTGAGTGCAGGATCTTCTTCGGCACATTTGGCGGCTTTGACCAAGTCCCCTTGGCGAACGAATTGCAGGGTTTCTCGAACAACAGTGGGTGCAGGTGGGATGTTGAGAATGTAATGGGTAATTTGCTCAGGTGTAACCACGGTTCATCTTTCTGAATGTTAAGTAGAACTAATTGTAATGGCGTATAGATTAAAGGTGCCTTTAAAGTGCTCAACTCGTTGCTTAAGGTAATCTTTGGGTTGTATAAGATAAAATTCGCAACTAAAATTTACGCAAGGAGCCTCAAAATGGCAAGAAAATGTGCTATTAGCGGTAAAGGCCCAATGAGCGGAAACAATGTTTCTCACGCGAAAAATAGAACTAAGCGTCGTTTTTTACCAAACCTTCGTACTGTTCGCGTAACGCTTGAAGACGGTACTACCAAAAAACTTCGAATCGCTGCATCTGAACTTCGCACGTTGAAAAAAGATTCGTAAACATCCCCTAAAGGGTCTGTGTTGAATCTTCTCCGAAAGATACAGAAATTTCTAAACTGGGAGCCTTCTCCCAAGCCTGACATCACTTTGAATGCTGAGCTTTATGCTCAGTTTCTCCCATTTCGAACCCCCCTTATTCTTATCCAGTTATGCATGATTTTTGGAACCCTTGGTTATATGTACATCGAAGGGCATACCCTCATTAATGCATTGTTTCAGACCGGCTATACGTTTACAACGGTTGGATTCGGGTCCTTGGGAGAGGGGGAGTTTTCCCCTCTAGGCAAACTGTTTACCATTACGTTGATTATTTTTGGATTTGCTGTTTTTACCCTTTCGTTAGGGATTATCGTTGATGTGATCAATCGAGGAGAACTCAAGCGAATTTTGAAGGAGAGAAAAATGTTGTACCGCATTGCCCGTCTCAAAAAACATTTTGTTATCTGTTACCATAATGAATATACTATTCAGGTAACGAAACAGTTGCGCGCGAATCACATACCGTTTGTGGTGATTGATCCGAGAGATGATATCGAAGAGCTTGCAAAAAAAAATAAATATCCTTATTACATTCAAGCGGAACCTCACACGGAAGAGGCAATGCTCAAAGCGCACATGAGTTCAGCCAAAGGTCTCGTAACCTTATCGAATTCAATGGCGGATAATATTGCACTGATCGCTTCGGTACGGTTGTTTGAAAAAGAGCACCGTATCCCGAGTGCGTATTATGTTATCAGTGCAGCTGAGGATGTTAATGACATTGATAAGCTTAAAAAGTTGGGTGCCGATACGGTGGTTTCCCCGACCAAACTGACGGCACAACGAATTACTGCCATGGCGGCGCGTCCTGATATGGAAAATCTGTTAGAACAGTTTTTATATAAAAGCGATACACCGCTCGATATGGAAGAGATATATGTTCCTAAAACGAGTTGGATGGTACTCAAAAAACTCAAAGAGACCCATTTACGCGATATTGCCAACGTATCGGTGATTGGGATTACCAAAAAAGACGGAAAACTCGTTCCAATGCCTAAAGGGGATACTTTGGTGCTGAGTGAGTCTAAATTACTCGTCATCGGAACCCAAAAAGGGATTTTATTTACAAAACAATTGGTTAAAAAACAAGAGAAGCCGGAGGAGCTCAAATATGTATAAACTGAACATGATTGAGGGCGGTGTGTGCGCAGCAAATGGTTTTTTTGCGGACGGTATTCACATCGGATTGAAAAAAGAGGGTGCCAAAGATTTGGCGTTCATCTATTCTTGCAAACCGTGTGCTATCGCCTCGGTCTTTACCACCAATAAAATGACGGCAGCACCAATACGTCATTTTCGGGCGCAGGGTGAGTTTGAGGGAAATTTTGTCCTTATCAATGCAAAAAATGCGAACGCTATGACGGGTCGAGCGGGCATCGATGATATCGATGACGTGCTTGATGCTCTCAAAATCAAATTTCCACAGATCAAAAATCCGGTAATGAGTTCAACCGGAGTGATCGGGGTACGTCTACCGAAAGCCAAGATCATAGAGGGGGGGAAAGACTTTGATCTCTCTCATCGTGAAGGGATCAATGCATCTGAAGCGATCATGACGACCGATACGTTTGCTAAACGTATCGCGTATGAAGTGACTCTGTCGGATGGAAAATCATTCCGAATCGGTGCGATGGCCAAGGGTGCAGGTATGATCAACCCTGCGATGGCGACGATGCTCTGCTTTATCACGACCGATGCGGCTGTCGACAAAGCAACCATGCAAAATATCCTTGATGAGTGTGTCCATACTACCTTTAATGCGGCAAGTGTCGATGGAGATACTTCTACCAATGATACCGTGCTGGTAATGGCAAACGGGGAGAGCGGAGCATTTCATGCGGGAGCTTTTAAAGAAGCATTGGAATCTATCATGCTCTTTTTGGCCAAAGAGATGGTGCGCGACGGTGAGGGTGCGACTAAACTGGTAACCTATAAAGTTACGGGAGCGATCAATCATAAAGAGGCAGAGATCGCGGCAAAATCACTTAGTAATTCGCTCCTCGTTAAAACAGCACTTTTTGGGCAAGATCCTAACTGGGGACGTATCGCATCGACGGTAGGTGCGAGTGGAATCATGTGTGATGAAGCATTCTTGAGTATCTGGTTTGATGAGGTTTGTGTGTACAAAAAAGGGGAGCTGTTGTTCGATGAAAAACTCGAACCTCTCGCCGCGAGCGTTATGCAAAAAAGTGCCTTTACAATCCATTGCGACATCGGGCTGCAAGATGGTGAATTTACAGCCTATGGATGCGATTTGGGACACGAATACGTGAAAATAAATGCGGATTACAGAACCTAATCTGTCCGTTCGCCCTGAGCTTGTCGAAGGGTGAAGTTCATGGTTCGACAAGCTCACCACGAACGAAATACGCCACACAACCTCTTTCTCATTATCTCACCCTAAGTCTCCTCTTGCTATAATCGCGATAATTTAAGCCCTACAGGATAACTTTAATGCGCGGATATAAAATTTTCAGCGGTTCAGCGTGTACCGAGTTTGCAGCGGAAGTGTGCCGAACCCTTGATGTTCCCCTTTCCAAAGCTTCAGTCAAACGTTTTAGTGACGGAGAGATTAACGTTCAAATCTCTGAAAGTGTCCGTGGACGCGATGTTTTTATCATCCAATCAACCGGTGCTCCAAGCAATGATAATTTGATGGAATTGTTGATTATGACCGATGCATTACGTCGTTCATCTGCTAGTTCTATCACGGCGGTTGTTCCCTACTTCGGGTATGCAAGACAAGATCGTAAAGCGGCACCTCGCGTTCCGATTACCGCAAAACTCGTTGCCGATATGTTTGAAACAGCGGGGATTGACCGTGTCGTGACGATCGATTTACACGCAGGTCAAATCCAAGGCTTTTTTGATATTCCGGTTGACAACCTCTATGGTGCTATTATTTTTGAAGAGTATATTCGTTCTAAAAATCTTCCAAATCCGGTAATCGCTTCTCCGGATATCGGCGGGGTTACACGTGCCCGTTATTTTGCTGAAAAACTGGGGCTTGAGATGGTTATCGTCGATAAGCGTCGTGAAAAAGCGAACGAATCGGAAGTGATGAATATCATCGGTGACGTTGCCGGCAAAGATATTATCATGATCGATGATATGGTCGATACGGCAGGAACAATGGTCAAAGCAGCAGCTGCACTTAAAAATCGTGGGGCAACATCGGTTATGGCGTGTGCAACACATGGTGTTTTGAGCGGTAAGGCGTATGAGAATCTTAATAACGGGGAGCTCGATGAATTGGTTATTTCTAACACCCTTGTATTAAGTGGACATAGCGATAAGATTAAAGTCCTTAGTGTAGCTCCGCTTTTTGCCGAAGTTATTCGTCGTGTTTATCACAACGAGAGCGTTAATAGTTTGTTTTCATAATGAATAATATCCGCAATTTCTCTATTATCGCCCATATCGACCATGGGAAAAGTACGTTGGCTGACCGTATTATCCAAGAGTGCGGTGCGGTAAGTGATCGTGAACTCTCAAAACAAATGATGGACACGATGGACATCGAACAAGAGCGCGGGATTACGATCAAAGCGCAAAGCGTCCGTCTCGATTACGTCAAAGACGGCGAGCATTATATTCTCAACCTGATCGACACTCCTGGCCACGTTGACTTTAGCTATGAAGTTTCTAAATCCCTCGCATCGAGTGACGGTGCATTGCTGATCGTTGATGCGGCACAAGGGGTTGAGGCACAAACGATTGCCAATGTCTACATGGCGATGGAAAATAATCTCACTCTCATCCCTGTTATTAACAAAATTGATCTCCCCGCTGCAGAGCCTGAACGTGTTGCTGAAGAGATTGAAACGACCATCGGGATCGATGCGACCGACGCGATCATGATTTCAGCGAAAACGGGTGTAGGAATCCGCACACTGATTGATGCTATCGTCGATCGCATACCTGCCCCTGCGGGTGATCCATCGGCGACGACGAAAGCGATCATTTACGATTCATGGTTTGATGCGTATCAAGGGGCAATGGCACTCGTACGCGTATTTGATGGTGAAATTAAGATGGGTCAGATGATTAAACTGATGCATAATGATGAGAACCATCAAGTGTTGGAGTTGATGTACCCTCATCCGCTTCGTCGTCAAAAAACGCAAGCGATCAAAGCCGGAGAGATCGGTATTGTTATTCTTGGGGTTAAAGAGGTTGGCTCTATCCGTGTCGGCGATACGATTACCGATGCGCGAAATCCTACAAAAGAGCCGGTGGGTGAATATGCCCCTGCTAAGCCGTTTGTATTTGCGGGGCTCTATCCTATCGATACCGATGAGTTTGAAGCGGTGCGTGATGCCCTTGATAAGCTGAAACTCAATGACAGTAGTCTTAGTTATGAGCCGGAAACATCGGTTGCTCTAGGCTTTGGGTTTCGTGTCGGCTTTTTGGGAATGCTGCACATGGAGGTCGTTAAAGAGCGGCTAGAGCGGGAGTTTAATCTCGATCTCATCGCAACTGCCCCATCGGTTATCTATAAAGTCTATAAGACCGATGGAACGATGGTAGAAGTTCAAAATCCGAGCGAACTCCCTGAACCGCAAACGATCGAGAAAATCGAAGAGCCGTATGTTCGTGCAACGGTGATCGTCCCGACCGATTATTTGGGGAATGTGATCACTCTGCTGACCAACAAGCGGGGTATGCAAGAGAAGATGGAGTATCTCAACGAAACACGTGTCATGCTCATCTATGTCATGCCAATGAACGAAATCGTCGTCGATTTTTACGATAAACTCAAATCAACGTCGAAAGGATACGCGAGTTTCGACTATGATCCTATCGAATTTCGTCAAGGTGATTTGGTCAAACTCGATGTCCGCGTTGCAGGGGATGTGGTCGATGCCCTCAGCGTTATCGTTCCACGTACTTCTGCCGATATGCGCGGACGTGCGTTGGTTACGAACATGAAAGAGATTGTCCCTCGTCAGCTTTTCGAAGTAGCGATTCAAGCGAGTATTGGAAACCGTGTTATCGCTCGTGAAACAGTTAAATCGATGGGTAAAAATGTGACCGCCAAATGTTACGGCGGGGATATCTCCCGTAAACGCAAACTCCTCGACAAACAAAAAGAGGGTAAAAAACGGATGAAAGCAATCGGGAAAGTTCAGCTTCCCCAAGAGGCATTTATGTCCGTCCTCAAAATGGACTAGTCATGCGTTGTATGATGTGTGAGCGATTCAGTCTCTCGCATATCTGCCCCGCGTGTCAAGACTCTCTCCTCACTCCAACGCTCCATAAACGCAAAATCATGGGTTCTATCCCTGTTTATTCTTTTTTTCCTTACAATGATATCGAACCGCTCCTGCTTACTAAGCATACCGATGTCGGATACTACATTTATACGATTTTAGCGAAGCGGTCATTGGGTGCTTTTGCACGTGAATGGGGCTATGAAAACCGTGTCGCCTCCATCGGTATCGACGATCATGTACTAAGCGGCTACTCCCATACGGCGGTTTTGAATCGGGTTTTAAAATCTCCCAATATTACACCCTATTATGGAAAGCTTCGTGCGCGTGAGCACTATAAATATGCGGGAAAGAGTGTTGAAGAGAGGCTTATGAACCCTCGACAATTTCACTATAAACCCTTTCCGGAAAACGAGGTTATTTTGGTTGATGATATTGTTACAACGGGGACAACGCTCGGCGAAGCGTTTGAGGTACTTCATGCACAAGGGAAAAAAGTGATCCTTTGTCTCACCCTTACTGATGCGGAGAATAAATAATTACTGCTTCTGTGGAATAGAAAAATAAAAACAACTCCCTTTACCGAGTGTGCTTGTTGCCCAAATTTTTCCATGATGTGCTTGCACCATCTCTTTTACGATAGCTAAACCTAAGCCGGTCCCTTTGATAGCGTTTTGGGAAGAGCCTTCTATCTGGGAGAAGGGGGCAAAAATAGTCGCTATATGCTCGGGTGCGATCCCTATACCTTGGTCACAAATAGTAAAAAGATGATCTTCATTGCATTCATAGGTTAGGGTAACGGATGAATTTTCAGGGGAAAATTTGATGGCGTTACTCAAAATATTAATCAAAATTTGTTGAATCATTTTACGATCACCGTTCATTGATGTAGTATCAAGATGAGGGAATGTTAAATGGATATGACGTTTTGCTGCGAGTGGCTCACTCATAATCGCAACATCACGCAACATTTCAGATAGCATGAAAGTAGTGCGGTTTAGTTCCATTTTCCCCGCTTTCATTTTCGAAAAATCAAGAATGGTATTGACTAAATCCAAAAGATGTTTTCCAGAGATAAGGATCTTATCAATGTACGTTTTAAATTCATTTGGGGTATCTGTCCGTTTGGTCAAAATTTGAGAAAAGCCGATGATCGCATTGAGCGGGGTTCGGAGTTCATGGCTCATTGTCGCGAAAAAAGCATCTTTTGCAAGTGCAGCTTGGCGAGCTTCTTCAAGAGCATTTATGAGTTCTGTTTGAACTTTTTCTTTTTCAATAATCTCTTGCAACAGGTTTTCGTTGAGATGTTGTGTGTAGTATTTTTCTTCTTCCAAATTATGGACTAGCTCTTGCTGTTTGAGTTGCAAGAGAATAACTTCGGAAAAGTTAGCGTGAAATTTTTTACTCGAAAGGATCATCATGATCGAAAAAAGGAGAAGAGCCGTTCCTACCATCCACGATGTTGCATTGGAGGTATCGAGCATAAAATGCAAGGCATAAGGACCGATAACTAATAAATTATAAAAGATATAACTTTCAGGGCGATAAGAGCTCGATCCAACACCTCCGGCAACCATACCACCTACGATAATAATCAGCATCATCATGTGGACAGAAGAACCCGGTAGGAGATAAAAAACACTCGATCCCCAAACCAATCCAGATGCGATAATACCGATCATATAGATTCGGTACGCAAAAATAGTGGAGTCCGCCTGAAGCCATGAACCAAAACGGAGATAACTGAAGGATCGAAAGAGCAAAACAGCCATATTTAGTAGAATCCATACGATTAGGGTATTAGCTGAGAATTGATCTTTCAGAATCAAAGCAATAATAATAGCATTAAAGAGTGTAGCGATTAAAGCGATAGGAAGGGCACGATAGAGGGCATCTACTTCTTTAGAAAATATATTATTTTGCACGAAAAGTCCATTTATATTGGATAATAGTTGATTATAGGAGAGAACTCCTTTAATGCGTATAAGGTTGGAGTGTAGATATACGTGTATCGACGATAGCTCTTCCTATAGTGAAATGGTAAAGCGATTGGAAGTGTTGGTCACGTAATCCTAGCAGGGCATGGAACTCATCATCCAAAAAGCAGCCAATTCCTGTCGCACTGAGCCCTAACGAAGTCGCTTCGAGATAGAGTATTTGCCCAATCATTCCACATTGGTGATAGAGATTTTTATACCCTATCGCACCGTGTTTTTCGAGTGAGGTTGAAAAATTACAGAGCATACCAAAACTAAAGGCTCCATCTTTGGCGATCTCTTGATTGCACGAGATCATCTGTGCCGCGCCACGGTAATCCCCTTTTTGTAAACAATAGAGCCCGTTGTTACAATCTTCCCAGATGAAGTTCTGATCCATAGCTTTTTTGAGTGTTTCTAGATCATCTCCATTTCGAATAAAGGTGTAGAGTCCTTTCTCAAGAGCCTCGACTCGATGAACGAACAGGATGAAATGAACATCCGAAGCTTCTGCACAAAACTGTGAACTATCGAGTAATGTACGAAATTGTTCCAGAGTAATGCTACTTCCATCCATCATCTGGGCACTGCGCCGTTTTAAGATAACCTCTGAGGTGTTTTTAGTGGGTTCTGGAATAGTTCGAGGTCTACTTAGGGGTTTTGGTGAGGGATAGACTCCTTGAGTCGCTTCGTCGATCAGTGGTAAAATCGGCCAATCATGATGGGAAGAGCTGAGGAGATTAGCACGGTAGGAGAGTGTCGGAAGCGAGGGTAAGGGGGAGATATTTTCGATACGAATGAGCAAATCGGAGGATTCTCTCTCCGCTGGATGAAACCTCTCAAACTGATCGAGGCCGAAAGCGTGTGCGATCTCTTTGGTATCGATACTTTCGATTTTACATTGCCACCCTAACATAGCACACGCCATTTTAATCGCGCCATAAGCATGTCCCGCATCAAGTTGGCAGTATCGATAGCACCTCTCACCGTATTTCCATGCTTCTCGCCAGATGATTGAGCTAAGAGCGATAGTGAAGCCATCTTGTGACAAGGGTGTCTCATAGGTATGGAGCAATTCAAGAGCGTGTTCTCGCGGTGCATAGTGTGAGAGGGTAGAGTACTCGCTGAGTCCTGCCATAGCGGGTGTGATAATGTAACACTCTGTTGGTTGGAGATTACCGCTGCTGGCGTTACAGCGTAGTGCCCACTCTGAACCTCCGTGGCTTTTGATAGCGGCGAGCCCGAGAGAGTAGCGTAACAGCTGTGAAAGGGATTCAATGCACAGAGGTGCTGAGGGGAGTGAGTCTTTTTCAAACAGGAGATGATAAGGCGGGGTGATCTCTGAATGCTTTAGCGGGATCAGTAGTGCATCCAGATAACGGCGATAGGGATCGGGCTGGGTTGCCCAGTCCATATACCCAAGACTCGCCGCGTAGCGTGAGGGTCGATGTTTGGTTCGGTCATGGTATTCGAGGACGGTGGTGATGTTTTTCATGAAGAGATTATAGACAGAGGGGGTAAATTTCCCCTTTGTGTTCTCTTTAGCGTAGACTCTTTAAAAGTTCTCGAAGCATTTGATCATGTTTAGTGGTATTGTCGATTTCCAACCGTGCAAGATCAGATGTAAACGCAGCACGGTAATGAACCCCGTTTTGAGAGATATCGGCATCGACATCGGCGTTGAAATGGATGAGAGGTTGGGTGAGATGGTAGTGTTGTTTTAAAACATCCGGGTTAGTCACTCCATTGCGGATGGAGGTATGGAGTGTTCCGGATGAGGTGTTGAGTTCTGCATAGGCGAAAAGTGTCCCGCTGATTGGTGCGGGTAGGGTGAAGAATTCAAAGGTTTGTTTAGCATCAGCATCTCGTAGATCAAAGGTGATGGAGGAGGGCTCAAAATCAGGCAATAAAACGGTAAATTTCGTTTCGCTTTGGGCAACATCGGACGTCGCTTTGAGTTTGAGTAGCTTTTCATCCCCCTCAACTGCCCCTTTGAGATTGAATTCTCCCGCCAAGGCTATACCGACAAATTGTTCCAAGACACCGGCATGTGTGAGGGTGGCATCGAGAGTAACATCGACATCAAAGGGCTTGATTCGGCCAAATTCATCAGCCAACAACGATTTGAGATCAAATGAGCTATTGTCATCTTCTTTAATCGGGGTTGGAGCAAATCGATTGGTTTGGGTGCTGAGGTAGACTTTTCCCTTCACATCTCGACGATCAAATCCTCGTAAATCAACACTTCCACTGAGCGTAGTATCGGTATCAGAGGGGTATTCTAGGGCATGCATCATAGATTTATAATCGATCTGATCGAGGGTGAGTTCAAGGGTTGAGAGCTTAAAACGATGCAGTTCGATTTTATAGAGGATATCTCCTCCAAATATTGTCCCATTTCCTCGAATATTCAAGGCGACGATTCCACCGCTAAGAGAACCTTCAGTTTTCAAAGGCTCAGAGAGAGGATTAAAGCCCCCTTCTTTAAAGGTTTCGATTCGATAATGGGCATACATCCGTAGTGTAAGGGCTGAAAACCCCCCTTGCGTAGAGAGAGTGTTTCCGTAGCTGTCTTGGAAGAGGAGATGAAAGCGTTTATAGGAGAGAGAAAATTCCTGTACCGTGATTGGAGTCTCAAGTGCAGCGGTGAGCGATTTTTCAAGGATAGGCTCTGTTATACGATTTCCCCATGGAGTAAAGAGGATCAGTAAGAGGGTAAGGAGAAAAGCCAAAAAGGAGAGAAGAATTATCCCTATTTTAGTACGGTGAAAGTTGCGAATACGTTTCATGTTAGAGCCAATATCCACGGAGTACCGATAATCATAAAGATAAGAAAGGTGAGAAGCGTCACCGCGCCGCCGTAGATATAGATATCACGAGCACTTATGTAGCCGCTGCTCAGATAGATCGCGTTGCACGAAGAGCCTTGCGGTGTGATGGTAGCGTTAAAGTTCGTGGCAAACAACAGCATCATCGCCATCAACTCTCCCGGAACCCCCGCTTGAACCCCAATCGCCAAGAAAATACCGAACAGTGCGAGCAGATGTGCGCTTTGGGAGACGAAAAGGTAGTGGATTAAGACGTAAATTAGGATCAAAAGAGCATAAACGCTAAACCATGAGAGTCCATTTAGGTATTGGGTGAAATGATCTGCTATGGCGTTCATAAACCCTTGTTCAGCGAGTTGTGTGCTAAGACCGAAGAGGATGGCAAACCAGATGAGGGTACTGAGAGCTTCTCCTTGAGCTCGAAAATCCTCGATCCCAAATACTTTAGTTGCCATCAAAATCCCCAAACCGCCGAACGCAACCGCCGCCTTATCGATGGGGAATAGCCCCGATAGCGCCCAAAGGGTGAGCATGGAGATAAATACCCCTGCGGTGATCCATTCATTACGGCTGATACGCCCCATATGTTCCAATGCCTCTGCGGCTTTTTGAGGAGCATCGGGGGTCTCTTTCATTTCAGGGGGATAGATACGGTAGAGCATCCATGGGATAAGGGCAAAGGCGATGAGGGTTGGGACAATCGCATACAAAAGCCAGCTTCCAAACGTGATATGGATACCCATCTTCTGTGCAATTCCGACTCCCACAGGATTGACCGCCATCGCCGTGAGCCATAACCCAGAGGAGATCGTGAGCCCCGCCATCGAGGTCATCATCAGATAGCTCCCCGCCCTGCGATGGGTATTGTCTCCCACTTTGGAACCGCAATCATGAGCGAGTCCGTAAACGATGGGGTAGAGGACTCCGCTTCGGGCGGTATTGCTCGGAAACGCGGGGGCGATGAGGATATCGGTTGCGATAACACTGTATCCCAATCCCAGAGTTGAGTGTCCAAATTTACGGATGATATGGAGCGATAGCCGTTTCCCCAGTCCCGATTTATGGACGGCGTGGGAGACCAAAAATGCGGCAACGATCAGGAGGATAAAACTCTCCGAAAATCCCGCATACGCTTTAGCAGGCTCTATAACTCCACTCAAAACACTCACAGCAAGAGCGATGATCGCGGCGGCGATGATGGGGAGGATATTGAATAAAATGGCGGCGATAGTAGTGATAAAAATAGTAAAGAGGTGCCATGTTGAGAGGCTGATTGCGAGTGGAGGGGGGGTGAACCATACACCAAGCGCGAAAATCATCAACAACAGTGGAAGGTAAAATCGTTTGATACTCACTTAGTCCCCTTTTTTAGTGGCTCTTATTATAGCATTTTAGGGAGTAAATTATAGTTGATAATATAAGACTCAACTATTTTGAATAAAAATATTCACATACCCCTTGACAACATGTGACTCAATGCACTATAATAACACCGGATTTCAAAAAAGGAGTCATATAAACTTATGTCAAACGAAGTAAATGAAGAAGTGATCAACGATGAACAACCAGCCCTCCAAGAGGGTGAAGAAGCAGTTGTTGAGAGCATGAATGAATTAGAAACTATCCAAGCTGAATTGGCATCTCTAAAGGATACGTACGCTCGCGTACATGCCGATTTCGACAATATCAAAAAACGTCTTGAGCGTGAGAAATATCAAGCGCTAGAGTACGCAAACGAAAAATTTGCAAAAGATTTGATCCCCGTGGTTGATTCCCTTTCTATGGCGATAGGGGCTACGGCTATCGAAGCGGATGCGAATGTGTTGCTAGAAAAGCTCAAAGAGGGTGTTGAACTCACGATGAAACAGCTTTTAAGCGTTCTCGAAAAACACGGAGTCACTCCGGTCGATGAATCTGAGCCGTTTAATCCGGATATTCATAACGCAGTACAGCGTGTGGATAGTGATGAGCATGAAAGCGGAGCCATCGTAAACACTTTTCAAAAAGGGTTTCGATATAAAGAGCGAACTCTTAGAGACGCAATGGTCGTTATAGCGAACTAAAAGGTTTCTTTTCCGTTCGTGGTGAGCTTGTCGAACCATGAACTCACCCTTCGACAGGCTCAGGGTGAACGGATTAAGAATGACGAAATAAAATAAATAAAGAGGAATATATTATGTCAAAAGTTATTGGTATCGACTTAGGAACAACAAACTCATGTGTTGCAGTCTATGAAGGCGGCGAAGCAAAAATTATCCCGAATAAAGAGGGAAAAAACACGACTCCATCAGTAGTCGCATTTACCGACAAAGGTGAAATCCTCGTCGGTGATCCTGCAAAACGTCAGGCGATCACAAATCCGGATAAAACGATCTACTCGGTCAAACGTATCATGGGTCTAATGATGAACGAAGAGAAAGCAAAAGAAGCGCACGACAAAGTTACCTATAAAATCGTTGATAAAAACGGTATGGCTGCGGTTGACGTAGCGGGTAAAGTGTACACACCTCAAGAGATTTCGGCAAAAATCCTCTCAAAATTGAAAGCGGATGCAGAGAGCTACCTCGGGCAAGCGGTTAGCGATGCGGTTATTACCGTTCCTGCGTACTTCAATGATGCACAACGTAAAGCGACCAAAGAGGCGGGAACGATTGCAGGATTGAACGTTCTTCGTATCATCAACGAGCCTACTGCTTCTGCTCTTGCTTATGGTTTGGATTCAAAAGGGGATGAAAAAGTTCTCGTTTACGATCTAGGGGGCGGAACGTTCGACGTTACGGTTCTTGAAATCTCTGAGGGGACTTTCGAGGTTCTCTCAACAGACGGAAACGCGTTCCTCGGTGGGGATGATTTCGATAATAAAATCGTAGATTTCCTCGCAAACGAGTTCAAATCCGATCACGGTATCGATCTCAAAGCGGACAAAATGGCGCTTCAACGTCTCAAAGACGCGGCAGAAAATGCGAAAAAAGAGCTCTCTTCTGCGGAAGAAACTGAGATCAACCTTCCGTTTATCACCGCAGATGCATCAGGTCCTAAGCACTTAGTTGTGAAATTGACCCGTGCGAAATTCGAGGGGATGATCGATACTCTCGTTAAAGAGACGATCAGCCATATCAAAACTGCGATGAAAGATGCAGGGATGAGCAACAACGAAATCAACGAAGTTATCATGGTTGGTGGATCAACGCGTCTTCCAATCGCACAAAAAATGGTATCCGATGAATTCGGCGGAAAAACTCTTAACAAAGGGGTAAATCCGGATGAAGTAGTAGCAGCAGGTGCCGCTATCCAAGGTGGAGTTCTTCGCGGAGACGTTAAAGACGTACTTCTTCTCGATGTTACCCCATTGTCACTCGGGATCGAGACTCTCGGCGGCGTGATGACTAAAATCATCGAAAAAGGGACGACTATTCCGGTTAAAAAATCGCAAGTGTTCTCTACGGCAGAAGACAACCAACCAGCTGTTTCTATCTCAGTCGGTCAAGGTGAGCGTGAGTTCGCCCGCGATAACAAATCTCTCGGATTGTTCGAGCTTACCGGTATCCCTGCCGCACCACGCGGTGTACCTCAAATCGAGGTAACCTTCGACATCGATGCGAACGGTATCTTGACTGTTAGTTCAACCGACAAAGGGACAGGTAAATCTCAGTCTATCACGATTTCTGGAAGTTCAGGATTGAGTGAAGAAGAGATCAACAAAATGGTTCAAGACGCGGAAAACCACAAAGCCGAAGATGCAAAACGCAAAGAGATCGTAGACCTCCGCAACCAAGCGGATGCTCTTGCAAGCCAAACCGAAAAATCTCTCAAAGAGATGGAAGACAAAATCGATCCATCTGAAAAAGCAGCAATCGAAACGGCTCTCGAAGAACTCAAAGCCGTGTTGAAAAATACCGATGCTTCTAAAGAAGAGATCGAAGCGGCGACCAAAAAATTGGCAGACGCGAGCCACAAAATGGCAGAGCAAATGTACAAACAAAACGAAGGCGGTGAAGCCGCTTCATCAAACGCGAAAAAAGATGACGACGTCATCGACGCTGAAATCGAGTAATCTCTCCGTTCACCCTGAGCACGTCGAAGGGTGACTCCTTTCTGTCATTCCCGACCTGATCGGGGATCCATCCCCATAAATCCATTCTTCCCATTTTACAATATTTCAAAATTTAAATTAACTTTTTTGATGATCATTTATTTAGTTAAATCCAAGCTCATAAACATATAATGTTCGTTGAATAGAGAGTTAAGGAGTAGAAAGTAGTATGCTTTTTCTGTTATTAAATTAAATTGCATCATTTTTGAATCAAACTTGATTTATTTAAAATTCTATAGTATACTTTCTTTATCTGAATAAAGGAGACACTTATGAGTGACCTAAAAAGCTTGATTAAAGAATCTAAAGTAATTAAGAAAGATTTAATAGCGTCAACGGTTAGAATGCCAATTGAAATGTATTCGTTTATAGAGGGATTAGCTGATCAATTGACTTTGTCTAAACAAGAAGTTACATTAAAACTGATTGAAGAAGGGATTAAAATTGCAGAAAAAGAACTCAATCTAGATGTAAATGAAGATGAAAAAAGTAACACTTTTCATTTACTTAATACTAACAGACGATATGATGTGAATGATAATGAATACATGCTCAACAATGGTGTAGCTGCTGCATTTTACGATCCATGGAAGTTCAATATTGATCGTATAAAAAAAGGCGATGTAGTATTTCTATATAAAAATGGAGTGGGCATAGTAGCCTATGGAAAAGGTTCTGGACAAAGACTCAAAAAAGATAGATATGGAGATAAAGACGAATGTTACTATCAGGAGTTAAAAGATTTTAAAATTTTGACAAAACCATTAACTGCGATTGAAATAAAGAAAACTTTAGGTCAAAATGTAGTTTTTTTAAGAACTATGTCAGGTATGCCTGATGGTCAGAAAATTATCGACAGAATCAACAAAAAAAATTAATACAGCAAGCACAGAGAAGTTAAAAAAGATACTTAATATAGGTTAATGGGGACAGGCGAATTATGGGATTTATACCGCACCATACAATCCGAAGCTAAAGAGATTGCGATGATTCAGCCTTTGGCATCGTAAGCTGTTTAATTTTCTTTTAACTTATCCAGTTGTATAAATAGACAATAAGGATACAAAATGAACATTTCAGCCACACAACTAAAACAACAAACTTATCTTCTAGACCATGTCAAAGAGGAAGATATTGTCATTACGAAACGTGATAAGCCTTTTGCCGTAGTGGTTGATATCGATCGCTATAAAGCACTTATTCATGATGCGGAGCAATCGAAGAGGGATCAAAAGCTACAAGCACTCTCCTCTTTAGGCTCTTATTCCTTGGGTGGTAAAGGGTACGCGGAGATTAAAACAGAGATGGGAAATGGCTAAACTATTTTTAGATGCGAATATCATCCTTGATTTAATCGACAGTGACCGAAAAGCAGTGGAACTAACTCATCAGTTTATTTCCGATGGGATTATACGTGGAGATGACTATTGCACGAGTTGTGATATCTTCACTACGGTTTATTATGTCGCTTCTAAAAAACTCTCTTCACTTCAAGTAATCGCTGAGTTAGAGAAGATTTTAGCCTTTGTAGAAGTGATTGCTATCGATATAGAAGTTTTGAAAGAGGCAATGAACATTGTTCGAGATAAAGATGATTTTGAAGATGTGTTGCAATACGTGTGCGCTAAAAAGGGTGAGTGCAGTGCTATTGTCACAAATGACAAAGGGTTTTATCGAGGAGAGATAGAGTTAATATCACTGAAATAATTCTTTTCCTTCACATTAGTATCTCAATAGACAATACTATTTTCTGAAAACAAATATTATTTTTTATAAGTAAAATAGTGTATGATTTAAAGAAAAAAAAGAGTATCCAATGTCTAATGAATTTTTACTAGAGATTATAATCACCGTAGCCATCTTAGTAGCCATAATAGTTGGTTACTTTATCTTCAAAAGAAGCTCATCCCCACAACCTCAGAGCAGTACACCCGAAAAAAATGATATACCCGAAGTAGCTACCCAAGAGAAGGTAAACGTAGTTCCACAGATAAACGAAGAGCCGGAAATCGAGCCACTTTCAGAAATTCCCATGTATGGGACAGAAGAGGGGGAGTTTGTCGTCCTAACTCCGACTCCTGAAGATAAAGAGTTAACGGATAGACGAAAAAGTGACAAGACAATCCAAAAACGGCCTGTTCCGAAACATGGACAAATCACAAAACAAAATTTTTCTGAATTTGCCGGTGAGAGAATATTGGTTGCAGAAGACAATATTATCAACCAAAAAGTTCTTTTGGGTCTTTTAGCGGGGAGCGGTATAGAGCTTGTTATGGCCGATGATGGCCAGGAAGCTCTGGATATACTTGAAAATGACATCAATTTTTTAATGATTTTGATGGATGCACACATGCCAAGAGTGGATGGTTTTGAAGCAACGCGGATTATTCGAGCAAATCCGCAGTACGATCACATCGTAGTAGTAGCACTTAGCGGAGATATCGCATCGGATGATATACAAAAAATGAAGAATGCGGGAATGTCAGAACAGTTAGCAAAACCTCTACGAATGGAATCCCTATACGAAATGATCTATGCCTATACGGGAAAAGAAACTCATAATGATGAGTTAATCGACGCTAAAATGGCAAAAAGTTTAGATACGGATGTAGGGCTCCAAACGTGTGGAGAAGATGAAGGTTTTTACCGCGAGATCTTAACAGAGTTTATGAGTGACTATGGCAATTCTTCGGATATTTTAGGAGAGCTTTTACGTTCACATAATCTTTATGATGCGGATGCTCACCTTCTCGATATTATGGGGGTAAGCGCAAACATCGGGGCGCATAAACTCGGAGAAATCGCTTCAAACATGAAATTGGCTCTCAGTGATACGCATGAGTTGAGCTACTTTAGCCTTTTCGATCAGTACAAGGCTCAACAAGCTAGATTGATGCAAGAGATTAAAGAGTATATTGGATAATTTCCCCTTTAGATAACTCCAGTTAACCTTTGTTATAATCTTTATAATATTATTTTTTTGGATACTCATGAGCGATCGCTATATCGGACGACAACCTATTATCAATGCCAACGCTAAAATTGTCGCGTATGATTTGCTTTATCGTGAATCGGGTCATAATGATGATAATGGTTTGACGGCTGCCGTTATCAGTAATCTTTTGATTTCGATGGAGAGTATCCTCGGTAAACATATCGGGTTTATTCGGGTCAATACCGAGTTTCTTCACTACGATGTTATCGATCTCCTTTTACAAGAAAAGGTGGTCTATTCGCTGTTTGCGGATGCGGTGATCGATGAGACGCTGGCGGATCGAATGCGCTATTTGCGTGATCAGGGGTACCGTTTTGCCCTTAATGACTGTATTTTTACCGAAGAGAGCGTGAGCCGATTTGCGTTGATTTTGCCTTCGCTTAATTATATAAAAATCGATGTTACTCAAAGCGATTTGGCATTGGTCGGGCGAAATATTTCTATGTTTCATGAAGTTGGGATCGAAGTGATCGGGACGAAAATAGAGACGCATGATGCGTATGAGCTTTGTCGTTCTATGGGGTTTGATTACTATCAGGGGTATTTTATTTCTGAACCGAATATCGTTAAAAATGCCTCTTTCTCTCCTGAGCAAGAGGGGATATTCCGTTTATGGAACCTTTTGCAAGGGGATAGTGAAATGCCTGAACTGGTGGATGCGTTTCAAAGCAACCATGCCATCAGTCTAAAATTGCTCCGTTTTATTAATTCTGCAGCGTTTTCATTGCGTAATCCGGTTTCATCGATTGAGCAGGTGTTGACCCTCATGGGGCGCGATCCGATCTCTCGCTGGATTATGTTGATGATGTTCTCAGAACAAGGGGGAAGTGAGAAACGGGTTCCTCTCTTGTTAATGGTGGTTCATCGTACGGAGTTGATGAGTGCTCTCGTGCAGGTTATCAATCCAAAAGTGACCAAAAAAGATATTTCAATGGCTTATTTTACAGGGATGCTCTCTTTGGTTCATCTGTTGTTCCATATGTCACAAAGTGATGTCCTCTCAAAACTCAATATTTCGTATGAGATTGAGCAAGCGGTTTTAGAAGGGGAAGGATTCTTTGGAGAGATGCTCGATTTGGTACGCTCCATCGAGATGTTTAATACCGAAGCGATTGAGGCGTATCTGCACACTTTAGGGCTCAAATATGCGATAATAGAGCCAATAATTACGCAGGTTATGGAAAAAGTAAATACTTTTGAAAAGGCGATGGAAGAATGAGAAAAAATGGCTTAACATTTATTGTACTTAGTTGTATGATCCTTTTTAGTGCAATGCAAACTTTTGCGGCTGAGGCAAAAGGGTATAAGATCGTCTTGGCATCATTCGCTAGCTTTGATGAGGCAAAGAGTGCTTTGGAAAAACTGGGTTCTAAGGTGGGTGAGAATGAACTAGTGCTTCAAAAAGAGTACCGTTTTGACATTGTCGCAAGACCATCAGGCAAAGCGTTTATGTTGGCTATTGAACCACTTGAAACCCAGCAGGGGGCGGAATCAGTATTAAAACAGTTTAAAAAACACTATCCTGATGCGTATATCAACGGTTATTTCGGTCCAACACAAGGGGCACTGTTTTTCAAACCAGCGGAGTCTAATAGCCCTACTACAGAGGTGAATGCTACCGAAGCGAATACGACGGCGGAAGCGGTAAAAAGTGTCGAAGAAAATAGTTCTACCCCTGCAACACCGATAGTTAAAACGGCAACGACAGAGGCAAATGTTACAGAGGAAGGATCGGTAAGCGAAGAAGCAAACAGTAATTCGGTTTGGATGATAATCGCTTTAGTCTTGTTCGGTGCCATTGTATGGGGTGTATGGAAAAAAACTAAATCAAAAGAGTCTGTACAAGAGTTCAAAGAAAAATATGAAGAGACTATCCAAGAAGAGGAGAGTGAAGATCGTTTAGAAGTCATAGAGTCAGAAGCATTTGTCACAGTTGATGAAGATGAGACTCCCCCCCCAAGTGAGCCAAAACTCTTTGAACCTGAACCGGATATTTTTTACAAACTTAAAAAGAATATGTTTTTTATAACGTTGATGGGTGAATTAAAAACTGCGGCAGACAATAAAGATGATCAACGATGTCATGATTTAATGGATGAAGTACTCCGTTATCAGAAAAATTTTCGAAAAAGTGACATCATTGCAAAAATGCAAAAATTTATTGAGACAAAAGCGTACGATCAGCTCTCGTCATTTATCAATCGAGAAATTGATTAGACGTTACCAAGGATAGAATATGGAACAATTTTTAGAAAAAGCAAAATCTGCTAGTCGTGTGTTAGCGACGATGAGCGGGAGTGAACGAAATCGTATTTTACGTGAGATGGCGGAAGCACTTCGTTCCAATACAATGAATATTATCGAAGCCAATGCTTTGGATATGCGCAGTGCGGATGAGGGTAATCTAGCCTCGTCGATGAAAGAGCGATTACTGCTGGATGAAAAGCGGATCGAAGCGATGGCAATAGCGATCGAAGAGATAGCCGCACTCAAAGATCCGGTAGGCCGTGTGATCGAGGGGTGGGTCACTGAAGCGGGACTCAAAATCGAAAAAGTGAGCATCCCTATCGGGGTGATCGGGATCATCTATGAGTCACGCCCGAACGTCACCTCCGATACGGCGGCATTGTGTTTTAAAAGCTCGAACGGATGTGTCCTAAAAGGGGGAAAAGAGGCAGAACATTCCAATAAGATCATTGCTGATGTATTACAGCAGGTACTTCTGCGTAACAACCTCCCGAAAGAGCTGATTGCCCTTTTACCGGATGCAACGCGTGAGGGAGTAGCGAAACTGATCAAGATGGATCGTTATGTCGATCTGATTGTTCCGCGCGGCGGAGAAGCACTGATCCGATTTGTGAGCCAAAACGCCAGTGTCCCCGTCGTCAAACACGATAAAGGATTATGTCATACCTATATCGACAAAGGGGCCAATATCGAGAACGCGATAGCGATTGCCCTCAATGCTAAAGTTCAGCGTCCGGGTGTTTGTAACTCAATGGAGACACTCCTTGTCGATGAAGCTATTGCGACAGAGGTTCTCCCGATACTGAAAACGGCGTTTGATCGTGCTCATACTCAGCTAAAAGGGTGTGGATTAACCCGTGAAGTGATCGATATCGAGAGCGCTAGCGAAGAGGATTTCGATACCGAGTATCTCGCCAATATCCTCAATATCCGTGTGGTTGATGGGGTAGAGGGAGCGATCAGCCATATCGTCCGTTACGGTTCAGGTCACTCAGAGGCGATCATCACTGATAACATCACGACGGCGGAACGTTTTATGGATGCCATTGATGCTGCTGCGGTTTATGTCAACGCCTCCACCCGCTTTACCGATGGCGGAGCGTTTGGATTTGGAGCCGAGGTGGGGATTAGTACTAATAAACTCCATGCCAGAGGGCCGATGGGGGTAGAGGGTTTAACTACTTATAAATACAAAGTGTACGGAAAAGGTCAAATTCGTTGAAGAGTGTTTTAGATATCAAAAATATATCTTTTGGATATACTAAAGATATATTTTTATTCAATGAATTCTCCCTCTCCCTGAATGAAGGGGAAATCAAAGCGATAGTGGGTCCCAGTGGTGTTGGGAAATCAACACTCTTTGAACTCATTTTGGGGCACCGTAAACCTCACGTAGGTTCTATACGATCAATGTCCATCTCTCAAGTCTTTCAAGACCCTTACAGCTCTTTTCATCCCACTTACACTATACGTGAGCAAATAAATGAAGTGACATCGATGGAGGGGTATAACGTGTTGTTAGATCAGATGGGATTGGAGGAGTCTCATTTAGATACACTGCCGCACAAGCTTTCAGGTGGACAGTTGCAACGGTGTTCGATTTTGCGTGCATTACTGATGAAGCCAAAATTACTCCTCTTAGATGAGCCGACTTCGGCACTTGATAACCTCAATCAGCTCGATATTATGAAGCTTATTATAAAGCATATTAAGGAGATGGGAGTGTTGCTTATTACCCATGATGGTGATTTGGCACGATGGTGTGCCGATGAGATTATTACGCTAGAAAATGTCGAAACAGATAATAGCCCGATCCTGCCAGTAACACTGAGCCAAAAAGATTAAGTGCCATATTCGTAGCTGCCATAAGGATCTGCCCTCCACTAAGCAAAAATACAGTTTCCATAGCAAACGTAGAATAAGTTGTCAGGGCACCTAAAAATCCTGTCGTTAGAAATGATTTGGCATGAATACTAAAGAGGGTGGTATAGCTAAAATAGGCGAAGAGTACTCCGATGATAAAACTGCCGATGAGATTGACGCCGAGAGTTCCATAAGGTAGTGTATGCGGTAAATGATGGTTGATCTGCCCATTGAGATAGGCACGAACTACCGCTCCTAAAAAACCGCCGCTACCGATAGCGAGGATGGTTTGCCAACTCATCATCATAAACCTTTTGCATGTGGGTGTGAAGTTCGTTTAACCAATCGGGGTTCGATTTATCCGCTATGAACGAATCGAGATAGATAGCAGTAACTGTTCCGGGTCTAAAGTCACGCCGTTTATTACTAAAATGCCACGCTGTTGCGATAAAAACAATGGGTTGAACCTTGAGGTTATATTTGTCGGCAACCATTTTAGCACCTGCTTTAAACGGTTTCATCTTACCGGTTTCGGTGCGGGTACCCTCCGGAAAGATGGTGATAACGCGGCCATGATCGAGTCGGTCTTTACAATCTTTGAGCAATTTTACGAGAGCAGTTTTGGACTCACGCTCCAGTGCGATATCTTTTGGCAAACGGAGAACGAGGCTAAAAAAGGGGACTTTGAAAAGCTCTTTTTTAGCAACCCATGCCAAATCTTTTGAGCTGATAGTCTCCATTATCCCGATATCCATTTCACTTTGGTGATTGAGAAGGAACATTTGTGCCTCAGGATCGGGGTTCCCTTTTACGTTGACAGGGACAAAAGCGAGAATACGGATAAACCATGCACCAATTTTTTGGGCGTAGGGATTAGGAACTAGATAATAAATAGCGATCATTAGCGTCAACCCAGTGAAAATCACGAGGAGGGCGTAGATCCATCTAATTCGAGCAAAGATCACGTTTGTTTACCCATCCGACTTTATCGTTAGTGAGATGTACTTTAATAAAATCGCCGACCTGTTTTTCGGTTTCCAAATGTTCTTCTTGGAGCGTCATTTCAAAAATAGTTCCATTTTTAATTGGAAGCAGGTAAATAGGAGCATCTTTTTTGACACATGTATTTTGATTCGGCAGGAGTGCAAAAATAATGTAAAACATTGGAAGTGCGGCAATGTAGAGATACCATTTTTGGCGTCTCCAATAAAAGAGTCCAAATAGCATGAGCACGACTACGACTGATGCACCCACTTTTAGTTCGGTATGGCGTGCATCTGTTGGTGATAGGTCACTCTGACCGGTAGATACCGTATCATCATCAACAATAATAGGGATACTTAATGCTTCATAGCGTTGTTTTTTGAGATTGAAATAAGAGAAACTAAGAGTCTGTTCAGTGTTTGGAATAATAACATAATAAGTCATTTGTGATTCGCCGACATTGGAAAGTTTTGACTCAAACCCTTGTTTAATCGCATTAGGAAGCGAAAAATCGTTAATATTACAACGTAAAGCTTTAACGGTAAAAATAACCACATTGCTCTGATTGTTGTAAGGAGTCGTTTTATAGTTTATAACCTCAAATTTATCGGCTAAAACATTAGCGAACCCTGTAGGCGGGCTTAGAGTAGTAGCACTTAAAGAACTACCCGTTAGGGTTTCAGAGGTAGAGCCATTAGAGGTGAGAGTTGCGGTAACATCTGGAAAACGTACAGATGAAGATTGTACTAAAAAATAGAAAGTATCGTAAACACCATCTTCCTTGACATTTCTGCGAGGTGTATCGCTAAAAATGCGGATACCTTCTTCATTTTGTAGCGTATATTCAATAGTCCCTGATGCAATATCAATGGGGGTCAGTTTAACGCTGAGCGCAATAATCTCACCGACATAAGGGCGTGTTGGAAGATTACTAAACTCCAGAGTGAGTCCCGAAGAGGAAGTGATACCTGAAAAAAGAGTATCGATGTCGGAGGTAGGAGCTTCCTCTGGTATTGGGGCTTCTTCGGTAGGGGAAGATTGAATATCAGTGAGAACGGAAGGTTCCGCTAAAAGAATTTGTCCTAAAAGGAAAAAGAAAAGAGCTAAAGCTTTCAACTGTTTATAAACCCTTCGAGCATTGCTCTTCCATCATCAGAACCTAGAAGTGTTTCCATCGCACGTTCCGGATGGGGCATAAGACCGAATACATTTTTAGCTTTATTGCAAATCCCGGCGATACTGTCGACTGAACCGTTCGGGTTGTCGATATTTCCTGATTTATCACTATAGCGCAGGAGAACTTGGTTGTTTGCGTAAAGCTCATTTAATCCTTCGCTATCGATGTAAAAGTTACCGTCATGGTGAGCGATAGGGATATTAACCACTTGATCTATTTCGCAGTGACGGAGGAAACCGTTGTCGTTGTTGATCACTTTGAGATGGTGGTGGCGAGAGATAAAATGGAGTCCCTCGTTACGTTTTAACGCACCCGGAAGGAGTCCTGTCTCGGTTAACACTTGAAAACCGTTACAAATACCTAAAACTTTTCCACCGTTGTCGGCATAAATTTTTAGAGCTTTCATAATTGGAGACATTTTGGCAATGGCACCGCTTCGGAGATAGTCACCGTAGCTGAATCCTCCGGCAACGACAACGAGATCTGTCCCCTCTGGAATAGAATCTTCTTTGTGCCAAAGAATTTGCGTTTCACATCCTAGTGCGGTAAACGCATGTTGCGTATCATACTCACAGTTGGTACCGGGAAACTGAACAATACCTACTTTCATGCTTGGATCTCAATGTCGTAATCTTCGATAACCGTGTTAGCCAAAAGCTCTTCACACATATGGGCAACTTTCTCTTTCGCGACAGATGCATCAGACTCATTCATCTCAATAACAATCTGTTTACCGACACGAACATCTTTAACGCTTTCGAAGCCATGACCGCTAAGCGCATGTTGGACGGCTTTACCTTGTGAGTCTAAGACTCCATTTTTTAAAAATACGTTAATAATTGCTTTCATCTTATTCCTTTGATATCTCTCGTGTGATCAGTTTAAAATTCGGTTCAAAACTTCTTCGTAAGCGACTTTTAGGCCACCTAGTCCTTGGCGAAAACGGTCTTTGTCCATTTTTTCACCTGTTTCTAAATCCCAAAAACGGCAGTTGTCTGGGCTGATTTCATCGGCTAGGATGATTTTTCCATTTTCATCACGTCCGAATTCGAGTTTGAAATCGACGAGGTTAAGCCCTTTTTCATGGAAATAAGGACGAAGGATCGAGTTTACTTCACGTGCCATTGCTCGGAGTTGATCGAGTTCCGCTTCGTTTTTAACGAGGTTGAGGATAAGACAGTGCTGATCGTTGAGTTTCGGATCACCGAGGGCATCGTTTTTGTAATCAAATTCGACGAGTGTAAACGGAAGTATGGTTCCATCGGCAATACCGAGGTTTTTACTGAGACTTCCGGTTGCAACGTTACGGACGATTACTTCGATGAGGATAATGTCTACTTTTTTGCAAAGCATGTTGTTATCATCAAGCATCTCTACGAAATGAGATTCTACTCCGCGAGAAGCGAGCATTTTAAAAAGTTCGGTTGAAATTTTATTGTTCAACGCCCCTTTTCCTGCTTCATTGTCTTTTTTTGCGCCGTTAAAAGCGGTCAGATCATCCTTAAATTCCGCAATGACCAAATTGGTATCGTCGGTGTTAAAGAGGCGTTTAGCCTTTCCTTCGTAGATGAGATCGCGTTTTTCCATGGTTATTTTCCTTTGACTATGATTAGAGCTTTAATGATGTCGACACCCTCTTTGAGCTGAATATCTTTGTTCAGCTGATCGGGGGTAATAATAGTTTTGTTGGTAGCATTCGCTTCGGTGACGTCGATCATGCCGTCATTTTTTTCGAGTTCAGATTCGAGATGTTTTTTCAAATCGGCCTCTTTGATATTGAACGCTTTATCGTGATTTTTGATCTCACCGGCGATCACTTCGATATCCGGAGCAACACCGACAGCTTGAATGGTACGTCCGCTAGGGAGGTAATAGCGTGCAATTGTCAGTTTAATCGCTTCGGTTTCGGTAACCGGCATTACAACCTGAACAGATCCTTTTCCGAAAGTTTTTTCTCCGACAATAACAGCTCGTTTGAGATCTTGCAAAGCACCACTTACTATTTCAGATGCACTTGCAGAACCTTCGTTAACCAATACTACAAGAGGAAGGTCTGTAATGGTGGCACTTTTGGTGGCACTGTAAGAAATGTCATCAGCTTTATTCCGCCCTTTTTGAGAGACAATCACCCCTTCATTAACAAATAAATCGGTTAGCTCAACTGCTTGATCAAGAAGGCCGCCTGGATTATTACGAAGATCTAAAACAATTCCTTTGCTTTTTGCAGCATGTTTTTTGATCGCTTTTTTAACATCGGTGGCAACTTTTTTGTCAAAACTGGTGACGCGGATGTAGAGAATGTTGTTTCCAATAATTCGGGTATAAACAGACTCAACGGTGATAATGTCGCGGATGATATGAAATTTGAGAGGCTCAGCTGCACCTTTTCGGACGATGGTAAGATCGATCGGTGTTTTTGGGACGCCACGCATAACCCCAACTGCATCATCAATTGTCATGCTTAGGGTGGCTTTGTCATTAATTTTCAAAATAATATCACCGGCTTTAATTCCTGCTTTATCAGCAGGTGTCCCCTCGATCGGTGCAATTACGGTGAGTGCGTTATCACGCATTCCAACGGTAATCCCTAATCCGCCGAATTCACCGTCAGTTTGCGTTTTAAGATTATCGTAACTTTTTTTATCCATGTAGTTAGAGTGGGCGTCGAGGTTGGAGAGCATCCCTTGTAGGGATTTATCGATGAGCTGATCGATACTGAGACCATCAACGTTATATTGCTCAACAATGCCCAAAACTTTGGTAAATTTTGCCAAGGATTGGAGTCGTGAGGCTTCTACAGAGGCTTCAGCTGAATCTGCCGTATTGTTTTTTGCTAACAAAGAGGTAGAGAGGGCTACGCTTATTGCTACGGCGCTGATAAAACCGACAACCATCATTTTTGTGTTTTTCATACGTTTTTGAACCTCATGCAGAGCCATTAATAAGATCAGGAATTATAGTGAAAACTTCATTAATAAACAATGACCTAGATCACTTCAATAACGACATCTCCGATCGTTATTTTTTCCCCTTTAATGATTTTTGCCCGTTTGCGTGTTTCAACAACTCCGTTACGGAATACTTGGTCATTCTCGATCAACATCTTTGCTTGTCCGCCGGTATCAACAAGATCGAGAAGTTTAATCAGCTTATGGAGCTCGATAAAAGGTTCGCTAAGAGTATAGGTCATAGTATGTCTTTGTAATAAAATTTATAGATAGTCTATAGGGGAAAAAGGGGGAAATTAAGAGTGGCATGAAAGCCCATAAGGGCTTCATGGTTGTGATTACCAGCGATCGCGTGGAGGGCGTGGAGCGCGTGGACGAGCTTCGTTAACACGAAGTGTACGTCCGCCGAAATCGTTACCTTCAAGAGCTGTGATCGCTTTGTTAGCTTCATCTTGGTTCGCCATTTCAACGAAACCGAAACCGCGAAAGCGGCCTGTTTCTTTATCGTTTACGAACTTAACTGAGCTAACTTCACCGTATTGTCCGAAAAGATCTTTAAGATCATTTTCGTCTTTGCCGTAGGGAATGTTCCCGACATAAATTTGTGTCACATTGTACTCCGTGGAAAAATCGAACTATAACCAGCATAATCCTTGGCACATTCTAGCAATTACAATCTTATGGGAATGTTAAAAATAATTGTATTTTCGTGATTAGTCTAATACCCTTGCTAAAACTATACAAATAACGATTTTATTGGGGCAAACGTGAGGTAAAGGAAGAAGTTTAGATGGTATATCCCAAAGGAAAAATGGGGGTAAAATAAGGCACTTTATCTTCTAGATTTTTGAGAATTTTACCTTTTGGGAGAGGGCGACAAAGATAAAACCCTTGTAGCGTATCAATATTTTTTTCCATTAAAAAATTATAATGAGAACTCTCTTCTACCCCCTCTGCGGTTACCTTCATCCCTAGAACATGAGCAAGATTTGAGATCGCTTCAACGATATGACGGTTAGAAGAGCTCTCAAAAAGAGGTAAAATAAATGATTTATCGATTTTAAGTGTATCGATCGGCAGTTGTGCGAGATAGGAAAATGATGAATATCCTGTCCCAAAATCATCCAGTGCAATCCGAACTCCCCCCTGTTGCAACAGTCGCAGTTGACGCTCAGCAATCTCAATATTTTCCATAACAGCACTTTCTGTCAGTTCCACTTTGATAAAAGAGGTTGGAATAAAGCGTTGATGTAAATACTCTAACAATTCGTTAGCAAATAGTTCTTGGTGAAGCTGTTTGGAAGAGACATTAATTGCAACAAAGAAAGGTTCATCGTATAGCTTCCTAACCGTTTCGATAAAATCACATGCTTGTTTCAGTACCTCTTGCCCGATAACGAGGATATCGCCATTGGATTCAGCCACTGAGATGAAAATATCAGGAGCAATAAAGCCCTCTTTGGGATGTGGAAGTCGCAGAAGTGCTTCATACCCCTCAAGTTGCAGAGTTTTAGTATCAATAAGAGGCTGGAAATAGAGTTCAAAAAGGTTCTGTGAGAGCCCATCACGTATCAGAGCTTCGATGTGTAAATAATCGTGTAACGCTCGTTGCATCGAGGTATGATAATATACAAATTGATTTTTCCCTTTATTTTTTGCTTCATACATCGCGGTATCGGCATGTTTGATTAAATCTTCAACATCGGATGCATCATACGGGTAAAGGACTATGCCGATGGAGGAGGAGAGGTAAAAATCCATTTCATTGACTCTAAACGCTTTTTTGAAGGTCTGAATCAGCCGTTGTGCCATAGCATCAACGCTCAAGGTATCCGCATCCTCAAGTAAAATAACAAATTCATCCCCCCCAAAGCGGGCACAAAAATCATATTTTCCAACACTTTCTCTAAGTCGATTACTCACCTCAATCAAGATCGAATCGCCTATTTTATGGCCCATCGTATCATTGATATTTTTGAAATTATCTAAATCCAAAAACATCAGGGCGAATGGACTGGTTGATGAGTGTTCGAAACGACTTTCAAGCTGAAGTTTTAGTTTTGCACGATTGGGAAGATGGGTAAGGGGATCATGATAGGCTAAAAAAGCGATCTTTTCACTTTGTGCTTTGGGTGCGGTGATATCACTGGTGATACCGATAAAAAGGTGAAGGCTTGGGTGGTGATAAATACGGCTGCTGAGCCAACGTATCTCACCCTCATGATGGAGTATACGAAAGCGAATCTCTTGAGACTGTCCGGGAAGAAGGGTTTCAAAAAACATTTGGACCAGATTGCGATCATCAATGTAGATTTGCTGTTGCCATAATGTGTGGTCGGATAAAAAATTATCCCGCTCAAATCCGAAAACTTTTTCAACAGCACGGTTGACATATCGGAGCGACAGCGTTTGGTTGTCGATGTACCAAATGACTTCGTCGATACTACTCAAAATCTCCTCAAGTTCCTGATTTTTAGAGTTGAGAAGAGATGAGAGTTCATGTGCCTGGAGTTCAATTAGTTCTTTAGAGGTTCGAAGCTCTTTGTTTAAACGGTTTAGATCGGTTTGATTTCGAACATTGACAAAAAAACGGACATAGTCGTTATGTCGAATCATCCGTACACTTTTGACCGCTTGGATTATGGTACCGTTACTGTGAATAAAGTTTGTTTCTGCATCGAGGGATTTTCCTTCCCTCATCACTTTTTCAATACACTTTTGAAAGACATCGATATCGGCTAGGAGACTTAACATATTAAGCCCAAGTAAAATACTGCTCCGAAAGCCTACCATTTCTGAAAAAGCATCATTTGCAAAAAGAATGACACCTCGTTCATCTACCATAACAATTCCATCCGGCAGGTAGTTTAAAACGTCATAAAGAGGGGCTTGGTGTTCCATTAATTCCTATAAAAGTGAGTATTTTGTGATATTGTAATTTGTTATAGTTTAAATCTTGCTTCATCGTATTTAGTAGGGGATTAGAGGAATTTAGATATAATCGCGTAATTTTTATGTAAAGAGTTTTGCAATGGTACAAGTCACTAAATTAACAATGCGCTTCGGCAGTCGAATTTTATTTGAGGGGATTAACCTCAAACTTGACCGTAACAAACGTTACGGTCTTATCGGCGCAAACGGTGCCGGGAAAACAACGTTCTTGAAAATCCTCAGCGGTGAGATCAAAGAGTACGAGGGGGATATCTCCATCGAACCGGGTCTCAAAGTAGGGATTTTAGGACAAAATCAGTTTGCGTTTGAAGATTTCACCATTGCCGATGCGGTATTGTGGGGGAACAAACGTCTTTTTGATGCGATCAAAGAGAAAGAAGATTTGTACGCCAACGGTGATTTCGAAGATGAAAAAACCAATGATCGTCTCGCAGAGTTGGAGATGATTTCGGTTGAAGAAGATCCGACCTATGAGTACGATGTTCAAATCGCCAAAATTTTGGAAAACGTCGGAATTTCGGCAGAAAATCATCAAAACTTGATGTCAAGTCTCCCTTCCTCAGAAAAATTCAAAGTTCTTCTTGCGCAGGTTCTTTATCCGAAACCGGACGTTTTGTTCCTCGATGAGCCTACAAATAACCTCGATATCGATACCATCGGATGGTTGGAGCGTGAGCTTCAACGCCATGAGGGGACATTGGTTATCATCTCGCATGACCGTCACTTTATCAACGCCGTTGTGACCAACATTCTCGACGTCGATTTCCAAAAAATCCGTGAATTTACGGGAACGTATGACGATTGGTATATGGCGTCTACTATCATGGCAAACCAAATGCAGCTTGATCGCGATAAAAAAGTAAAAGAGAAAGAGCAACTCGAAGCGTTTGTTCGCCGATTCTCCGCGAATGCGTCGAAAGCAAAACAAGCAACGTCCCGTCAGAAACAACTCGATAAATTGACGATTGAAGATATCAAACCTTCAAGCAGACGTGACCCAAGTATCGTCTTTAAACCGAAGCGTCCTATGGGGGATGAAGCGTTGCGTGTAGCGAATGTTTCTCACAGCTATGATGATTTAAATGTTTTACGTG
>NZ_JAQTYM010000001.1:0-115520 GCF_028688295.1 Sulfuricurvum sp.
CATATTCAGCATCATCGGGGTGGAGCATCGCTTTCCATGTTTCGATGGAGCTATGATACTCATTCTCCGTGTAACCGATAATCTCTAGCCACCGTTTTGAGACATACGTTGTATTATTTTGAATATTATATTCCCAAATGCCGTCTTCGGAAGAGCTGATGGCAAATTTAAGCCGTCTAAACTCTAGTGCATCTTCATTGTTTATGCAATCTTTGTTCGGTAACAAGGAGATTTCATTATCCATTTGCTCCTCCGCAAAAAACAAAAAATATTATTAGTAAATATGATAGCACATTTTTTAGAGTTTTATTGTGAAGTGCTGGAAAAATACTCTAAAGCTCTTTTGGCACTGATCTTTTGATTCACAATAGGAGAGGGATAATTTTTTAGAACTAACGCACTTAACTTCTCTTCCTGATAAAGTACTTTGGGCGGGATTGTTGCTAACTGAGGAAGCCATTTGTAGAGATAAGAGGCTTCTTTGTCAAATTTTTTACTTTGGGTATAGGGGTTAAAAATACGAAAATAAGGCTGAGGATCCACCCCTGTACCTGCACTCCATTGCCACGAGAGGATATTAGAACTTGCGTCATAATCGTTGAGATGCTGAGCAAAAAATGCTTCTCCCCATTGCCACGGGAGTAAAAGGTTCTTGGTAAAAAAAGAGGCGGTGATCATCCTAACACGATTGTGCATTTCACCGGTTGTCAGGAGTTCACGTACCCCCGCATCGATAATGGGAACTCCAGTTTGAGCATTGCAAAACGCTTCGTAATATGCATCATTCGGAACTCCTTTGAATGGATAGCGAAAATTGCGCTCGCTTAAGTGTGGAAAATGGTATAGAAGCATCGCATAAAACTCTCGAAAGATAAGCTCTCGAAAAAATGGTTCAGTATCGATTCCTGATTTTTTTTGAGTTAGCATCCAGCGTAAAACCGCACGGATTGAAATGGTGCCAAACCGCAAATCGGCACTTAATTGCGAAGTTGCATCAAGTTCCATAAAATCACGATTTTTAGAATAACTGTTAATAGAGCGAGTAAAAGAGTCGAGCTTTACCAATGGTAACGTGCATAGCTTACGCGGAAGTATTTGGGATTCAAATCCTATTGCTTTAAGTGTAAGCAAAGTCATAGTTACATGATCCTCATGAATGATATGTAAATGGGTGTAATCACACGCGATTAACGTTTGTGTTTCTTGAAGATGGCATCGCATGTGCTCAGGGCTAAAGAGGATTTTTACACGGTTGTAAAAAGGGGTAAAAACCAAATAAGGGGTACCGTCACTTTTAAGCACTTCATCGGGGCTAAAAATATAGGTATCGTGTTGAAGATTAAAAGGGAGTAAATGAGAGACTTCAAGGTCTCGCTTTAGCGCATAAGCATCATAATCACCAGAGGCACAGACTTCATCATAATAATCATGTGATAAAAGCCACTTAAATACCTCCGTCGGCTTTCCATAAAAAATAGCCAGATCGAGCCCTAAATCTTGGAGCGATTTTTTGAGATTAAGGAGTGTATTATAAATGAAAGTGACGCGCCGATCGTTGCTTGAGAGTTTTGAGAGTATTTCGGTATCGAAAATGAAAATAGGTAAAACTTCCCCCTTGAGGCTAAGGAGGGGATTGTCTTCAACACGAAGATCACGACGAAACCATAATATCCGTTTCATCCGCTACTTTCCTGCATTTAAATGTGAACGTAGTGCCAAGGTTTTAGGATAAGGGGTTAAAAAAGTTTGATCAAGAAGATAGGTTGTGTTGTATTTTTGCGCGTAAAGGGCTAGGGTTGAGAGGGGGACGATCAGGGGAATGATTTTTTCGGCATAATCACTAATGTGCAGATGAAGGGTCTCTTTTTCAGTTTTTGTTAGGTCATTTTTAAAAAATCCAGCCATGTGTTCCAAGACATTTCGGTTTTTTTTGATCGAACTTTTAGAAGAGATAGCGGTTTTGAATCCAAGCTCATAGAGTGCTAATCGGCTCTCCAGTGTACTATCATCACGATTAGCGACCACGTTTCCTAACTCTCGATAAAGTTTTTCATTTTTTGCTTGAAGCATAAATTTATTGATTGTATGAAACCGTACTAAATCGCCGATAGAGGGAGCAGAAGCTTTAAACTTTTCATACGAATCGTAGGCGAAGAGTTGCATGACAAAATTTTCTCTCAGCCACGGATCTTGAAGGCGCCCCTCCTCTTCCATAGGGAGCAGCGGATAGCGTTCTTTACACATCGATACGAACACGCCATCTTCTTTCCCCTCACAAAAACCGTTTTCAAGATAAACTTTGGCACTTCCCATCCCGCAGCTCGGAGATTTGGATTTAAAAATGATTCCTGATAAATGGTGATGAGAAAGATTGATTATTTCATCGTTGCTGGTTTGAACGAGTCGCTGGGTTAAATCAACACCGTCTTTATTCGATTGAACATGAATAATATTTTCTTGATTGACTAAGCGGATAGAAGGGCGAGGGGTGCCAAAGGCTAAGTGCTCCGGGCAAAAAGGGACAAAATCAGTAAATTTACCCAATTCATCCGTGATGAAATGATCATGCTTATGTCCACCGTCAAAACGTATTTTTTCACCTAATAAACACGATGATACTGCAATCTTCATATACTCTCCATCTCACAATAGTTTTTTCTGCTAGGACAAGCGATACGGGCTTATAGTCTACACAGTGTATCACATCAAGGAAAGTATAGAGTGATTCAAATAATATTAGTACCTTTTTTTTGACACACTATGATTATTTTCGGAGTTCTTGAGAAATTTTTTCAAGGTGATTTTTAGGGTTTTGTTTTGTTAGTTGTTTTGGTTTTTCATTTGCGGGGAGGACAAATGCAAGAAGAATAAAGATAAGACTAAATACAATACCGCTTAGAAGAGCAAGTATTATTTTTAGCTTTTCATCATTCATAATTCTCTCCAAGTGGTATCAATTGGAATATTATACACTATTTCTATTAGGAGAGTTTTCCAGAAGAGAGGAGACGATTGACGACATCCATGTTTTTCATAACACGATTGTAATAAGGACGGTTGACCATTCCACCGTTGTATCCGCTGATAGCATAGAAATGATCCAACCGTTGATTTTGGAGTAAAACAAGATAATGGGTAGCGATTTGAGCGGAAAGTTTGATATCTCCTAACAAACGCCCGGCAAGCTGTACATCACTAAGAGTATTTAGCCAGCGTAATTTTTTGACATTTTTAGAGACATGGCGTGCGGTAGCAACTTGAATTTGCATCGGTCCCAAAGAAGCTTTGGTAAATGATTTTTTATGTTTGAAATCACCGATCGTATTTTTTCCAGCACTGCTCTCCGTTAAACAAATTGCACTTAGTGTATTTTCATAGGTTTTGCCGTTTCGATCTGGAATCGATTTCGCGACGTCACGAACCGTTTGTAATACGTTGAGTTGTTTAGGGGTCATTGAATCACCAAAAAGTGATAACGCTAGTAGCAGTGGTAGGAAAAGAAATCTCAAATTTGCACCTCGATTTTGGAATATGAAATTTTAGGGTACTAGAGAGGATATAGCAATGGTGTGACCTTTCTAAATGAATCAGTTAAGAAAATGTAATAGAAAATAGGGGTATGCTACCAACTGGTGGGAAAGCTATGTTTAAGTTTAGGCCATAATATCGGTTTATTATGTTCTAAAATGTTGAAATATTTACCATAGCTTTAAGTTTCAAGGTAAAAAGTTTTCTAAAAGTAGTAAAAAAAAAGGTAAAAAAAGCACTCATGAGTAAAAATGAAACATTTTTTGTCCGATTATTTAGTGTGATAATTTTACTTACCCCTTTGTACGGTGAAATAACCGTAGGATTGTTATTATCCAATCACAATAATTCAAAGCAAACTCTTTTGAATAAAAATACCTATGTCGAGTGTAAACCGTTTGGGATTATTAACTTAGATCAAATGATAATCAACGGTGCAAATCCAAAAGAGTGCCAAGACGAAATAGAACATTTTTATCGTTCACATCCATCTGATCGACACTTCGCAAAAGAAAATTTGCATCTACAGCAATCCTATCATTACGAGTTAATTAAAGAGGGGTGTGTACTTTATGCAAATGCAGCTGAGAGTTACAGCGAAATGATGCTGCGTCTAGGGATAGCACTTATAGATCGGAATTTTGATAACAAGGAGTGGAACGGCAGACTGAAAAAAGCTCAAAGCGGGGCAGAAAAAGGAAAAGTCGGATTGCACGATACGTTAATCAAGAAGTTTTGTATTAAAGAAGAAAAGTAACCTTAAGTGTCGTCTTGTGAAGTGAGATATACCCAATATTCTTTATGACTTTTTCCTTGATCGAGAAAGTAGAGTTGCAAGATAGCAACACGATAAAGGGTGATGAGCATTTTAGCAAAAGGGACGGCAAGTGAGAGTGAAAGCCACCATGGCTGTTCACGATCACCTTTTGACATCATCATCTCTTCGACTCCGATATTGTTACTGAGATAAAGACCAAACGCGATAGAAAAGACAAAATTTAAAATAAGTCCAAAAATGGCGTAGGCAAAAATATCTTGAGAGCCGAAATCGATCATAGTTGATTACTCTTTATAGTTTTTAATAGCATCTTCGAGGATTTTCGTTGCAGATGCTTTGTCCTCAAACCCTTTTACTTTTACCCATTTACCTGGTTCAAGCATTTTGTAGGTTTCGAAAAAGTTTTTGATTTTTGCTAACGTGTGTTGCGGAATATCGCCTAAATCTTGAATCTCTTCAAACGTAGGGTCAATTTTAGAGGTTGGAACCGCGAGAAGTTTTTCATCGATACCGCTCTCATCTTCCATGATCAATACACCGACAAGACGACAGTTGGTAACACACCCCTCAACCATAGGGTATTCAGTCAGGATCAAGATGTCCGCAGGGTCACCGTCTTGAGAAAGAGTTTTGTTTACAAAGCCGTAGTTTGCAGGATAATACATTGCTGAGTGCATTACGCGATCAAGGACTAACGCACCGCTCTCTTTTTCCACTTCATATTTTATGTTTGATCCGCATGCGATTTCAATAATCGCTTTAACTTTATCCGGGTTTTCGCCGTAACCGATTTTATTTAAATCCATAAGAATACCTCTTTCTCTTTTTAATGATGGGATTGTAGCCAATCAAATTTTAAAAATAGCGTAGGGTAACATCTTTTTAACAATAATTGTTTATCTGCCAAGCGGTAAATATTTTTTAAACAGGAATCAGGTAAAATCTGCGCGTTACGATTTGATTACATTAAAAGGATCACGTGTGTTTTTTGAAAGTGTCAAAATTATGCTTCTTGGGATGGGTACAGTATTTACGTTCTTAATTATTATGAACTATTTGACTCAGTTTATGTCCAAGATAATATTGAAATATGCTCCTGAAGCGCCGAAAGCTCCTGAACCGACTCCAAGAGCACAAGCTAAACGCAGTGATGATAAAGCGAAAGTTGCGGCTATCGCAGCGGCAATTCACCATCATCAAACTACTCAAAACTAGGAATCAAAATGGCCAAAAAATACATTGATATTATGGATACGACATTCCGTGACGGATTTCAATCCGTTTTTGGCGGACGTGTCCTTATGGAAGATTTCTTTCCTGCTGTCGAAGCGGCAAAAGAAGCGGGAATCACCCATTTTGAATTTGGCGGCGGTGCACGTTTTCAAAGTCTATTCTTTTATCTAAATGAAAATGCGTTTGATATGATGGATCGTTTTCGCGCTATCGTAGGGCCGGAAGCAAATCTTCAAACGTTAGCACGCGGTGTAAATACCGTTATGCTTGATACCGGAAGCCGTGAATTAGTCGATTTGCATGCCAAAATGTTTAAAAAGCATGGAACAACTACTATCCGTAACTTTGATGCTCTTAATGATGTTGAGAATCTTAAATATTCGGGTGAACGTATTGCACACCATGGCTTGAAACATGAAATCGTTGTTACGTTGATGGATCTTCCTGCCGGGTGTGAGGGGGCGCATGATGTTGCTTTCTATGAGCGTACATTACGCGAAATTCTGGATTCCGGTATTCCTTACAACTCTATTTGTTTTAAAGATGCGAGCGGAACCTCTAGTCCTCACAAAATCCATGAAACGATTAAAATGGCGCGTCGTCTTGTTCCTGAGGGGACCCATTTACGTCTTCACACTCATGAAACTGCGGGTGTGAGTGTTGCAGCGTATCTCGCCGCACTAGATGCAGGGATTGACGGTATCGATATGGCAGCTGCTCCGGTGAGCGGCGGTACATCACAACCGGATATTTTGACGATGCTTCATGCGACCAAAGGGATGAACTACGATTTGGGCGGATTAGAACTTGAAAAAATTCTTACCTATGAAGATGTTCTTCAAGATTGTTTGAAAGACTACTTCATGCCGCCGGAAGCGACACAGGTTTCACCTTTGATCCCTTTCTCACCAATGCCGGGTGGTGCGTTGACGGCTAATACCCAAATGATGCGTGATAACAACATTTTGGATCGTTATCCTGAAGTAATTCGTGCAATGCGTGAAGTGGTAGAAAAAGGGGGATACGGTACTTCAGTAACTCCGGTATCTCAATTTTATTTTCAACAAGCACTTAACAATGCATTGATGGGGCCATGGAAAAAAATCGCTCCGGGTTATGGACGTATGGTACTTGGATATTTTGGTAAAACTCCGGTTTCTCCGGACGCTGAAATCGTCCGTATTGCCTCTGAGCAGCTCGCGCTAGCACCGACAAACGAAAAAGCAATCGATCTTGCCGATAAAGATGAGACAAAATCAATCGCTTTCTGGACAAAACGTCTTGAAAACGAAGGGATTGCTGTGAATGATGAAAATATTTTTATTGCGGCATCATGTGATGAAAAAGGGATCACCTTCCTAAAAGGGGAAGCTGAACTCAATGTTCGAAAAAACATCCCCGAAGCGGTAGTACCAGCGGGGCACGCACCAATACCAATCAAATCAGAAGGAAATAAAACAATGCCAAATGCGAATGGAAACTACACGGTTGTAGTAGACGGTCAAAAATACAATGTGCAAATCGCGGCAGGCAATGTCGATGTTCAAGTTGTTCCTCATGTCGCAACCGCTGCTGAAGCACGCGATGAATTACCGGTTGCTGAAGGTGCAGAAGTGCGCGCAATGCTTCCCGGTTCAGTTTTTAAAGTGCTAGCTGAAGCGGGAACAGTAGTTAATGAAGGGGATAAAATCATGATCCTCGAATCGATGAAAATGGAGATTGATATCGTAGCCCCATGCAACGGTGTTATTCAAAGCATTCTTGTTCGCCCGAATGATAAAGTAATCGAGGGTCAAGCTCTCGCAGTCGTAGGATAAGCAGCCGATGAAAAGTATTTTATATTCTTTAATTGCAGTATGGATGTTTTCAACTTCTGCAATGGCGACTGATGTGGCAACTTCGGCTACTGCGGTAGAGGTTAATGCAACTTCTCATCATGCAGCAGCATCAACTCATCGTGAAGAGACATACACCCCTCAAAGTGCGTCTCAAATGATGGAAAGCTTTTATCAAACTACCGGTATCAATGCACTGATGAATCCAAAAGAGGGTGTTTTAACCTCTCATGGTGAGCCGATGAGCGATTTCCACCAAACGTGGGGACGCATTATCATGTTTATGATCACCTTTTTGTTGTTTTACCTTGCAATTGCAAAAGATTTTGAACCGCTCTTGCTTCTTCCAATCGCTTTTGGAGGTCTTTTAGCCAATATTCCTATTGCGGACATTGCAGGACCTCAAGGATTTTTGGGGATTATCTATAGCATGGGGATTGAGAGTGGATTGTTTCCGCTCTTAATTTTTATGGGGGTTGGCGCGATGACCGATTTTGGTCCTTTGCTGGCAAATCCTAAGCTCTCCCTATTAGGTGGCGCGGCTCAGTTTGGTATCTTTGGAACATTGGTGGGGGCGTATGCACTCAGTCAATACACAACCGTATTTGATTTTACCCTTCAGCAATCTGCGGCGATCAGTATCATCGGTGGAGCGGATGGCCCGACGTCGATCTTTATTGCGACGGCATTGGCACCTGAGCTTCTTGGGGCGATTGCGGTCGCATCGTATTCGTATATGGCGCTGGTACCGATTATCCAACCTCCGATTATGAAAGCGTTGACCACTCCGGCTGAGCGTAAAATTCGTATGCGTACATTACGTCACGTTAGCCGTTTGGAAAAACTTGTTTTCCCATTGATCGTCTTGATGTTGGTTGTTTTGATCTTGCCGGATGCGGCTCCATTGGTTGGGGCATTTGCTTTGGGTAATTTCTTTAAAGAATCCGGCGTTGTAGATCGTCTTAGTGATACGATGCAAAATGCTTTGATCAACATTGTTACAATTTTCTTAGGTCTCGGTGTTGGATCAAAGCTCGCTTCCGATCAGTTTTTGGTTGTCGATACATTGGCGATTTTGATTCTTGGTCTTTTGGCGTTCTCTGCAGGTACAGCTGCTGGGGTATTGATGGCGAAATTTATGAACCTTTTCAGTGCAGAGAAAATTAATCCATTGATTGGTTCAGCCGGTGTTTCTGCGGTTCCAATGGCGGCACGTGTTTCGCATAAAGAGGGGATGAAAGAAGATCCTACAAACATGCTATTGATGCATGCAATGGGTCCTAATGTTGCAGGAGTTATCGGTTCAGCCGTAGCTGCTGGGGTTATGATCGCATTATTTAAGTAAACTATCCCTCAACCTCTTATCGAGGTTGAGTTTTATCACGCGTTATCTTCCAATTAAACGTATTTCCATATCATTCATTTTCTCTACAATCAACGGTAAAATATTTTCACTTTTAGTTTTGTCGATAAAGCCATCAGCACCTAAATTGGCTGCTTCTCTTTTATTATTATCCCCTGTCATGGAACTATTGACGATAATCGGGATTGCTTTTGTTTCAGGATTGCCTTTAAGGCGCTGAATAACGGTAAAACCTGACATTTCAGGCATTTCAATGTCGGTGATAATGGCGGGGATAGATGAGGGGTTTGGATGTCGCGCAATAAACTCAATCATATCTTTACCATTATTGAAAATTTGATAGCTGATGTGTGCGTGTTCGAAAATTTGTCTTAAATGACGTTGTGCCGTTTTAGAATCTTCAGCAATCAAGACGACACCGTTTTTGAGTTTTGCGGGGATAGTAATTCCAGCAAGTGAGTTGGTTGCCGATTCAACATTCACCATCGCTTGAGGGATGACTTCAGCGAGAAGTTTTTCATAATCAAGAACTAAACATAAACTTCCATCATCGAGACGGGTATCATTGATCACCAGACCATCATCACCGAGTCGGTAGCTATCGGGTGAGTGCATTTCATTCCAGTTCTTTTTAATGACACGATAAGCGTACATAATACGAATACCGATAATAATACCGTTGAAATCACAAATCAAAAGATTCGATGATTTACGGTTTGCGTCTTCAAGTTCTACACCGAGCCATCGTGGAAGATTAAGAATGGGGATTTGCATTTCACGTAAAACGATTGTACCTTCCAATAAAGGATTAGCACCCGGAATTTGTGTGAGATGATGACGTTTCGCTTCAACAACTTCACGTGTTTTAAAAACGTTAATCGCGTAATACGGGGACGATTCTGCAGCATCAATTTTAAAAACCAAAAGCTGTACTTCATTATTTTTAGCTAAGTTGGTCGCGGCATCGACATGTTCTAAAAGAGACATAGTAACCTCGGGTTATTTATATTTGTTTATCATATCCTATTCGAGAGATTTTTTTACTAAAAACTAAAGGGTGGTGACTGTAAAATAGCGATAAAATCTCTACAAGGGGCATGAGTGCGTCTATTAATCGTTATCTTAATCGTATTGAGCACAAGTTATGCCAAAGAATACTATGCAAAAGCAGAGCCTTATGAGATATTAAATGTCACCTCCAACGTCTCTGCTGAAGTTCTTTATACCGATAGCGCGAGTCAAGGAAAAGTGTTGGGGAAAAAGTCCTATATTGTAATGGATGATAAACTCGATAAAGTGGAATTACAAAGTGTTGAATCCAAAATAAACGCTCTTCAAAAGACACTCGAACATAATCGCCAAATGGGAGAGAATTATCAACAAATTATTGAGATGAAACAAGCAAATTTTGATCGGATCAAAGAGCTAAAAATTAAATCAGCGGTTGAAAAAGATCGAGAATATTTTGATCTTATCAACAGCCGTAATTCGCTGTTGAGTATTCAAAAAGAGATTGAGTCTCTTAATATTTCGCTAGGTGACCTCAAACTTCGCCGCTCACAGCTACAAAAAAGTATTGTGGACAAGCATCTAAGTGCACCGGGCTATGTCTTGTATCAGCTCTCGATCAAACCTTCAGCTTTCGTGAATCCGGGTACACCTCTAGCGCAGATTGCTGATGTGCGTAAAGCGAAATTGACGGTGTACCTTAGCGCTTCGGAGGTTTCGGAGGTTCAACATAAAAAGATTTATTTGAATGGGGTAAAAAGTCCCTATAAAATTGATCGATTATGGAAAATCGCTGATGCATCAAAACTTTCCAGTTATCGTGCAGAGATTTTGATTGTCCCTCCGGCACAATTTTCACAATTGATCAAAGTAGAATTCAAATGATGTTAACAACTGCCTGTCCGCTTGATTGCTATGATGCTTGCCGCATTGTAATCGATGAACATACAAAGCTCAAAGGGGATAAAACTCATCCCGTGACACGCGGCTATTTGTGCCCGAATCTCAACCATTTTCATGAACAAAAACGGCTTATCACTCCGAGATTAAACGGCGAAATTGTAACGATGGATGAAGCACTTGAAGCGTTGATAGGAGCCATGAAAAGCGGCAAAAGTAATTCCATTTTGTATTATCGAGGTTCTGGGAATGTGGGGTTGCTACAGCGTTCAACAGAGCACTTTTTTGCTTCGATTAATGCAGTAGGCACCTCAGGTTCACTGTGTGATAGTGCCGGAGAAGCCGGTATTTTACGTGGACGTGGAAGCAATGAAATCATAACCCCTCAGATGCTCAAAAGTACGGAAACTGTCATTTTTTGGGGACGTAACCCCCATACGACGCATAGCCATCTTTTGCCGTTTTTAGAGGGAAAAAATATCATTGTGATCGATCCTATCCAAACTGAGATGGCCAAAAAAGCAGATTTACACATCCAAATCAAGCCTCATTGTGATCTCCATCTCGCACTTTTATTGAGCCGTTTTGCAATCATCGAGGGGTTACAAGATGAAGAATTTTTGGAAGCACATGCGAGTGAGTATAATAGTTTTTATGAATTAAGCCAAACCCTAAGAATCAAAACAACTTTGGAAGCGATTGACGTTAGTTTAGGGCAAATAGGTGCCGTTTTGGATCTGATACGTGGGAAAAAGTGTGTTATCTTCGTTGGTGTCGGTGTCCAAAAATATCGTAACGGAGCTGATATTCTTCATGCCATTGACAGCTTTGCGGCTATTATGGGACTTTTTGGCAAAGAGGGGTGCGGTGTCAGCTATTTGGGGGATTCTTTAAAGGGGATTGAACTTCCGTTTAAAAAAATAGCTCATCGCGTGAGTAAGGCAACTGTTGATTTTTCAAAGTATAATTGTGTTTTCGTTCAAGGGGGTAATCCGCTCTCTCAGATGCCTGCAACCACAAGAGTAAAAGCCTCTTTTGAAAATGCAGGATTCAAAGTCTATTTTGGTCTTTATGAGAATGAAACCTCTTTAGCTTCGGATTTAGTGATTCCGGCAAAAACATTTTTGGAAAAAAATGATTTTCGCAGTTCGTATGGAGACTACACGTTTCAAGAGATGCCACGATTAGTTGAGTGTGAGATAGGGATTAGTGAATATGATCTAGCACTTTCGTTGTGTGAAGCGTTTGGAGAAGTGTTGGTGAGTGAGGAAACGTGTAGGGCAAAGCTTCGAGAGCAGATGGAGATTTCTGAGGGGGTAGGGTATCGTTTGAATGCCCCTAAGATCCCTTATGAAACAGGATTTGAAAACGGAGTATTTGAATTTTCGGATGAGCTTGATTTGGAGATTGACAAGAGTGAAGGGTTTCATTTGATAACGTCAAAACATCCAAAAGGGCTCAACTCACAATTCTATCAAGCCAAGGGAGTCTATATGCACCCTGAAGCCGGTTTTGAAGAGGGGATAACCGTAGAGCTTACGAGCAAATCAGGATCGGTTGATATGCTCGTGTATCATGATAGGCGGTTGCGGAATGATTGTGTATTGATCTATTCGGGGACACCGGATGCGAATGTAATCACTCCCGCACTCTTGAGTTATGAGGGTGAGGGAGCAGTCTATCAAGAAACTAAAATAAAGGTAACAAAAAAATGATGAATAATTTTGAAAATTACGTATTGCCTACATACGGGCGACAAAAGATCAGTTTTGAAAAAGGGAAAAATGCCCTATTGTTTGATAATGAAGGAAAAGAGTATATCGATTTTGCCGCAGGAATTGCCGTGTGCAGTGTCGGACACGCCAATGAACGCCTCAATAAGGCAATATGCGATCAAGTGAATAAAGTAATTCATGTCTCTAACCTCTATTACATTGAACCGCAAGGCGAATGTGCGCGCAGAGTCGTTGAATTGAGCGGTTATGACATGAAGTGTTTTTTTGGAAACAGCGGTGCTGAAGCAAATGAGGGGGCGATTAAAATCGCTCGAAAATACGGAGAGGTTGAAGGACAGGCGAAGCGTTATAAAATCATCACCCTTGATCACTCATTCCACGGACGTACGATCACGGCACTGAAAGCGACAGGACAAGAGTCGATGCATAACTATTTCGGACCGTTTCCGGATGGGTTTGTGTATGCTAAAAATATTGATGAAATCGAATCGTTGATCGATGATCATACCGTAGCGGTTATGATCGAATTGGTTCAAGGTGAGGGCGGTGTTCAGCCACAAGATCGTGCAAAAGTTCAAGCATTAGCGCAGATGCTAAAATCACGTGACATTTTGCTGATGGTGGATGAAGTCCAAACGGGCATCTATCGCACAGGCGAATTTTTGGCTTCTAACCTTTATGAGATTGAACCTGATGTCATTACTTTGGCAAAGGGTCTTGGCGGCGGAGTTCCGATCGGTGTGGTTATGACCTCTAAAAAAGATATTTTTGCCCCCGGTGATCACGGTTCGACTTTCGGGGGGAACTACCTCTCCTGTGCAGCGGCGAATGAAGTGCTTGATATTCTCTCAGAGATCAAAGAGAGTGGGGTACTGGATGAACACCTCCTTTATTTTGAAAAAGCATTAGCTAAATTTGCTTCGTCTCATCCTGCTATCTTTTTAGAGCATGTTGGATTGGGAATGATGCGCGGTCTTCGTGTTGTGGATGCAGATACCCTTGGTAAAATCATCAATGCTGCACGTGAGGCCGGAGTTATTGTTTTAAAAGCGGGACGTAATACGCTCCGTTTTCTCCCTCCGCTGACGATCACCAAAGGAGATATTGATGAAGGGTTTACACGTCTTGAAAAAGCGATGGCTTCTTTGTAGTCTCTTTGTCGGATATTCGTTAACAGCGGGAGAGACGCTCCTCTCTACTTTAAAAGAGGAGCAGTTTGCCCTTGATTATCGAACCTCTGAGCTCCAAAGTGATATGCTTCGAGATTCATGGATTGAACCGTTGATGCTTCGTTATACGTACACGAAAAGTGATCAATACGACAGTGATGGGACAACTCAAAATACGATAGTATCTATTGATCAACCGATTTTTCGCAGCGGCGGTATTTACTATGGGATTAAATTTGCCGAGGCATCACGACGTTATTCAGATCTTTCGATTGATGCAGCACGACAGAAGCTGATCAAGGAGGCTGTATCTTTGCTGATGCAAATACGCCAAAGCGATTTGCGACTTGCTAAGCAAGAACTTTTGATCTCAAATGCAGGGCTGAACCTCGAACTTAAAACCGAGAGCTATCTTCATGGTGAACTCGATTCGGGCTTTTTGGATAATGCGATTATAGAGAAAAATGTGCTCACCCAAACGCTGTACGATACTCAAACGCTTCGAGAACGTCTTATCAGTGCTTATGAGAGCATCAGTGACGCTCCCCATCAAACAACGCCGATTCCTAATCTAAAATGGCTTGGGGCAGAGACATTTGAATCGGAAGCGATTGATTTAGCCCTTTCTCGCAGTGAGATCGAAAAGAATCGATGGAATGCAAACATGACAAGGGCTAAATATCTTCCACAGATAAATGTAAACGCTTCATATAACCGCAACAAGATCGAAGATTCTAAATTTGCCGGAATGCCGGGGAGCATTTCGGTTGAAAGCAATTATCAGACGTATGGTTTGAGTGCGTCGATGCCGATTGCATTGAATACTTTTCGTGATTTGGAAGTTTCTCGTATCGAAACTTTGAAATCGACCATTATGATGAATGATAAAAAGAGGGAGCTTAAAGCACTCTATCAACAAGTAAGTCATAATCTCAATAACAGCAAAAAAAAGATTCTTTTGGCAGAAGATAACCAAAAACTTTACGAAAAGCTTCTACGAGATACGGAGGAGCTTTTTAAGGCAGGATATAAAACAGAGTACGATGTGAAAATGCTTTCGAACTCAGCAAAAATTCAAGAGCTTGAGAAAGCGATTATTGAGCTGGATACGCAACTTGAACTGCTAAATTTGTATGAAAAGGTGAACCGTGCGATTTAGTGACTACATGCATGAGTGGCTTTATGGAGCAGAGGGGTACTACGCCTCGTATCATCCTATCGGGAAAAAGGGTGATTTTTATACGGCTGTAAGTACTTCGAAATTTTTTGGCGGGACAATCGCTAAACATATCATCAAACGTCTGGATGATGGTTTCCTACGTCCAGATTCGTTAATTTGTGAGATTGGTGCCCATCATGGCTACTTGTTAGCGGACATTATCGAATTTATCCATACGCTTCGTCCGCAATTACTCCAGACCCTTCGTTTTGGGATCAATGAACGGTTTGAGCATCTTCGTAGTGCCCAAAGATCGTATTTCGAAGAATCTTTTGGCAATGCTGTACACTTAGAGCACTACAATGAGCTCTCAGAAATACGTGAAGAATCGATTTTTTTTATTGCTAATGAAATTTTTGATGCATTTAGCTGTGAACTTTTTTATAAAGGGAACATCGCACACGTTGAGAACCATGAGATTCTTTTCGAGGAAAATGATCCTAAAATAACACAATTGGCCGAAAAATATAAGCAAGATCGAGGTGAGATCGCGATAGGCTACGAATCGTTTGCCATGGCGATGAAAAACACCGCTAAAAAATTTGAATTTATGAGTTTTGATTACGGAGAACTGAGCGCACGGAGTGATTTTTCGATTCGTGTCTATCAAGAACATCAAACCTTCCCTTTGTTTGATGATGTACTTAATCGTACTGATGCTTTCGGTAAAACGGACATTACCTATGATGTCAACTTTACCCACGTAAAAGATGCATTTTTGGAAGCAGGAATTGAATGTATTCAGTATTCTACTCAGTTGGTTGCGCTGATTGAGATGGGTATCTTAGATTTATTAGCGATGCTCAAAGAACATGCAGGGGATGATATTTATGCCCAAGAACTTGAAAAAGTAAAAATATTAATCACCCCTTCGTTGATGGGGGAGCGATTTAAGATGATACGCTTTGTAAAGGAGTAATCGATGCGTTTGATGGGAATGATCCTTTTGGTGAGTAATTTTCTGTATGCGGGAATATTGCACGATTGTGCCTTTGAGGGAAATCTGGATAAACTCAAAAAGCATTTGGAAACAAACAAAAATGTGGATGAGCAAAATGGCGCAGGACTCAGCGCACTACATGTCGCGATTAAAATGTCTGACCTGAAAATTGCGCAAGTATTACTTGACAACGGTGCAGATATTAACGCGCAAGATTTTCAGGGCAATACCGCTTTGATCTTAGCGGTAAAGAAAAAAGATTTGGAACTTGTGACGTTTGTAGTGATGCGTAAAGCGGATGTAAATCTCGCTAATAACGACGGTATCACTCCCCTTCATCAAGCCGCGTTCAGTTCCAATGAAAAGGTGGTTGATTTTTTGCTCAAAGCACACGCCGATCCTCATTTGAAAAACAATGACGGTGCAACCGCGTACGATTTTGCAATGGCAAAGAAAAATTTCGCCATCGCTCAACTTATTAAAATGTCGATGTAGGAGTAATGATGCAGATCAAAGTAAACGGTGAAATGAGAGAGATGGCAGAAGGATCAAGTATGCTTGATCTCATTCGATCATTAGGTTTAGAAGAACGCGTAATGGCTTCAGCGCTTAATATGGAGATTGTGAAACAAGATGGATGGAAAGATGCACGCTTAAAAGAGGGTGATACGATAGAGTTGCTCGATTTTGTCGGGGGAGGGTGATTACCCCTCTAACATCTCAACCATTTTTTGATATTTAGTCTTTAGTATTAGATACTCTTTGTTTAAATCTTCATACGCTTTTTTATAATCGATTTCAGATTCTTCGTTTTGAATATTGTGTGACTCATGTTGAGTATTTGCCGATAAAGCCTTAATAACGATATAGGTCACCTCTTTGCCATTTTCCTCTTTAACAACGGTAGGTAATTCGCCATTCATGGTCTTTTTGATTACGCTAAAGATACTGGTACGGTATGTGGATGCGTATTTTTGGATACTCATGAGTTCTGGTGTTTGCATGGTTTTGCCTTACTTAGGATCGTTGGAGTGCTACGACGGCGATAGCGTAATCACCATCATGGGTGATAGATACCGAGGTATCGGTAATAGAAAAATACTCCATTACTTTAGGCGTGAGGTTTAGTATCGGAGCGCCTTTGGGTGTTTTTGAAATGATGATATCGTGGAATCCGCATTCGGCTCCAATACCGCATCCCAGTGCTTTTGAACACGCCTCTTTGGCAGCCCAAAAGCCTGCAGCACTACGAGGATTGTTAATTAACACTATTTCATTTTCAGATAAAAATTTACGGAGACCTCGGTCGCCGAAACGTTCTATAAAACGTTTCATCCGATCGAGTTTAATGAGGTCGATGCCGATCATTGCACCACAAAGTCAGTGAAGTAAACATTTTTAACTTTTCCATCTTTGAGGCGCATATTAAGCTCATTGACCAATTGCTCTTTGAGTTTCTCTTTTCCCTTGATGGTTGAGATCTCTTCAAGTGATTTTGAACTTAAAATACGGATGATTACATCTCGGAAAACAGGTTTTTTGGTATCGAGCTCAGGTGACAATTCTTCACCTTCTAGCTCTAAATTCATTTCTACTTTCAGATAGCGTTTACCACTTTCACTTAAAAGATTAACGGTGAATCCATCAAGAGGATACATGAGACCTACTTCAGTTAATGACGAATCACTTGGTTCCGCATCTTCTTTAGGTGCATCTGCTGAGGCTTCTTGTTGTGTAGGAGCACCATTAGTTGCAGCGGGTTCTTCATTTCCCATCATTAAAAATGCGACAACCGCACCAATGACCAAAATTAAAAACAAAACACCAATAATAATGATTAATAAAAGATTGGATTTTTTCTTTTCTCCACCCTCGGTACTTATTTCTTCTTTTTCTTCTTTATCGGCCATCCATAGCTCCTCGGTACAAGTAGTTTGGTTATTGTAGCGCGAAACTTTTGAATTTTGGTTTGATTTGGCTAAACTTACTCCAAGAAAAGAAGGAAAATTTATGCTAGTGACATTTTTAGGGTATGTTGGTCGGCCGTTTCTCCATTTTTACGATGTAATTGAGCGTTTCGGTTTTTTTATTTTATTTCAATTTTCTCTTTTTAAACTCTATCCATTAGCGTTTAAACGGTACAAAATCGTATTAACTCAGATCGAAGTGATCGGTCTTGGGTGTATGGGCGTTGTTACGTTGACCGCCCTTTTTACCGGTATGGTTGAAGCGATCCAACTTTATGATGGATTTCATCAGTTTGGTATTGAAAATTTTATCGGCTATACCATTTTCCTTTCTATTACGAAAGAGCTTGGCCCTGTTTTTGCTTCGTTGATGTTGATTTCCCGCTCTATTAGTGCGATGGCAGCGGAGCTTGGGACGATGCGGGTGAGCGAACAGATCGATGCAATTGATATTTTAGGGGTAGATTCAAAAGAGTATTTGATCACGCCTCGTATTATTGCAACGGTTATCTCATTGCCTTTGTTAGTTATTTGGTTTGACTTTATCGCCATCGGCTCAGCGTATGTAATTTCAACCGGTGTTTTGGGGATTAATCCAATAGCGTATCAAGAGACATTGATGCGCTTAGGTGAGTTTAATGACATCATGACAGGTGTCATAAAAGCGGCGGTCTTTGGGTTTATTGTCAGCTCAATCGGGAGTTATATTGGCTATCACACTAGTGGTGGAGCGCGTGGTGTCGGACAATCGACGATTTACGCCGTTGTCTATTCCGCCGTAGCTATTTTTATTACCAACTATTTTTTATCATCGCTCTTTTTGTATTTAGATATTTAGAAAACCATTATTCCCCAAGTTCACTGAGCGGTCGGAATTGGTAGGTATCCGGATCATAATATTCGATGCCACCTGTCTCGATATCGTAGTACCATCCATGGATAAAGAGTTTATCTTCATCAACCAATTTTTTAACGTAAGGGTACGTAAGAAGGTTTTCGATTTGGGTGATGATGGAGAGATGCTCTGTCGCACGGTATAAATCTTCTTTGAGAGCATTACCCCCCAGTGCAAGCATTGCCATTGATTTTGCTTTTTCACCCAAGGTGAGCCATTTTGCTGTGTGTACCATGGTAGTATCACAACTGTTTTTGTAAAGGGCTTCGATAGCTCCGCAGTGTGAATGTCCGCAGATAATTATTTCAGAGACTTCCAATACACCTACGGCGTATTCGATCCCTGCAGCTGTTGAGTGAAAATCTTCATCGGGTTTGTAGGGTGCAACAAAGTTACCAACGTTGCGAATGACAAACAAATCTCCCGGATTGGACTGGACAATTAAATCGGGGATGACGCGAGAATCAGAACAACCGATAAAAAGAGCACGAGGATTTTGTCCCTCTTTTACAAGATTTAAAAGTTGTGTTTCATGCTTTTTAAAATAGGTTTTTTGAAAGGTTTCATTTCCTTCCGCAAATTCTTTGAGTCTTTGAGTGCTCTGATCAGAGGCACTGGCACTTAATGACACTGTTCAATTCCTAATTTTTTAATGATCGCTTCAAAAACATTTCCGCCTTCACGATCACAATCATCATGATATTCGATAGTAACCATACGTTTGCCACCAGTAACATCCCCGCCGTAGATATTTGGCGATATAGAACATAATGGGGTGCACATTGTGATTGCTTCCTCGATCATTTGGTGTTCCTCTTCGGTAGAGTAAGCCAACGAGAGTTTGGAATAACGCTCTTCAGATTTATGATCGGCAAAAATAGAACATACTGGCATAAAATATCCTTAGGTTATGATGGGTTTATTATACGAAATTTTAGGTTAAAACCACTCCAAAAGTTTACTCACTTCATCAATTTCGTAACATTTGATTGCTGTTTTCTCAATTGGTTTTTTTGGAATTAATGCTTTAGTGATTTGTTGAGAAGCAGCCTCTTTAAGCCGCTGATCAAGCTGATAAACCTCTCGAATATCACCAACAAGGGAGACTTCGCCGATAAACACCGTCTCTTTGGAGATGGCACGGTTGCGGAAACTGCTGATGATGGCGGCGAGAATCGCTAAATCGGCGGAGGTTTCGGTGATTTTGATTCCTCCCGTGATATTAATAAAAACATCATAGCTGTTGAGCGGTATTTCGAGTTTTCGCTCTAGTAGTGCGAGAAGCATATTGAGGCGATTGTTCTCAAATCCTGTCGCTTGTCGTTTTGGGTTAGGAGCATGGGTGTCACTTACCAGTGCTTGCACTTCGAGAACGATGGGGCGAGTCCCCTCCATGATAACGGTGAGGGCGGAACCGCTTTGGGATTTAGTGCGGTTAAAAAAGCGCGATGAGAGATCTTTTGCCGAGACCAGACCGTCGTGACGCATCTCGAATACCCCGATTTCGCTCGTAGGTCCGAAACGGTTTTTAAATCCACGCAAAATTCGCAGTTCATGTCCGCTGTCCCCTTCGAAATAGAGGACGACATCGACCATGTGCTCCAAAACGCGCGGCCCTGCGATGGAGCCCTCTTTGGTGATGTGCCCGATGATGAAGATAGCGATGCGACGTTCTTTGGCGATACGCATCAGATCAAAGGTGATCTGTCGTACCTGCGTCACCGATCCGGGTGCAGAAGCGATGGTTTCGGAATAGAGGGTTTGGATCGAGTCGATGATAATGCACTCATAAGCGCGTTCATGCAGTTCGGCAAGAACTTGTTCTAGTCGTATCTCGGCGAGGAGATAGAGGTTATCGACATTGGCTCCCAGACGATTCGCTCGAAGTTTAATCTGCCCTTCGCTCTCCTCTCCTGATACGTAGAGGACGTTGCGGCGCTGCTTTGCTAGGTTTGAGCCGATTTTCAGAAGCAGGGTTGATTTCCCGACCCCTGGACTCCCGCCGATGAGCACCAGTGAACCGGGAACAACACCCCCTCCGAGAACCATATCCAGCTCGGCATCGTCACTGCTGAAGCGTTCGGTATGTTCTTCGACGATCTGAGTAATCTCTTTGGCTTTTACACCGCCTGATGGGGAAGAAGAAGAGGTGAGTTTGATGGTCTCTTGTTGTTGTTCACTTAGTTCGACAAAACTATCCCAGCCGCCACAGTTGGTACATTTACCCATCCATTTTGGGGTAGTGAACCCGCAGTTTTGACATTCAAAGAGGACGTTTTTTTTCTTTGCCATTATTTGTTGGATTCTTCCCCAAAAATAGCATCCAAAATCCCATCCACAAACTCGTATTTGTTAAACGGTATTAAATGCTCCGGCTGTTCACCGACTCCGATGTAGAGAATTGGGAGGGAGAGGGCGTAGGCGATAGAGAATACTGATCCCCCTTTTGCGGTGCCATCGAGTTTGGTGATAATTATTCCATCGACTCCTACCATCTCATTAAAGGCTTTGGCTTGGGCAATCGCCGAAGAGCCCTGTGTTCCATCTAGGATTAGGATTTTGTGGTGTGGTGAGCCTGTATGCGCTTTATCACAGATACGGACGATTTTTTTGAGCTCATTCCCGAGGTTTGTTTGGGTATGGAGCCGTCCGGCAGTATCAATGATAACTTGTTCAAACCCTCGTGCTTTTGCCGATTCAATGGTGTCGTAGGCAACGGCGCTTGGATCATGGCCCTGACGAGAAGAGATGATCGGAACATCCAGTTTATCCGCCCATCTTGTGAGCTGTTCGATAGCAGCGGCACGGAAAGTATCTCCCGCGCCGAGGATAACACGCTCACCGTTGTTGAGGTGATGTTGCGCAAGTTTCGCAATGGTAGTGGTTTTACCTGCACCGTTGACACCGATGATAAGGCTAACCGTTGGTTTCTCGGGATTATCGGGGAGGGTGTTTTGTGCATAACTGAGAGTTGCGAGGAGTTTGGAACGGAGTTGCTCGCGGGTAATATTATCTTGATACAGTTCTCGGAGGATGATTTCAACGAGATCGTATTCAACGTCGGCTTCGAGGAGGATATTTTCAAGATCATCTTTGCTAATGGTCGCTTTTTTCTCAGGGATAATGGTACTGATCGCCTCGAGTGTTTTTTGAAGTCCTTTCTTGATAAAACTGAACATCTTTATTTTCCTAAAGCGGTAGCAATATCGTGATCGATGATCTCTTCGTGTGTCGCACCGGCATAGTGGGTGACATATTCGCCATTTTTATATAAAACCATCAAAGGGATCGGAAATTGTTGTCCTACACCGATGGTTGATGCGATGGCACGTGCAAGCTCTTTGTTATCAGCTTTGTTGGAGATGAGGTAATCGCCCCCCTTGTTTTTTTCACGAAACGCATCCAAATCGGCATTACTTTTGTCCTCTTCGATCGTTATACCCATGATAATCAAATCTTCTCCGTATTTTTTCTGCAAATTACCGAGATGTTTTGCTTCGGCTTGACATGGTGGGCACCATGTGGCAAAGATATCAAACAATACGACTTTATCTTCACCCACATCGAGGGTGAAGTTAGTCCCCTTTTTTTCTACATTATAGCTTTTGCCTTGGGTATCCATGAGGGCAAAGTTCGCTGTTGAAACCATCGCTTCATCGGAAGATTCTTCTCCACAACCTTGAAACAAGAGGGTGAGAGAGAGTAAAGGGATTAGAAGTGTTGAAAAACGCATCAATGTTGACCTTTAATAAGATAAAATTAGAGAGATTATAACAAAGCAAAGGTAAAAAGTGTCCAAAAGCGATTTTAGAGCCGATTGTTTGAAGCAGCTGAAGGGTCTTAACCCCAGTACAAAATACTCTCGTGATGCAAGAATACGTGCTACATTAGAGACGATATTGAGACAATTTCCTTTTAATCGCATATTGTTATTTTGGCCGATGGGTTTTGAAGCGGATATCCGAAAAACGATAAAATTACTACGCCATACAAAAGAAGTATATTTACCGTTTATGGATGGCGTCAGTTTCAAAATGGTACCATTGAGATACCCGTTGGAACGTAAGACTTTTGGGATTTATGAGCCTCGGGATTCGTATAGAAAATATAATTTAATAGATGTAGCTATTGTCCCTGTTGTAGGGGTAGACGGGTCATTGCGCCGAGTAGGTTTCGGCAAAGGGATGTATGATCGATTTTTTCCGACCCTGAAAACGAAACCATTTACGATTTTTATTCAATCATGCGCGTGTCAAACGATGCAAAATGTATGTGATGATTATGATGTGCAAGGAGACCTGCTCATTACCCCTCAAGGGGTTCAGGGCATGAGGAAAACCAATGTTAGAAAGCCTTCTAGTCGGTGGCGCAGTCGCCATCATCAGCGGGTTGGTCGGATTTTTAATTTCAAAAAAGATTACCGCAGGGCAATTTGATCTTTATTTAGAACAAGCCAAAGCAAAAGCAAAAGCGATTGAAAATGAAGCACATTTGATTCTAGAACGTGCTTCCCTGAGATCACGTGAGATCGAAAAAGAGGCGCAAAAACACTACGATGAGACGTATGATCAGGTCAAAAAAGATCTCTCAACGCGTGAAGAAAAAATCGTACGTTCTGAGCGAGAGTTTGAACTGCTTCGTCAAAACGAAGAAGAAAAAATAGCATTAGAGCGATCTAACGTTGAAAATCGGCGTATCAATGTAGAACGTAACGAACGTGCTTTAGAGAAATTAAAAGAAGACTACCGCCAAAAAAGTGAACAAATCAAGGTGATCGTAGAACAACGTGCCGGACTATCGGCACAGGAAGCTAAAACGATTCTTTTAGAACAAGTACGTGAAGATGCCCGTTTAGAGTTAGCGCACCAAATGCGCGAGCTTGAGGATCAATCCAAAGAGCAGCTCAAACGTAAAGCAAATTATATTTTAGCGCAGGCAACGTCACGGTTTGCGGGAGAGTATGCCGCAGAGCGGCTGATTAGTGTTATTCACCTCGATGATGATGAGCTTAAAGGGCGTATTATCGGGAAAGAGGGGCGTAATATTAAAGCGTTAGAGATGGTGAGCGGAGTCGATATTATCATCGATGAGACACCGAATGCGATTATCGTGAGTTCCTTTAATCTCTATCGCCGTGCTATCGCAACCAAAACGATTGAACTTTTAGTTCAAGATGGACGTATTCAACCTGCAAGGATTGAAGAGGTATACCAAAAAGTATGCGATGAATTTGATGAAGCGATGACCCGCGAAGGGGAAGAGATTGTTCTGGATTTAGGGATAGGGGGTATCCATCCTGAACTGATGAAACTGATCGGTCGTCTCAAATACCGCTCCAGTTACGGACAAAATGCGCTGGCGCATACGCTCGAAGTAGCTCATTTAGCCGGAATTATGGCTGCTGAGATGGGAGGAGATGTGAAGCTCGCCCGCCGTGCAGGATTACTGCATGATATCGGTAAAACACTTACCCAAGAAAACGGTGGAAACCATGTTGATATCGGGGCAGAGTTATGCCGTCGATATAATGAAGATCCAGTGGTGATTAACGCTATTTATGCCCATCACGGGCATGAAGAGATTAAAAGTATCGAATGTGCGGCGGTATGTGCAGCTGATACCCTATCAGCTGCCCGTCCGGGTGCTCGCAGGGAAGTGTTGGAGAGTTTCTTACGCCGGGTAAGTGAGATCGAAGAGATCGCCACTCAAAAAGCAGGGGTTAAACAAGCCTACGCGATCAATGCGGGGCGTGAAGTACGGGTTATCGTGAGTGCACAAAGTGTCAATGATGATGAGACGGTATTGATCGCCCGAGAGATTGCCGATGAGATTTCTCAAAAAGTGCAGTTTCCGGGTGAAATTAAAGTAAGTGTTATCCGCGAGAGTCGAGCGGTTGAATACGCTCGTTAAAAAGACTAAGGGGTAATCCTCTTAGTCTTGGTCGATTGCTATCGCAATCATCCCTCGTAAATCTCCCATTTTATACCCTATCGCTTTATCGTCTGGATAGGTCGCCTTGACTGCTTTCGCTAATTCCCCTTCGATATTTCCATGACATTTCAAACACGCTTCATTATTGATCACAATCGGTTTATAAAACATGATGGTGCTGTCCGATACATTAACGAGTTTTTGAGCAGGGAGAGGTTGACCATTTTTAACCAGATTATCCCATTCATTTAAAAGAGCTGTTTCGACTTTGTTGGCTTTATTGACCGGATTGCGATTGTTGATACTAATGCGTTTGATGGATGTTTTTGATTCTTTGGCTATTTGTTCAGTGAGGGTGAGGGCATTTTGAGAGCAAAAATGGAGTGCCACCATCGGGCCGCCGGTCTGCATTTGGCTTTTGAGCTCACCGCCGAGTTTTTGGAGTAATGCGTTGGAAATCTGATTCCCTTTTAGGGTTGCTTGTTCCTCTACTGAGGGTGACGCGATCAAAAGCGTGGAAGCGAGCGTGAGAGGAATGACGAAAAAACGTCTCATTATTATATCCTTAAATTATGATTTACATAATTTTATCAGATAGTTTAGAACTTTTTACTAATGCTCTTGATCTAAATGCTCCCCTTCAGAATCATCGTAGGGGTCGAGATGGATTAGCGCGTAGACATTGTTTTCAGGGAAAAGATTTTTAAGAGCAAGCTCGATTCGATCCCCTACCATGTGAGCATCATAAAGGGATGTACTAACGTTGAAAACCACATGAACGCTGAGATCGATATTAGAGCCTGAACGTCGGGTTCTCAGATCGTGATGACCGCTAATATCCAGCTGAGAATTCAGTAATTTGTTGATTTTAGAGACGCTTTCAGGATCTAATGCGGCATCGAGGAGCATGAGAACCCCCTCTTTAATAATCGGATAGGCAGAATAGATCATATAAATGCCGATTCCGATTCCCAGCAGTGGATCGATAAAGGTGTAGTCGGTAAACGTGATGATCAGGAGCGATATTAAAACAGCTCCATTACTGAGTAAGTCGGTTTTATAGTGTAGCGCATCCGCTTGGATGACCATGTTTCCGGTTTTTTTGGCGACCATATTTAAAAAGAGGACTAGAGCTGCGGTAATAATGAGCGAAGCTACCATAACCCAGATAGAGAGATCGAGATGTTCGATCACACTCCCTTGCACCATTTTCGAGATGGCGGTATAGAGGATAAAGAGTGCTGAGAGGCTGATGATCGTACCCTCGATTACGGCGGCGAGGGGTTCGAGCTTACGACGACCGAAGTTAAAATGCTCATCCGGTTCTTTATCGGAGTTGTGCAGAGCAAAATAGTTAAAGAGGGAGATAACCGTATCGAGCAGAGAATCGATAGCGGAGGCTAAAACGGCAACAGAACCGCTGATAATCCCAACAGTAAGTTTAAATGTCACCAGTAAAAAGGCGACGATGGTAGAGATAAGGGTGGCTTTTTTTTCGATTCGCATGGGGGTATTTTAGCCTAATATTGATAAAATAAGACGATTATAGCTAGGGAGTGAATATGGATCTGAACGCAGTTCGACAAGAGCGTCAAAAATGGATGACATGGAAAAATATCGCTCCGTTGCGTGAAGCGCTTCATCAGCTTCCGCAGATTGATGCTCATGCTGAACTGGGTAACACCGTTGCTCTCACATCCCCAGAAGCAGTAGATGTCAACGAGCTAGAGCGGATTGCACGATTGATGATGCCGTGGCGTAAAGGGCCGTTTGATTTGTTTGGTCTTTTTATCGATACCGAATGGCGCTCAGACCTCAAATACAATTTTCTCCGTCCCCATTTTAATCTAGCGGGTAAAAAAGTAGCCGATATCGGGTGTAACAACGGCTATTATATGTTTCGATTCCTCGAAGATGCTCCGGCAAAAGTGGTAGGGTTCGATCCTTCGGCTCTTTTTAAATCGCAGTTTGATCTCATTAACCATTATGTCAAAAGCGAGATCGTTTATGAACTCCTCGGTGTGGAACATTTACCATTTTATGAAGAGAAATTTGACGTTATCTTTTGTCTTGGGGTACTGTATCATCGAAGCGATCCGATTGCGATGATAAAAGCATTAGGACAAGGTTTGGCTGAGGGGGGTGAGATTTATCTCGATACTTTTATCATTGACGGTGATGAGCCAGTTGCTCTTTGCCCAAGCGGAAGCTATTCAAAAATTACTAATGTTTATTTCGTTCCAACTCTAAAAGCACTCGAAAACTGGTGTATTCGTGCCGGATTTAACTCTTTTGAAATTCTGGGAACAGTACTTACAACGTCAGATGAACAACGTAAAACAGAGTGGATCGAATCACAAAGCCTTGAAGATTTTCTCGATCCTGCCGATAGTACCAAAACAGTAGAAGGCTATCCCGCACCAAAGCGTGGGTACGTACGAATTAAAAAGGGATAATTTTGGCAACAGATCATAGCGATAGTGCAAATAATGGTGAAATTCAAGTTGCGATAAACCAAGAAACAGCATTAAATACACACGAGAAAATTAATACAAATTACAGTGGCGAAATCGTTAAGTTGGAAATTGGATTTGCAAAAGTTGTATTAGAAACCAATGAGGTTATGCGTGCCGATGAAGTAGGATTGGTACATGGAGGGTTTATTTTCAGTGCGGCTGATTTTGCAGCAATGGCATCGGTAAATGAACCAAATGTTGTCTTGGCATCCTGTAATTGTCTCTTCTTGGCTCCGGTAAGAGTAGGAGATAAAGTTACTTTTGAAGCAACAGAACACCAAAAAGAGGGTCGGAAGCGTAACGTCACGGTTCGTGGTTTCGTTCATGATATCAAAGTTTTTGAGGGAGAGTTTAAAACGGTAGTTACCGAACGTCATGTTCTTAGACTAGATCTTATTAAAAATGTAGAGAACTAAACAACTCGAAGCCAATAATCGACGTTTTTCAACTCTTTTTGGACACTTGTCGGGTTACCATGACCTGGGTAGAGCATTTTATCTGTGGTCCATGCTGAAAATTTTTTAAGACTTTGACGCATTGCTTCTGCATCGGAGTAGGGGAAATCCCATCTCCCGATCGAACCTTCAAATAAAAAATCTCCACTAAAAATAGCATCACCGATTTCGATCATCGAACATCCTGGACAATGTCCCGGAAAATGGTGAAATTTAACTTCTATTCCTTCGAGATTATAGCTCTGATCTCCATCCACTTCGACATCAGGTTTAGAAGGGGGCAGTCCAGGCATCCACGAACTGTTTTGTAATAACATTACATCCCCTTTTGGGGTATAGAGAGGGATATTTAATTTTGTTTGCAGTTCATTATTACTCCAAACATGATCAAAATGACCGTGAGTGTTGAGGATAGCGATAGGATTTGTCACGTTTGCCATCACCCACTCGGTTGCTCCCATTCCTGGATCGATGATGATCTCTTTCCCCTCGATTTTAACAAGGTAGCAGTTGGTTTGATAATCACCCATCGGTCGCTTTAGAATTTCCATAATTGACTCTCTTTTAGTCGGATTGTAACATATATTTTTAATGATCGAAACGGAGAAATTAATCGATGTAGTGTCTCTTTGTGGATAAATTAATTTTATTGGAATATTATTCCAACAATAATCAAAGGAGTACACCATGAGATACCTTCTTCAAGTAGATTTTCCCCATAACGGACCATTCGGTGATGAATTGACAGCAGTAATGAGCGATTTGGCAAAAGATATCGCAACGGAGAAAGGGCTAATCTCTAAACTTTGGACAGAAAATGAAATGGACAAAGAGGCAGGAGGAATTTATCTGTTTGATAATGAACAAGATGCACAGCGCTATTTGAAAAAACATACCGAACGATTAGAATCCTTTGGTTACAGCAATATACGAGGAAAAGTTTTTACTGTAAATGAAGCGTTGAGTGCGTTGTCGATTCCTGCTATGTGAATGTAAAGCTATAGGGATATATTTTCATTTTTAATCTATGTGATAAAAGATTAAAATTTTTATATTTTTAGAAGAATTCAAGGAATATAATAGTTGTATATTTTTTCACACTATTGAATTTTAATCGTGTGAAAACTTGAAGTCTGCATGAGGGGCTTTATTATGAATACATTAAAATGGTTTACTTGTTTGGAACATTACAATGGACGAAATGAAGTTGCAAAGATGTTTACGGATGGTACATGGAGAATTGATTTTAATGAAAACAGTCCGACATTTATGTGTTATTCTGAGCGTGAATGCCATCAATGCCCGAATTGTTCCCATAATCCTTGTTTGTGTTCCATTGCAAGCACTGAAAAGCTTAGTCAACCTCTTTATCAAAAACAGATGTTGATGTATTGTATGGAATTTACCGAATTGTGTTGAACTATACTCAGGAGAGTGGAACGATGAAAAAATCTACTTGTTCAATCGGTATCTCTTTTTTTGCCACCATATCAAATACCCCTTCGATCTCTTCTTCTTTTACTCCGTTATCCCGACCAATATAGCCCACGGGAGTTGTTGTCTCAGCAAAATAGTATTTTTTCCCCTCAAAAGTAACATAAGAGGCGGGAGCGGTGATCTCTTTTTCATTTGGTATATGGACACCAATAAACCCATGATCTTTTGTTGTAATCAAAATGCATGCATATTGTTTTTGTAAGAGTAAAGAGGCAAGCAAAAATGATTTTTCATCGCAATCACCGCCATTTTGATTGATTACATCTGAAGGATTACGATTGGCTGAACTCTCTTTATAAGGGATTTTGAGAACATATTGATAAGCGCGATTAATCTCGCAATACGCATCGCCATTACAACCTTTTATTAGCATATCTACAAAAGGCTTCATTTCATCATGCTGATAAACGTCGTATTTGTAAAACCGGTTATGTATTTTTACCATTCCTTTTCTTTCGCAATACTCTGCATCTGTCTCAGGCGGAACATTGGCTTTGGCATAAATTGTATAGCCAATTAATCCTGCAATGCTATACAAGGCGATACGGTAAAAAAGACGTTTATTTATAAAACTCATATTCGACCTTTATAGTGAGTGTTAACACTCGTTTTCATAAGTTCTCCTTCATCGATAAAAATAATAGATTTACCCATCTTTAATCTTTCAATTTTTCGGCACGCTGCAGGATCGATGATGCCATATTGCTAAATATGAGATGATGGATAGGGATCAGCGCATACCAGTATAATCGTCCTGAGACCCCATCGGGATAAAAATAGGCACTTTGGATCAAGGTGTGCTCTTGTATTTTAAACTCCAGCCACGCCTTTCCGGGCAATTTCATCTGAGCAAACAGAAGAAGCCGTTCGTTCTCCACCAGATCGACCACTTTCCAAAAATCGACACTGTCGCCGACACGAAGATGGTGCGAATCCCGTCGTCCCCGATTGATCCCCGCCCCTCCGAATAGCTTATCGATCACTCCCCGTATTTTCCAGAGCCAGTCGTACCCGAACCAGCCCGATTCTCCTCCGATCATACAAAAACTGCGGTAGACGTCTTGAGGGGGAGTGTCGCCGAAATCGACGACTCTGCGATCGATAAAAATAGCATTAGCGATGTTGTCCGAAGAGTCAGATTGGGCAGAACCCGCACCGCTGTCGCTCCATCGGCTGATCACCTGATTGGATTCAATCTCTTCAACCGCATGGTGTACCGCCTCTTCGAGCGTGTGGGGAGTGATCGTAAAGAGTTCATGGCGCAGCGTATTGGTCGTCACCACTTCACTTTTTAGCCCCTCTATCAAAGAGCTGGCGACTCCGTAGGGTACGGGGGTAAAGAGTGTCAGCCAGTAGGAGGAGAGCTTCGGTGTCAGGAGATTAACCGGAATCAGGTAGCGTTTTAGCCCCATCCCTGCCGCTACGCGAAGCATTAAATCACCATAACTCATTGCCTCCTCACCCAAATCGATCATACGATTTTCACCCGATTCCAACTCAAGTGCCGCGACCAGATAACGGATCACATCCTCCACCCCGATCGGGGTGATGAGGGTTGAAACCCATTTTGGGGTGATCATCACCGGCAATTTTTGGACGAGATTGCGGATAATTTCAAAACTCGCGCTTCCTGAGCCGATAATCACTCCGGCACGAAACCAGATGCATTGGAGCTTTTCGGGTGCGGAGCTCAGTATCTCTCCCGTCTCGATTCGGCTCAGCAGATGTTCGCTTCCCGTTTCTTTATCACCCAATCCCCCCAGATAAATGATCTTTTTTACCTTTTGACGGATACACGCATCGAGGAAATTTTGGGCACTTTGACGGTCTAAATCACGAAAATTGGAATGGGTAAGTCCGTGAATGAGATAATAGGCTACATCCACCTCTTTAAGCGCTTCATCAAGTGTTTCAGGGGACATTACGTCGGCTTTGATGATTTCGCACTTTTCTTTGGCCGCTAATGAGAGACTATTGGGATTGCGTACCATCAAACGGAGGGTAACGCCACCTTTTTGAATCAGCGCATGTTTCAGGCGTCGCCCGATATATCCGTTTGCTCCTGTGAGTAAAACACGCATCTATAACCCCTTTTTTCCTAAAGCATATTGTTGATTCTACAATTGTTTTACGTAAGAAATAGTAAGGGGATGAAACTATTTAATTGAATGCTCGGATGCTTGATAGGGCTAGTTCAGCGTAAATTGCTGGCGTGTGACGACTCCCCAGTACTGATCGTTGTAAGATTCTTCGGTATACGCAGTGTTGTTAAATCGTTCAATCGTTTTTCGCCAAAATTTGGTAGCATATTCGGCTCCATGCAGCTGTTTAATCTCCCAATCACCGGGATGATTTTCCCAGATGGTATGGGCAAACTGCATTCCGATACTATTTTTCCGAAAACAGGGAAGTACATAAAATTCACACATCTCGTAACTATGACACTCTTTGCATCTGATCGCGGCAATTCCAGCGGGAATATCGTCAATGTAGAGCAGGAAACCTATGGTATCGTTACCCAGATGGGTATCAAGTTCGAATATCCCCGAAGGGTTTGGTCTCTTACCTGTGATAGGTGAAAACTCGGCTTCATAGCATTGCACAAGGTTATGATAGATATGAGAGTTTGTTTCGGTAACAGGTTTAGTAATATACCCTTTTTTCATCGTCAGAGGTTCTTTTTTATCCATGAGAGATTGTACTATTATCGGTACGGTATGTCAAAAAGTGATTGATGCTTAGCCGTTAAGTTTATTGTGTCGTATAACTTATGCATAGGAGAATAGAGTCAATATTAGGAGCTAGAATATGGAGAGCCTAAAAGTCGTTTGCCCCCATTGTCAGGCAATCAACAGAGTAGAAAATGAGGTAGCCAAAGAGGTTGTTTTATGCAGTTCATGCCAAAAATCTCTGTTGGATACAACACCGATAGAGTGTGATTATGAGTCGTTTCACGCGCACATCAGCGAGAATGATATTCCGGTGTTGGTTGACTTTTATTCACCCGATTGTGCACCGTGTATGAAGATGGCACCTGATTATGAAAAAGCGGCATCCACCTTTGCACTTGAAGTACGTTTTATCAAAATCAATACTTTGGATTATCCAGAAATAGCACGTCAATATGGTGTTAATGCCCTTCCAACAATTGTCGCTTTTAAAAACGGTAGAGAGATGAACCGTTTTAGCAGTGCATTATCCAAAGATCATTTGAGTATGTGGAGCGAAAGCTTGATACAGATGACACTTTAACGATCAGATAACAAAAAAGGTATTGTATGGCACAAAACAGCACGCCACTAAAGATCATATTGCTCAAAGGCAACGGAGGGATCACCATCAACAACGAGATGATGGAGCTATTGACGATCACCCTCGCGCATGGATGTATCGGTCTGCCGCTTAAAGCATTGTATGCCGAGAATGTTTATATCGTAGAAAACAGAGAGACATTTAACGAGATTCATAAACAGATCAGAGAAAAACCGTGCTGTTTTGTCCACGCAATCGATGGGTTGGATGAGGATGATATGAAACGGATCAAAGCACAAAAAATTACCTTTGTGTAGTCAGATTAGAATAGAGAATGCATTAAGGTTAGAAAATACTATAGGGGCAGATGATGGACTTTTTTTGTCAGGCGTGCGATTTTGTGATCGATGTTGAGATGATAGCTGAATTGGATGGAGGAAAATGCCCTAATTGTGGCAAACTAGAAGGATTTGGCACCGTACCGAAACACTCAATGCCAAACAGTGCAAATGCTCAAGTTTTGAATGATTCGGACTTTTTGGAACGGGATAATTTCTAAATAACACGGAACTCAAGAATGTGTGAACTAGGGGATTTTATTCCGTTTTCGTTTTGACGGATGTTGCCCCTTCGTTTACTTCCCCTTTAGTCCAAGCGGTTGCATTAGAGGTATCTTCTTTCATCCCTTTCCAGGTAGCCGAGCATCCTGTGCAGAGTAGTAATGCAGTAGCGATAAGTAGTGTACGTTTCATGTGGATCCTTTTTTCGAATGAATGTAAATCATTGTATCATTTAAAATAACATATAACGTTAAATATTGTAACTAAAAGTGGGAAGAAAGAATTTGATCTACAAAGAGAGTAGGCAATTCCAACGAGAATGTCGGGAATGGTGAAATCAGAACATATAATGCATATCATAAAAAATTACTAACGTTTAGGAGATTTTATGGCTGTTGTGATTACCGACTCCTGTATCAATTGTGACGCGTGTATCGACGAATGTCCCGCAACGGCGATCGTGAGTGCGTCTGAGTCTCCGCTTGCTGATGGTGAATACACCTATGTAAAGCCTGAAAAATGTATCGAGTGTGTCGATTCGGCAGTACCGAAATGTGCCGATGTGTGTCCTACTGAGGGGTGTATCGTGTGGGATATGCCCTATACGCCTGAATACAACGACCATTTTGTAAACAGTGGCGAATATGTGATCCGTGTCCATAAGAGTAAAGGGATCATGTCACCGGAGGTGAGTCCGATGCCGTGGCGTGAGAGTATCAGTATGGAGCAAAGAGAAGCACGTGTGAGTGTGGGGGAGACGTTGAGGCTTTATAATTAAAGGGTTAGTTCAGCATACCGTTCAATCGTTTTTCTGAAAATAGGGTACGAAGATAAAGAAGAAGAGGGGTTTCAACGGTGCGGACAAAGCCGCCCCCGTCATTTTTGTTTTTTGATTTTGGATAGAAGTTTTGGGTCAGTAACAAGTTTTCTTACGCCGTGCGCATGATCTTCTTGAAAGACGTTTCCGGAAGCACACCATTTACCGACGGTATTGATATCGACTTTGGCACATGAGGGGCGTACACTCCATGTGACCTGATACGGTGAACATTTGCTGTCGCTATAGCTTGGTCCGGTGGTAGAACCAGTGAACACAACGGGTTTACCGGTATTGGACGGAAGCGCTTTCGGCTGGTGTAAGCCGTTGATTTTGCCTTCATACATCAATGTGTTAAAATCAAGCGCTTTAGGATCATTGACGAGTGTAAACACCTGCGTCTCTACGCGGAGATTCGGATTGGCGCATTTTTCAGAGACACACGAACCCAGACCTTTACCCGGCGCTACATCACATGAGCTAAATACCCAATGGACTTCGATCGTATCACCCGGTACGAGATCACCGTGTTCATTTTTACAGATCTGCTCTTTTGTCGGAGCAAGTTCAGCCGCTGTAAGTTTTTTACTGATGTTACACTTGTAACCGCTCTCATATCCGTGTGAACCCTCTCCTGCAAAAATGGAGAACTCTTTTGATTTGTGTTCAGCGTTCTCATGAAAGTGGATGTTACAAAGGTTCATCTCTTTGTAGCTTGGCGCCAATTGGAAAAGACGCTCATTAGCCCCGACAAGACTGTCGATGTCTCTGGGGGTCTGAGGACCGAATCCTGTGCACGTGCCGTGCTCGGCGAGTTCATGGCTATCGCTTGCAATACCGTTTAATGATAATACACCGATTGCCAAAGCTATAAACAGATTGTTTCTAACTTGCATATAATACCCCTTCACTATCTAGATGTAATATAATTATAGCAAATATTTATCACGAAGTTATGACAGAAAAATGCAAATTAATAAGGTGTTGTTCCTGCGGCAACTCTGGGAGCTGTTGAGGATGTAGTAGTGCCGAGAGGAACGAGCGTTCTTGGATCGCGGTATGCTCTTTTGGTATCTTTTCTCGCTAAAGAGAAAAGTACAGAGAAAGTTTGAAATGTGGGGTGAGGGAAGGGGAAGAAAAAGTAGCCTGTCCCCTTTTTTGTCCCCTTTTTTCTTTTTTGCCTTTTTTACTAGTTTGCCTTTTATGATTAGGGTTGTATTTCCGAGTTATAATCTTCCGATACGATATAGGAGGGGACGATGAGCACGATAATCATGTTGTTCGTATTGCCGCTCGGGATTATCGTCTATTTTTGGGATCGCCGTAATTACGCGCAGAGTCTTGCAATGTTTAAAGATTATTGTGTGCAGATGAACCATGCCGATTTCTTGGAGAATGAAAAAATGGATCGCATCGATGAGATGTTTTATCAAAACGGTTATACCCGTATCGAGCGTTCTGATTCCAGACTTGTGATTGAAAAAAAACATTTTAATATCGGAGTGCTATTTATCTGTTTGGGAGCTTTGACCTATTTTGGGTTATTGATCTATCTGATTTATTACCGTTTTTTTCTAAAAGCGCGAAGGGTGATTGTGGACTTGGGCGGGGAAGAGATAATGAGGGAAGAGAAAAAGTAGCCTGTCCCCTTTTTTTCAGGAGAGTGGAAATGAGGGGATATTTTTATGCTGTAACAGCTTCCTTATAGATATAAAGACCATTTGTGTCTTTTTTTGTATTAAAAAAGTTTTGGTAAGGGAACATCTTTTGTTTCAATATTACAACGAAAATCAATAACCCAAGATTTACAACTATTCCAATTAAAATCATTGATTGATCACTTTGGCGTAGTAAATCAAAGATACCTTTTACTAGTAGAAAGGCAAGAAACATATAGGCACCAGCATTTTTTTTGTAGAGTAGATAGAGTACTAATGCAGGTAATAATACACCGATTGTCAGTAAAAAAAGTAGCCATAGTGGAGGCAAGTGCGCGAATTGAACACTTAATCCAAGAATAGCGAAAAGAGACAATAACCCATAAATAGTTATCAGAATTTTATTTGCTTTCGCATATTTTTCAGCATATTTCGGTTCGGGAAAGAGTGATAGAATACGCGATCCTTTTTTTTGATCACCGTTTCTATTTATAAACTTTATAAATGCCTCATCTTTATCCATACTATTTTTTAGATCTTTTTTAAGCTGTTTCACGAATATACCTAATTTAATAAAATAAAAAATGTTAAATATTATAGTGTATTTTTTAAAATTTTAAAAGGTTGTTTGACCGTAAAGCAAATAGATTAATAACATGTGGAGTCATTTTGGAGGCAGAGATGCCGAGAGGAACGAGCGTTCTTGGATCGCGGTATGCTCTTCTGGTATCTTTTCTCGCTAAAGAGAAAAGTACAGAGAACGTTTGAAAGCTGGGGTGAGGGAATGGAGAAAGAAAGTGAAGATTGAATACATGACCCCTATCTGCCTATCTGTTTTAAAGTTCTGTGTGAGTATAGCTTAAAAGTGGAGAGTTGTTTTGAAATAAAGGGTTGGAAAAAGTGGCTAAAAAGTGGTTTGCTTTCATTTGTTTTGGTATTTTAGGAAGCCAAAGGGCTTCGAGTTAGATTGATTTCGAGATTAAATCCGACGGCTTTTGCGTATTCCATCAAGGTAGATAAATTCGGTAAATTTTTGCTGTTCGGGCTTTCTAATCTCGAAATATTACTTTTTTTCGTATGCAGTAGATTGGCAACATCTTCTTGGGAGAGTTTCGCTTCGAGACGGGCTTTTATCATCTGTTTTTTGAGTGTAAAGATTGCTTCTAACGCGTCATATTCGGCTCTGACCGCTTCGTTTTTTAGAGCTTTTTCTTTGAATGTTTCAAAAGAGGGTCTATTTGTCATGCTCAATCTCCTTTTTTCGCTTTAGGGCGATTTCGATCTCTTTTTGGGGTGTTTTTTGGGTTTTTTTAACAAACGAGTGGAGAATAATGATTTTTCTTCCACTCGCATAACAAAAGAAACTTCTTCCGATCCCTTCGGCTCCTTTTGCTCTAACTTCAAAAAGCCCATTACCGAAAGCATCGGTGTAGGGTTTTCCGAGATTCGGACCATGTTCTTCGATCATCTCGAAGATATGGAGCATCTTTGCCAAAATTTTGGCAGGGAGGGATAGCGTATCGGTTTCGACCGTTTCATTAAAAAATTCGATAGCCCATTTCATGAGATTATATCAAAAATGATAACTTTTGGAAAGAGAATAATAGATTTATTGTTTTGTCTCGGCATTATCAACTCCCTTTTTATCGGTTATTGTAATACTGCTTTATGTTAGATTGAAATTATATTGCAGTATGAAATATTATGTCCTTTTCTTTTTCATAAGAAAAGAACGAAAAGAAAATCGCCTTGCACCAAATCGCTGGCGGTACGTTTCGCCCTACGGCGAACGACCTTGCTCTGTGTGGTGTCGCAAGGCATGAAACTATTTAAAATATCCCCGTGATCCAATACCTAGAGCCGTTCCGGAGGCAGTAGTGCCGAGAGGAACGAGAGTTCTTGGATCGCGGTATGCTCTTTTGCTACTTTCTCACTCAGGAGAGTGTGAACAAGGGAACTAAATTTTTTGTGAAATTTAGCTAAAATTAAAAGATTTCAATTGAAGTAAAAATATATAGGTATGTTTATGGAAGCGATATTAACTTTAAAATCAAAAAAGATTCCAAGATACTATTCAACACTGATCTATGGTGCTCCTATAAGTCTTATTCTTCTTGTTTCACTAATTGATGAAGATACTAATTTGTATAAAATTTTTATTGTCTTAAGCGTGTTGATTTGGTATTTAGATCATTTATTTAGGTTTGATCATGATGTTATGAATGAAATTAAAATGTACGATACAATAGAAGTTTTTCAAGATCATATTCTTATTGATTCTTCATATAAATTGTATATTAAAGATATAAATTGTGAAAGAAGATTTGGACCAGCTTACCCTCCAAGTGGTATAGTTTTTCCATCTTATGATTTTGTTTATATAAAAGACAATGGCGGTAGAGTACGTTATGAAATTTATTTTAAAGTCATTTGGCATGATGTATTCGATTATTCTTCATACAAATTTGTTGAACTAATAAATAGTCTTAAATTTAGGGTAGAAGCTATAGATAAAGGCAATGAAATGGTTACTAAGCTAAAACAACAATATAAACTAGCTGATGAGGGATAGGTATTCTATATTTTTACTCTATATCTGAAAAAAATAATTTTATCTTAAATATTCGTGATTTTTAAAGCTGGATTCCCGCTTTCGCGGGAATGACGGGAGATTAGAGTGCTTTCGCCATAATGCGATTAAGTCGTGCAATAAACCCTGCGGTGTCCGCAAGGGTTTCACCCTCATACAGTTTCGCCTGATCAAGCAACACATGCGCCGCATCGTCAATAAGGTTCATGTCTGCTGAATCGCTGAGTTTTTTGATCAACTCATGATTCGGGTTGATTTGTAGGATCGGTTTCGGAGCCGGGAAATCCCCGCCCATGTTTCCGAACTGCTTCATCATCTGAGCCATCATGTACCCTTGGTCTTCTTTATCGACTCTCAAGCACACCGCAGAATCGGTGAGATCGAATGTCGTTTCGACTTTTGATACGTTCTCACCCAGAGCATTTTGGAGTTGTCCAACGAATGATTCCAATCCTTTGGCTTTTTCTTCGTGCTCTTTTTTCTCTTCTTCGGACTCTTCGAGTTTCGCATCCGAGACGTTTACGAATTTATAGTCGTTGTACTCAGTTACCATCGGGAATACGATCGTGTCGATCTCTTCGTTGAGAACCAATACATCGATACCTTTTGATTTGAAACGCTCTAGTGCAGGGGAGTTTTTGAGCATTTGGAGAGACATTTTGGCAGAGATGTAATAGATCTCTTTTTTCTCAGCGTCTACACCCTCGACAAATTTGCTGAACATGACCGGCTCGGCAGAGTTTAGGGTGTTGAGTTTGAGAAGCTCTAGGATACGCTCACGGTTCCCCATGTCGCTATACAATCCCTCTTTGAGGACGTTTCCGAACTCTTTGTAGAATGCGTCGTATTTCTCGGCGTCGTTTTCAGAGACTTTTGCAAGTTCGCTGAGGACTTTTTTGACCGATGCGTTTTTGATTTTCGCCATAACGCGGTTGCTTTGGAGGATTTCACGGCTGACGTTCAATGGAAGGTCGGCAGAGTCGATCACCCCGCGAAGGAAGCGAAGATAGGTCGGCATAAGCTCTTTTTCATCGTCGGTGATGAAGACACGGTTGATGTAGAGTTTGATACCGCTTTGGTAATCGACGCGGTATAAGTCCATCGGTGCTTTAGCAGGGACGTAGAAGAGGGTGGTGTACTCTAACGTTCCCTCAGCTTTATTGTGCATCCAGAGCAACGGCTCGCTGGAATCGTGAGCGATACTGGAGTAGAAATCTTTGTACTCTTCATCGGTGATCTCTGATTTGCTGATCGTCCACAATGCGTTGGCTTTGTTGATCTGTTTGTTAACGAGTTCGTTGTGACCTTTCTCTTCACCTTCGGCTGGGGCGACCCACTCCTCTTTGTCCATGTAGATCGGGAAAGGGATGTGGTTGGAGTATTTTTTAACGATGCTGTCGATACGGTGCGCCTCTAAAAACTCGCTCTCATCGTCTTTGAGGTGCATGATGATACTCGTACCGTGGCTATCACGTTCCGCTGGCTCAAGATCGTATTCTGACCCTGCCATTGAGCTCCATTTGTACGCTTGCTCTTCTCCCGCTTTGCGAGAAATAACTTCGACTTTATCGGCTACCATAAATGACGCATAGAAACCGACACCGAACTGACCAATCAGGTTCGAATCTTTTTTCTGATCGCCTGAGAGTTTCTCTAAGAACGCTTTGGTTCCTGATTTCGCGATGGTTCCGAGGTTTTCAACGAGATCCGCTTCGTTCATCCCGATACCTGTATCACTGATCGTGAGGGTTTTGCCCTCTTTATCGATGATGATATCGATACGAGGGGCGAAGTTGACCCCTTTGTACGCTTCGTCGGTGAGGACGAGCATGTTGAGTTTATCGAGTGCGTCGGAGCTATTGGAGACAAGCTCGCGGACGAAAATCTCTTTGTTCGAGTACAAAGAGTGAATCATTAAATGCAAGATTTGTGAGACTTCAGTCTGGAACTGATGTTTTGCCATGTGACTATCCTTAAAGGTTAAAATTTGAGCTGTGATTGTAACGAAATAGCATTAATAATGCAAGAGGTATCAAATAAGTTGAGTCTTAAAGACTAAAGCTGTTGTGTTCCGTTCGCCCTGAGCTTGTCGAAGGGTGAGAAGTTCATGGTTCGACAGGCTCACCACGAACGGGAATTTAGTATTTAATATGAGTTAAATACAAACCATTATGGGGTGCAATATCCGTGGAGTATCGCTTGACACAGTTCAACTGCTCTATGAGCTGTTCTTTTGTCGCTTTCCCCGCCGAGATACGGAGTAAAAAACCGACCATGAGGCGGATTTGGGAGCGTAAAAACCCGTTTCCCTCGAATACGAGGACAAAATATCCTTTGTGAGAGTAGGCGTAGGCGCGGTAGATGATACGGGTGAAGTGATCCATATCGTTACCGCTTTTTTTAAAAAGCTCGAAACTATGCGTCCCCTCGAAACATTTGATGGCATCGGCAATGATATAGCGGTTGAGGGTGGGGATAAAGGAGACGAAGTTATCTTCGAACGGGTTGGTTCTCCCCTCTTTGATGATGTAGCGATAGACACGACGTTTAGCACTGTAGCGGGCATGAAATTCATTCTCTACAAACTCGATACGTAAAATCCGTAACGAGTTGGGGAGTTGGAGGTTGAGCATATCTTTAAGTCGGGGAAGATCACTCCAAAACAGCGGTAAATCGATGTGCATCACCTGATGCGTCGCGTGAACGCCTCGGTCTGTTCTCCCTGAGCCTTTGGGGGCGGAGTTGATTTTGAGTCGTTTGAGGGCGATGATGAGGGTGCCGATAACGGTTTCATGGGTGGTGGGTTGTTGTTGTGAGCCCATAAACGCTGAGCCGTTATAGCTCATCGTGATCTTGGCACGGTTCAAAAGCGTGTTCCTACTAAACGTTTATAAAAACCGTAAGAGAGGATAAGCCATCCGAGAGCTACGATCCAGATGGCGTGAAATCCGATCCATTGCTGAGTGAGTATGGATGAGGCGTAAAATCCGACGATTGAGAGAAAAAGCCACAGATAAATCCATCGCTTTTGGTGACGGGCGTGGACGACACCCAATGCAATCATCAAAAATACCGAAATGAGAGGAAAGAGACTCAGGAGGGTATTGGTGATAAGAAGTCTATCTTTTTTCGGTCGTTCTTCCTCGTTTGTCCAAAAATCGAGGGTATCGCGGTAAATGGTCGGATCGGTGTTGAGCATATCGTTAATATAGGCTGTTTTGAAAAAGATGGTTTTTAAAAGTATGTCATCATAACTGTGACTCTCTCCCTCTTCCAGTCGTAGCTGTAATACACCGTTTTTATTAATTAGCTCTGCTTTTTTGGCGGTGATGAGGATTTCGTCTTTCATCTCTTTGTTGAACAGTACAACATCGCCGAATGCACGAGATCGCTCATCACTGGTGTTGATAAAGAGCATCCAGTCTCCGAAGTTGTGACCGAATTCCGAAGCGGTAAGGTTGAATTTGGCTTCTGCTTTCTTTTTATCTAAAAAGTTACTGGAGATGATTTTGATATAGGGGGTGACTACGACAAAATTCACAAAAAGCAAGATCGAGAGGAGTAACGCAGGGAGTGCTAACACTCTCGCGACAAAAGAGGGCGAAATACCGAGTGAAAAGACCACCACCATCTCATTATCATTAGAGAGGCGATAGAGGGTTAAGGCTCCGCCAACCACAAAAGCGATAGGAAGGGTATAAAACAGTAACTCCGGTAAAACAAAAAGATAGAGTTTCCCCATCTCCGCAATGCTCAGTTGAATGACGGCGGTATAGGTCGCAAGCTTGATCATGAAAATGACGGAAGCGATCGCGAATAGGGGCAAAAATATCGAGAAAAAAAGTACCGATAGATTGGAAAAGATGTAGCTTCGTAATTTATCCATAAAGCCCCACCAAATAAGCGTTAACGTGCGTATCAAACATTAAAACAATCCAACACCCCATCGCCAGAAACGGGATAAACGGGAGTTGTTTGGAATCTTCACTCTCCCCTTGTGTTAAGAGGAGTGCAGGGAGTGCGAGGAGTGCACCGACAAAAATTGCAACAAGGCCGAGTTGTACACCGAGCAACGCTCCCATTGTTGCGGCAATCATAATGTCGGCTTCTCCCATGGCCTCTTTTTTAATGACATAAGAGAGGTAAAAACGAAGCAAGGTAAATCCGCCGGCAAAGAGCAAAGCGTTGGTAAAGTTGTAACCCAGTTGCCCAAAGGAGGTCGCACTCAAAATAGCAACGGTGAGGGCGGAGAGGTTGATACTGTCGGGGACCATTTTATAGCGATAATCGATAACCGATAAGGCTAAGAGCAGATCAAAGCTCAACGCAACACCGAATGCTTGGACATTAAGTCCTAGTTTCATCGCGCTGAAGAGGAAAATGAGACCGCTGATAACCTCAATGAGGGGGTATTGCATCGAGATTTTTTCACCGCAAAAGGAACATTTGCCGCGTAAAAACAGCCATGAGAGGATGGGAATATTGTGCCATGCACGAAGCGGAGTATTACAGCTCATACAATGTGAGGCGGGAAAGGAGACACTTTCATCACGTGGGGTTCGGAGGATCACAACGTTTAAAAAAGATCCGATTGCCGCTCCTAAAACAAAGACATAGAGTAGTTCCATTAGTTTAATCCCCCGAAACGTCTTTCGACGGTTTTAAATTTTTTGATAATGGATTCGAGTTCATCGGTAGTGAACTCCGGCCATAAGGTATTGGTAAAAAAAAGCTCGGCGTACGCTGCTTGCCACAGGAGAAAATTAGAGAGGCGATGGTCACCTCCCGTGCGGATTAGAAGATCGATATTATGAGGACAGTCGAGGGCGTTGTTGAGCAACTCGACTGTGATGGGTGTATGTGGAAACAATGCGTTGACTGCGCGGACGATTTCATCACGGCTTCCGTAGTTCAGGGCCAAACTTTGAACCAATCCATTACACCCTTGGGTTACATTTTGGAGATCATCGATTACTTTACGGAGTGATTTTGAAAAGAGTGAGAGATCACCAATCGGTTCAAATCGGATATTTCCTTCCAAATAATTTTTTCGTTCATTTTTCAGGTATTTTTCGAGAAGTTTCATTAAAAATTCAACTTCCAATTTCGGACGCTTCCAATTTTCGGTACTGAATGCATAGAGACTCAGCCGATCGATGTCGGGATGGTTGGCACAATAGCTGGTGATAATTCGGACACTTTCGGCCCCTTGCTCATGACCGTGACTGCGGGTTTTACCTCGTGACTCAGCCCAACGGCCGTTTCCGTCCATGATGATCGCAATATGACTCGGGCGATTGCTCATAAGGTGGACGCTTCGTCTAAGAGTTGAAGAGCCAAACTCAGTTTATCGGTTTTAGGGAGTGTGAGGGAACCGTTTGCACTGATAAAATCGATGGCGTTGGTATCGCTCCCAAAAGGGTTGGAATCATCGATGAGGTTGAGACACACCGCATCTACCCCTTTGTTGATTAAAAGGTTTTGTGCATTTTGGGTTGCAACGGCGGGATCAGTCTCGGCTTTAAATGCGACGGTTTTAATCCCCTCTTTGTTACACGATTTCAGGAGATCTATGTTTTGTTTCATAGCGATATTCCACGATTCTCCGAGTATCTCTTTTTTGAGTTTTCCGTTTTGCGGATGGGTTGGGACATAGTCGCTCACCGCCGCAGCCATAAACAAAAATGGCTCTTTTTGGATAAGAGCTATCGGTTCATCATGGATGAGAGAAGGTTTCGAGAGTTTCCCTTTTTTCGCAATTCGGATCGAGTCGGTGAGGTATTCTCCCATCTCTTCAGAACTCTCAACATCGATGGTATGGATAGAGGTGGGGAGACCCACTTCAAAACGGGTTGAGATAAGGTTGACATCCGCGCCGCGTACAAAAAGTGCAGTAGCGAGAGCCGAGGCCATTTTGCCACTGGAACGGTTGCTGATGGTACGGACATCATCGAGTTTTTCGATCGTTCCGCCACCCGTAACAATAACGCGGCGATCCATCCAATAATCGTTTTTGAGCAATACGCGTGCAGAGTGCCAAAAAATCTCCAACGGTTCCGCCATCGCACCATCACCGACCACTTGACACGCTAACTCTTTGGTTTGGGTGTTGATAATCTCATAGTTGGCAATTGCGAGCATCTTTTGAGAGGCTTGGATCATCGGATTTTGGATCATGTTAGTATTTGCTGATGGGGCAATGAGTTTGACTCCGCTATAGGCGAGGGCGCATTGGGTGAGGATCGTATCGGCGATACCGTTGGCGAGTTTGGCGATGGTGTTGGCGGTTACAGGAGCGATAACGAATAAATCCGCCCACTGAGAAATTTTGATATGGTTGAAATCATCCGCCCACGATTCGTTGGTGTCATCGAGGACTCGGTTACGGCTGAGCGCTTCGAAACTGAGCGGTGCAACGAATTTTTTGGCAGAAGGGCTCATCACAACTCTCACTTCAGCACCGGCTTTGATGAAGAGGCGGAGGAGTTCGAGCGATTTATACGCCGCAATCGACCCCGTGACACCGAGGAGGATTTTTTTACCTTCAAGAAGATTAGAGGGAATCTGCATCATTTCCCTTTGCCGAAAAATTTGGTGAAGAATCCCGTTACTTTTCGGATTGGAGTTCGACTGAGAATCAAGATATCACTTTCATATTTGCCGGCAGTAACGGTGGTTCCTGCGGCGATCATGACGTTGTCACTGATCTCTACCGGAGCGACGAGTTGTGTATCGCTCCCAATGAAAACATTTTTACCGATGATGGTTTGGTATTTTTTAATCCCATCATAGTTACAGGTGATGGTTCCTGCACCGATATTGGTCCCTGAGTCGATGGTTGCATCACCTAGATAGCTGAGATGCCCCGCTTTAACGCCGTTGAGTGTTGATTTTTTGACTTCGACGAAATTACCGACATGGGTTTCATCGAGGAGACTTTGCGGACGGATGTGGGCGAGTGGTCCGACGTCTGAATTGCGGATAACACTCTCTTCGATAACGCTGTGGGCTTTAATGTGAGAATTTACGATAAGGGAATTGCCGCATAAACGAGCCCCATTTTCGATGATACACTCCCCCTCGAACGTGACACCTTCTTCGAGATAGATTGTTTCGGGTAACTGCATAATCACTCCGGCATCCATCCAGTTACGGCGGAGGCGATCCATCATAATCATCTCCGCATTGGCGAGATCGTTTTTGGAATTTACCCCTTTAAACTCCACCTCTTCGACAAAAAGCGGTGAAATAGAGAGCCCATCTTTGTGTGCCATTTCAATGACGTCGGTTAGGTAATACTCACCTTGGGCATTAGCATTGGACAGACGGGGAATATAGGTTTGCAGAACATGGTGTTTAAAGGCATATACTCCTGCATTGACGGTGTTGATCGCTTTTTCCTGTGGTGTTGCGTCTTTCTCTTCGACGATGCGCATTACACGCCCCTCTTCGATCACAACACGTCCGTACCCGCTAGGATTATCGAGAGGAATAACAGACATGACGATGTCAGCAGGGTTGGAGAGGAATTTTTCGATTGAGTAACGCGAAATGAGAGGCATGTCTCCGTTGAGAACGAGGACATCATCATAGCGGGGCTGAATTCCCATCATCGCACCACCGGTTCCGGGAAAATTTTCGGCATCTTGGGTTACGAATATCAAATTATCAAAGTATTTTTTCATTGCCGCGATGACAGCGTCTTTTTGGTGGGCGACGACCACAATGATATCGTCGGTGATTTCACGCGCGGCTTTTATGCTGTAATAGAGCATTTCACGTCCGCAGATTTCATGAAGAACCTTCGCTTTTGGCGATTTCATACGGCTCCCTTTTCCGGCGGCAAGGATCACGATGGTAAGGTTCATAAAATCTCCTGATAAATAATTGTTGTAATCTTATCAAATTTCCATTAATTTAATCGAGAACCCCATTTAAGTTGTGGTATCATAAGCACTTTAAATAAGCCAATTAATTTCAAGGGATGTGAATGGACTTAGGTACGGTCATTGGATTGATTTCAGTTATAGCTCTTTTGTTGTACTCCATGGCAATTGGGGTTGGTATTGGGGCGTATGTTGACATACCTTCGGTTCTAATCGTTATCGGAGGTTCAATTGGTGCGTTGTTAATCTCTTTTAAACTTGAACAAATGAAAATTTTTACGAAAGTTTTTATGGTTGCTATCAAACCAACGATTGATAACAGACTTGAAATTATTCAAAAATTAGTAAATTATGCAACTCAAGCGCGACGTGATGGAATTTTGGCTCTCGAAACCGTTGCTAACACTGAGGAAAACAAATTTTTGAAAAAAGGGCTCTCGATGGCGGTCGATGGCAATGAACCGGATACGATTCGCGCCCTTTTGGAAATTGAGATGGAACAAACAAGTGATCGTCATAAAAGTAATGCTGCTATGTTTAGTATGTGGTCAGGACTTGCCGGAGCCATGGGGATGGTAGGAACTCTGATCGGTCTGGTTGCAATGCTTTTGAATATGGCCGATCCGAGTGCAATTGGACCGTCGATGGCGGTTGCGTTGTTAACTACTCTTTATGGTGCGGTGATTGGGAACGTATTCGGAGGACCGATTGCAAATATCCTAAATATCCGTAACACCGATGAAGATACCGTCAAACAAATGATTTTAGAGGGAATTATGTCGATTCAAGCGGGCGATAATCCTCGTACCCTCGAAGCCAAACTTTTAGCTTATCTCCCACCTGCAGAGCGGGTGAGCCAATTTGATTCTTAGAAGATTGGGTGAATAATGGGTAAGAAAAAATGTCCTGATTGTCCGGAGTGTATGCCTGAATGGCTCGCAGCCTTCGGGGATTTGATGTCGTTACTGTTATGTTTTTTCGTATTGCTCCTCTCGATGTCGTCTATGGATGCAAAAAAAGTTTCTGAAGCGATCGGTTCTCTCTCTGGAGCCATGTCTGTTTTGGAAGGTGGAGAACAGACGGAAGTTTCTAAACGTCGACTTCAACTTTCTACTCCGATTGAAAGCGAAGATGAAACGAATGAAGAGGTTAACCGAATTTCAGAAGCAGTTGCAGAAATTAATGAAATGAAAGAAAAAGGGAAAGGCCCTTCTGTTACGCTTGAAGAGTCTCAAGATGGGTTTGTGATTCAGCTTCCCGCTTCTCTTTTGTTTAAAGAGGGGAGTGCAAAAATCGAAGATGAGGATGCACTTCTTTTTCTAAAACGGATTGCAATGATTGTTGAACAGCTTCCGAATCAAGTTGAAGTAAGTGTCCAAGGGCATACCGATGACTCAACGCCAGGACGTACAAGTCCTTATCGTGATAATTGGGAACTCTCTTCCGCACGTGCGATTTCAGTGCTACAAGAGCTCATGATTGATGGTATTGTCCCTGAACGTCTGAGTGCTGCAGGATTTTCGCAATACCGTCCAATATCGAGTAATGCAACCGCTGAGGGACGGGATAAAAACCGCCGTGTTGAGCTCCATTTTTACGGGACTAAAGCAGATAAAAAAGCGGAAGCAGAGAAAACGATTCTCGATCAAGGAATAGGGGGCGCAACACCTAATGCAACCGATGCCATCAGTGCAGCTCCGGCACTCGATGTTCCTGTTGCACCGGTACAATAATGAGACGTATTTTTTACCTTGTTTTGATGCTTACCCCTTTATTGTGGGGTGCTGATCCGCAGGTTCCGGCGATGAACTTTAACCTCACGGCACCGGAAACGCCCGAAGAAGTTGTCAGTTCACTCAATGTTTTACTGGTCCTTACGGTTCTGTTCTTGGCACCGAGTCTAGTGCTAGTGATGACGACGTTTACCCGATTTGTTATTGTTTTCGGTTTTTTACGTCAGGCACTTGGGACACAGCAAGTTCCGCCAACACAGCTTTTGGTAATGTTGGCCCTTATTTTGACTGTTTTTGTGATGGAACCGGTCGCTACCAAAGCGTATGATGAGGGGATAAAACCTTACAGCGAAGAAAAAATTACCTACGATGAAGCATTTGAAAAAACGACGGAACCGTTTAAGAACTTTATGGTTCGTAATACGCGCGAGAAAGATTTAGCCCTTTTTTTACGGATTCGGCATATGGAAAATCCTCAGTCGATTAAAGAAGTACCGTTAACAATCGTGATCCCTGCATTTATGATCAGTGAGCTAAAAACGGCATTTGAGATAGGATTTCTCCTCTTTTTACCATTTTTGGTTATTGATATGGTTGTCGCCTCAATCTTGATGTCGATGGGGATGATGATGCTTCCACCGGTTATGATCTCGATGCCGTTTAAAATCCTCGTATTTGTGATGGTCGATGGATGGAATTTGTTGATCGGTAATTTGATTGCCAGTGTTAAATAAGGGTTACAATGCAGTGTGAATATTTTGGTGTGTGCGGGAGTTGTCGCGATTATGAAGAAGGGTACGAAGGTCAGCTAGAACACAAAATCTCAGCGGTTCGTGAGATGTTCTCCCCTTTGTATGAGGGTGATATCACCCTTTGTCCCTCACCCAGTGCACAGTATCGCTCACGCGCAGAATTTAAAATTTATCATGATGATAGTGGGATATCCTACGCCATGAGCCGATTGGATCGACAAGGGGCGTTAAAGATAAACGCTTGTTCGATTGTCTCCCCTTTTATCGCCACTATGATGGAAAAGCTTCTCCCTGAAATAGTAGATTTGGGCATTTCCCATAAATTATTCGGTGTCGATTTTTTAACCTCTGGCGAGGGAGAAGTTGCCGTGAGTATGCTCTATCACAAAGCTTTGGATGAGAACTGGCAAAATGCGGCACTGGAGCTTCAAAGACGTCTAGGGGTTTACATCATCGGACGAAGCCGTAAACAAAAACTGATCCTTTCTCAAGATTATGTGATCGAAAAACTGTACATTAACGAACGTGAATACCGTTATGTTCATATTGAAAACAGTTTTACTCAACCAAATCCGAGAGTGAATGAACAGATGATTGAATGGTCGCTTTCACAATTGGAAGGGATCGGCGGTGATTTGCTCGAACTCTATTGCGGTGCCGGGAATTTTACGATCCCTTTTGCAACAATGTTTGATCGGGTATTAGCAACCGAGATATCCAAAGCCTCTATCCATGCGGCAAAACAAAACATGACGTTAAACGCTATTGAGAATATTGAATTTGTCCGTTTAAGCGCGGAAGAATTCACGCAAGCGCTCGATGGTGTACGTGAGTTTCGCCGTTTAGAGGGACTTAGTGTCTCAGATTATCACCTAAAAACACTCTTCGTTGATCCGCCGCGTGCTGGTTTGGGAGAAGAACCGTGTAGTTTTGCAGCCCGTTTTGATCACATTCTCTATATCTCATGTAATCCAGAGACTTTGTTGCGTGATTTGGAGATACTCTCTAAAACCCATACTATCAGTGCAATGGGTGCTTTTGATCAGTTCCCTTATACGCATCATTTAGAGATGGGTGTAAAGTTAATGAAAAAAGGTTTGGTATGAGGGGAATATTTTTGAGTGCATTGTGTGCGGTATATCTTTATGGCAACAGTGGCGATCCTCAATCCATCATTAAGGAAGTAGCTAATCTTCGGCAAAAATACGAAGATTGTACTCAGCAGCAAAAGAACCTTTCTTCTACTGATACCGTCTCAAAACTAAAAGGGTATCAAAAACGAATCGCTTATCTCGAAGGACAAATAGATATCACTTCCAAAGAACTCAGCAGACTAAAAAAACGTAATACTGAAATGGAACGTGAGGCTATGGAAAAAAAAGGGGTAATTCAGAGTCTGGAAAAAAGTTTGAAATCCCGCGATAAAAACTACCGAGAAACGGTTGCAGAAAATGAACGGTTATTATCGCAAACCAATAGTGCAAAAGTGAGCAGGATTGAGCGACAAAGTCTAACCTCTTCATTGGAAAAAACAAAATTTGAAGTAGAACGGCTAGAAAATATTATTGCCAAAACATCAAAAGAACGGCTCCGATTGGAACAAGAACTCTCTGTTGCAAGAACACAGGTTGATAAGTATAAAAACACCAAAGCAGCAGCTCCAAAAATCTCTGAACCTCCTAAAACGTTAGTAACCTCAGATCAAAGCGGTAAAATAAAAGCGTTACAAAATGAACTCACGCGTGCTAATGCCTACATTTTAAAGTTGCAAAATACGCAAGCAACACCTGCCGTACAAGAGAAAATAGTGACTAAGGTTGTCGAGCCTACTGAAAAATTAGTGGCTTTGCAGCGCGAATTATCAGCTGCACAAGCGACGATAGCAAACCTCAAAAAAGGTTCAAAAGTTGTTGTCCAAGAAAAAATTGTTGAGAAAATCGTTTATAAAGATCGTCCGGTAGTGCAGGAAAAAGTGGTAACAAAAATCGTTGAACCTACCGAAAAAATTGCTGCTTTACAACGTGAATTGGTCAATCTACAAACAAAACTGACCAATTTAAAAAATAATCCTTCCAATACGATCGTAAAAGAGAAGATTGTGGAAAAAACAGTCTACAAAGATCGCCCTGTTATCCAAGAAAAAATTGTGGAAAAAATTGTTTATAAAGATCGTCCGGTAGTGCAGGAAAAAGTGGTGTATAAAGCTTCTGATGCTACCGAAAAATTGAACCGTGCTCTGCAGGAAAGACTTGCTGAAAACGAAGCGCAGATGGAAAAATTGAAAGCAAAATCAGCGAAATTAGTACCGCCAAAAATGACTAAAATGACAGCACAGAGTGTTACAGTTCCTGAAAAAACGTCAAAAATATTAAAAGCACCGGAGCCTAAAGCTCAAGCTACTGCAGTAAACACTTCGTCAGCTAAAAAATCAGCCCCATCCGCTTATCGTATGGCAACGGCTTCCCCTGTCTACAACGCTCCGGGCGGATCGGTAGTCGATACATGGGAAGAACGTAGGTCATTTACTTCGGGTACGGTGAGTAACGGATGGATTAAAATTACCGGATATTTTGTGAACCGTGTTTGGCAGAGAGCAGATGAAGAGTTGTGGGTAAAAGAGAGTGACGTAATACGACGTTAAGGGAGTCGGGTTTTAAAACCCGTCCCATGGCATTTTTGCCTCTTTCCATCCGAACATAAATCCGTTATCGAGGTTATACGCTTTTATCCCCTCTTTGGCGAGGACGTTGGCAGCCGCTTTTGAGCGGGGTCCGCTTCGGCAGACGAGAATAACTGAATCGGTATTGCGAAGTTTCATCGCCTTCATAACATCACTGACGAAATTTTTGTTAAATACCTCCTTAGCGTCATAAAGCTTTTGAATCTCAATATGCCCTTTTGGTTTATCATTTTTGAGTTCAAACTCGGCACTTTTAACCCGCTCTTCTACTGATTTAGGGATATAGGTCCATTCATACGCAGGGATATTGATAAATCCCTCACCATGCCCCGTATAAATAAACTCAAGGGTTGTACGGACATCGACGATAATGGCTTCCCCTTTTTTTTGCATCTCATGCGCTTCTGCTGCGGTGAGGTCACCTTCATAAATATCATCTGCATGTAAGGTAAATACCATTAGTAGGAGAAGAAGAAGTTTTTGCATTATTAAGCCCTTTAAATATAGTGAACGTGATTGTATCTCATTAAGATTATACTCAGATGAATAAAAACAGGGTATTATTTGAAAAAAGCAATGTGGGCCTATGGTTGAAGTAATCAAAATTGTATATGTTACCGATTGGATGATTGGGGATTATAATTTAGCGGATCAAGATCCATTTATAAATGTCATACAAGGGTTCAATGCAGAGTTGGAGATTCGGAATGATTTTCCCGAATATTTTGATGAAATCGATCTTTTGATTCTCCATCCGATGCAAATGAGCAATGAAATTTTTGAGACCATAAGCCGCAGTAAAATCCAAAATCCCGCTATTAAAACGATTGTTATTTCAAGTGCCCACGGGAGTGATCTGTTTTTACAAGCAATCGACGTAGGTGTTGATAAATATCTCCTTAAACCTCTTTTACCGAGTGCAGTTCAAAAAGTCGTAGAACGGCTTCTCTCCCAATCCTTAGAAGCCAAAGGGGCGAAAAAAGCATACCGACAAATCAATTTGATGTTCGGATCGATCTCAAAAACCGCATTGGTAATACGAATCGCACATAATGGGATGATAGCAGAGGTTAATACGCTATTGAGCGCATTAGTCGGTATGGCACCGAGTGAGATGATCGGGCATTATTGGCTCCGTTTTGTTGAACAGCGATTTTGGATATATCTTAGAACCTTGGTTCGTGCACACTTGCAAGCGGGAGAGATTTATCGGGGAATTATCGAGATTACCGGTGCTAATAACCAAACGATTACAGTCGACTCTACTATTTATGCCGTTTTAGACAGTCGGGGAAATATCGAAGAGGTCGTTTTTATCGGGCATGACGTCAGTGAGATGAAACGGGCTATTTTGGAAAGTATGAAACAATTAATCGATTATGATACCTCCTTGGCCGTATTGTTCGACCATCGCTATGAAGCAATTATGGTTAACCGTAAATTTTTGGAAATCAATGGGTATCAGAATTTTGATGCCTTGGTAGAGAGTTGCGATTTATGGACGTGGATGATGGAAACTGAGGCAGGCTTACAGCCTATCTATTCAAAAAAGTATTCTCAAAAAGATGGGCTTGAATATATTGTTAAAGAGCTAAAAAAAGGGCATATTAATGGACGAATTATCTCTGTTGATGCTAACAATAATAAAGTGTACTATACCGTCCATATGAGTTCTATGACCAACCCGTTGATTCAGAATGAATATTATCATATTCTTTATTTTGTGGATATGAGTAATTTTGAACGACTGAAAGAAGAGAAAATAAGTGATGCAAAGCTGATGAGTGTCGGTAGGTTAGCTGCTGCCATCACTCATGAAATTAATACCCCTATCACCTATATCAAGGGGAACCTTGAGTTGCTAAAATGGGAATGTGAAGGGAAGATTGACCAACTAGAGAGCTATTTCAAGCCGATTGATGAGGGTATTGAGAGGATTGAATCTATTGTGGGATCTATGTATGAATTCGCCGGTACTGGGAAAGAAGTGATGGGTATGTGCAGTGTTGATATGACCCTTATTTATGGATTACGTATTGTTATGAATCGTGCAAAACATATTGCTCCTATACGTCTAAACGGTCATTTGTTTACACTGCGGACAAAATATGACCCAAAAAACTGTATAACGATGGGAATTCCTACGCGACTCGAACAAGTGTGGATTATTGTTATAAACAATGCGTTAGATGAATTTGAAAAAGGTATAATACCTTATGAAAATCGTCGGCTTGATGTTTGGTTGAAATGTGATGGCGATGAGATTACGATTACTATTAGTGACAATGCCGGAGGAATACCGAGTGAGATGTTAGAGACTCTGTTCGATTTTGCAATTGCTGGAGAGAAAAAAAAGAGCATGGGAATCGGATTGAATGTTGCCAAGGCTATTATTGACAAGCACGGTGGAAGTATCCGAGTTTCAAATGATAATGATGGTGCCGTATTTGAAATCAGTTTGAAAAAATACAAGGAGGAAAAATAATGTTTTTCGGAAAAGAAGCAGCAAAATATAAAGAAGAAGCGGATATCTTACGAGTTGAACGGGATATTTTGAAAGCTGAACTTGTGTTGTACAAAGAGATAGCAGCATTGAGTCTCAAAGAAGCGATTATAGTGTTAAATGATCGGGATGAAGCAATTTTTTACAATACCCGTGCAGAATCGATCACCAATAAATCAGCGGTTATCAAAGAACTCGCAAAAGGTTCTTCCGAGATCATTGTCGGCGAATGTGAGGCTTCGGTTGAGAGCAAAAATTTGAGTAACGGAGTGAAAGGCTTTATCCTAACGAAATCATCCGTAATCGGCGGTGAGCAGGGTGGATTGCTAGAGATGCACCAAAAGAGTATCAAAGGGGCACTGGATGCAACTCAGCATGTTTTTGTTGATATTTTAGCAAAACTTAAAGAGATGGTTGAACAGTCTAACGAAACCGCACGTGGCTCAGATGAAGGGCTTGCAATCGCTAAACATGTTGATGACGATATGGGGACTCTTGCTGAACTTATGGAGGGGACGATCTCTACAACGTCTAACCTTGTTAACCGATCACATGAAGTTTCAAGTGTTGTTGCTTTAATTAAAGATATCGCCGATCAAACCAATCTTCTTGCACTGAATGCAGCAATCGAAGCAGCACGGGCAGGTGAACATGGTCGAGGGTTTGCCGTCGTCGCCGATGAGGTGCGTAAACTGGCAGAACGTACCCAAAAAGCGACCAAAGAGATTGAAATCGTGATTCAATCGATGCAGCAAGATACTAATGAGATTGAAACCGCAACGGAAGAGCTTTCGGGGATTGTCTCTACAACAAAACATGAAGTTTCAAAAATGTCAGATCGTATGTCGATTTTCCAACGTAACGCATCAAGAAGTGTTTATGAGATTATGGACATCAGTAACTATATTTTTAGTAATTTAGCAAAAATAGATCACGTTATTTATAAAAACAACGTGTATGCCTTTTTGTTCGGGCAAGAAAATGGGTTTAAAGCGGTTGATCACCATACGTGTCGTTTGGGTAAATGGTACGATAGCGGTGTGGGTAAAGAACAGTTTGGAATGCTTAAATCGTATAGTCGCTTAGAAGCTCCACATGGTGTGGTCCACACACAGGCAAATGCACTGATAGCCGATTGTGGAGATGGTAAAAAATTGTGTTCACGTACTCAAATTGAGCAACGTATTCGAACGATTGAAGAGGCAAGTAAAACGGTATTTGAAGTACTAGATTTACTGGTCAGTGAAAAAAATGACAATATGATGGGCACAGCTATTAAAGACTTATTCAAAGGAGAGAAATAATGCATTTAATGATTGTTGATGATGAGATCCAAATCGGGACAATGTTGGAGAAAGTACTAACGCGATCAGGAGATATCAAAGTAACTTATTTTGATAATCCAATCAATGCTCTTTCTCGCTTTAGAAAAGGTGAATACGATGGTGTTTTACTCGATATTATGATGCCTCAAAAAGATGGTCTGAGTGTTCTAGAAGAGATCAAAAGTAAAGATCCCGAATGTATTGTTATAATGATGACAGCGTATTCTACACTGGATAAAGTGCTCCAAAGTCATAAAATCGGTGCCGATCATTATGTTCTAAAACCGTTTGATTCACTTGCAAATGTTGAGAAAAAAGTACGCGAATTGGTTAAAAAGCGATAAGAAGAGTAGGAGGTTTTATGACCTCCTATTTTTTTGGCTAAAATTCAATACCTTAGTAATACAGTATGGATAGTTGACAATAAGAAAATCCTATATTAAAATGGTGAAAAATTTAGGAGAAAACGATGGCTCAACAATGCCCTTTAATTTTTCGTCAAGTAGATGCAACGGTTACAAGAATCAATACTTTATTTGTAATACTAGGCATAATCACATTTTTAGTTACACAATCTATGATGATCTTGATGATCTTGATTGTTGATTTTATGCTTCGACTAACAGGGAAAAAATATTTAAGTCCTGTCAATATCAGTTCATTGTGGATACAGAAAAAATTTGCATTAGCGGTAAAAATGGAAGATGCCGGTGCTAAACGTTTAGCTGCTATTTTCGGAATAGGATTTACCATTGCACTTTTGATATTTTCTTTAATCGGAGCTGATACCGTTGTAGCGGTTATAGCAGGAATATTTCTTTTTTGTGCGGCTTTGGAACTTTTGTTTGGATATTGTATTGCGTGTAAAATCTATTATATTGCTAAAAATCTTTATCCGAAAGGATTTGAGTAATGGCAGCACTCTCATCAAAAGCGATTTATGGACTTGCGGCAATGCATGTCCTATCTCATGCACCACATGCACGAGCAATGCAAGTACGTGAGATTGCAGCGATGACACAGATCTCACATGGTTATCTTGAACAGCTTCTCTCTATTTTACGCCGCAATAATCTAGTTAGCAGTTTTCGTGGAGCTTCAGGAGGGTATAAACTCTCACGACACAGTCACGAGATCGAAGTAATAGAGATTATTGAAGCATTGGAAGGGCCGTTTTATAAGATCGATGGGAATACAGGATCGAGTTTGATATTAGAGTATTTTTGGGGCGACATCGAAGAGAAGATGAGAGCTATTTTTGGGATGAAACTCTCCGAATTGGATCAGGCATATCAACCTCATTATTATGAGATTTGATATGTTTATTTTTTAAAAATACTCCCTAAAATTCCTCGAATAATTGCACGTCCTAGTTGAGAACCGATAGCGCGTGCGGCTGATTTCGCTAGTGCTTCTGTAGCACTTTCACGGCCTCTTCCCGCACTTTTCTCCTCTTTTCCTTGTGCTTTTAACTCTTCTTCCTCAGCTTTTTGAGATGCTTGTTCTTGAAGTCTTTGGGTAAGTTTTTCATACGCCGATTCGGCATCTACACTCGTATCGTACGTATTGCCAACGATAGAGTTAGCCATCAGCTCTTTTCGACGCGCTGGAGTGATCGGCCCGATGTGTGATAATGGTGGAACGATAAGGGCACGTTGAGTGATCTGCGGGGTCCCTTTTTCATCTAAGAAGGAGACGAGGGCCTCACCGACTCCGAGTTCCATTAATGCAGTTTTTTCATCCAAGTTTTCATTATCGCGCATCGTCTCAGCCGCTGCGCGGAGTGCTTGTTGGTCTTTTGGCGTGAAAGCACGCAATGCGTGGGCGATTCGATTCCCTAACTGGGCCGCTATTTTTTCAGGAATATCGTTAGGATGTTGGGTGATAAAATAGATCCCCACCCCTTTTGAGCGGATGAGACGAACCACTTGTTCGATCTTATCGATGAGAACATCCGGAGCATCATTGAATAATAAATGGGCTTCATCGAAAAAGAAAAGAAGTTTAGGTTTTTTATTATCACCCGCTTCGGGGAGGAGCTCAAAAAGTTCTGAGAGGATCCAGAGCAACAGTGAAGCATAAAGTTTTGGAGTATTCATAAGCTTCGTTGCATCGAGGAGGTTGACAACCCCTTTGTCATTCACCGTTTGGATGAGATCGTGGATATTGAGCATCGGTTCGCCAAAGAGCCTATCAGCTCCTTGAGATTCTAAAGAGAGGAGGGCACGTTGTATTGCACCGATAGAAGCAGTGGAAACATTACCGTAATTTAAACTCAACTCTTTAGCGCGTTCACCTACATTTTGAACCATAGCACGAAGATCTTTTAGATCCAGGAGTGCTAATCCTTCATCATCAGCAACTTTAAATACAAGATTTAAAACCCCGCTTTGGGTTTCATTCAGTGTCATTAAGCGTGAGAGAAGCAAGGGACCCATATCACTAATTGTCGTACGGATCGGATGGCCATTTTCTCCCCAGACATCCCAAAAAGTGACGGGACACTCGGTGTAGACTTCTTCCAACCCTAAAAGTTTGAATCTTTCACTTACTCTTTCATTATTACCGCCGACATTTGCGATACCGCTAAGATCCCCTTTGATATCACTGACGACACAGGGGACGCCGATGGCTGAGAAACTCTCTATCACTTTTTGGAGAGTAATCGTTTTCCCTGTTCCTGTGGCTCCGGTGATAAGGCCATGACGGTTAGCCATAGAGGGCAATAAACTGAGAAACTGATCGTCTGACTTGGCAATAAAATCAAAATTAGACATGCCGTTCCTTTATTTTTTTGTCTTACGCTGTGCTTCGATCAATCGACGGTTTTGATTCATCATGGACTCTATTTCTGTTGCATTTTTACCGGTATAGACATGTTCAATTTGTAAAGCACTTCGAGCTTTCACTTCTCTATAAAACTCTTCGAGCGTAGAACCTTTGGCTTTTGGTTTATAAGAGCCGAAAGAGGAAATTCTTTTGCTACTGGGTTCTTGAATGTACTTTGCTAAAATTGCTTCACTCGCTTTATTAATTCGCATAATGGACTCATTTGTATTGATTTTTAACTGATGTTATCTACTTTTTCAATGTTAAGCGGGTAAACTCACTCATGAAAATATAAGCAAAAGATGTACCTAAAACCCTTCGAGAAGAACATACCATAACCTTTCCACTTCTTTATCGTCTAAGAAGAGGGTAGAAGCGTGATTGTAAAGCCATTCGAGACCTTTTGAATTGATAGAGAGGGTATGCGAACACTCTTGGTGAGCAGGGATAAATGCTCGTATCAATGCAATATTATCATCGATAGGGAGATCACAAAAAAAGCAGTTGAGCTCTCGATGGAGCCTTCCCTCATGATCGAGAAGACGAACATAGGCTTCGATAGCAACGCGCTTTGGATTTTGATCTCTCCAACGTAATGCCGAATCGTTCAAAAGTAAAAAATAAAAATCTCCAATGGATTCAGAGTCTTTGAGATGGGGATGAAATAAGACGATAAACTGCTGCCAAAGGCGAAGCCGTTCGTATTGACCCATCCACGAAAATCCTAAATGAACGACATCCTTGAGTCTTGGAATTGACGATTTCAGCGAACTGTCTGTTTCAAAATCGATTTTAAAGCCCATATTGATAGGACTGTGCCGAGCACCGTAAAAGCGATAAACGGTCTGTAAGCTTTCCTCCGATATGATAGTAACGATCATATCTTCTTCGCGTACTCGTGAGAGTTTGATAATAAATCCCTGCATACTTTCGGCTCTATTCTACACATTTTCTATAATTGATCAAAAATTATCCATTATTTTAACCTTTTTTAACCTTGTAGACGTTAAAATAAGAAAATTTCATCTCCTCTTTAAACTACTTATGTTTAAAAAGAGATTAAAAAATAACAATTTGCCGAAATTTTCTGGTGAAAGGTGACGATTAGAGTGGAATACCAAGACCTATTACGATCATTTAAAGATAACTGCGGATTTGGTTTGATAGCAAACATCAAAAACCGTCCTTCGCATGAAAATTTGGAAAACGCGATTACTGCGCTTGAGAGAATGATGCACCGTGGAGCGGTTGCGGCTGATGGTAAAACCGGAGATGGAAGCGGATTGCTTTTATCTCTTCCGCATGAGTTTATGCGTGCCACTGCGGCTGAGCTTGGAGTAGAACTTCCAAAACACTATGCGGTTGCGGTTGTTTTTACCCGTAACGCTTCGAATTTAGAACATTTTGAAAAAATTTGTCACGAGAATGACCTCAAAGTTGTATTAGATCGTGTTGTTCCGGTCGATACTAATGCTCTCGGTGAGCAGGCACTTGCCAGTTTGCCGGAAATCCATCATATTTTTATTACCCCTAATTCATTAATGGCATCTCAGCGTTTTGATGCGTTGCTTTATCTTAGCCGTAAAGAGATCGAGCACGCTCTCGTAGAAGATGAGGATTTTTACATCGCCTCTATGTCTGCTCGTGTTGTTTCGTATAAAGGTTTGATTATGCCGACGCATATCAAAGAATTTTATACCGATTTACAAGCCGAAAATTTTAAAATCTCTTTTGCCCTTTTCCACCAACGTTTCTCAACCAATACTCTTCCTAAATGGCGTTTGGCTCAACCGTTCCGCGCCGTTGCTCACAACGGTGAGATTAACTCGGTCGAAGCAAACCGTTTTAATGTTGCAGTTAAATCTGAATCGATCAAAAGTGAAGTATTTACCGACGAAGAGATTGCACGCTTACTCCCGATTCTCCAACCGGGTGGATCGGACAGTGCAAGTGCCGATAACTTTTTCGAGTTTTTGATCATCAACGGTATGGATTTTTTCAAAGCAGTGCGTGCGGTTATCCCTGCACCGTGGCAAAATGCACCTCATATGGATCCTGAATTACGTGCTTTTTACGAATACCACTCTACCGTATTTGAAGCATGGGATGGACCGGCGGCTTTCTCCGTAACGGACGGTCGCTACATCGGATGTGTACTCGATCGTAACGGTCTTCGCCCTTCTAAATACATCATTACTCATGATGATACCCTCTTAATTGCGAGTGAATACGGGGTTATCGATATCCCAGAAGAGCAAATCAAAGAACGTGGACGTTTGCAGTCAGGTCAAATGATCGGTTTGGATTTGAAATTCGGTAAAGTGCTCAAAGACAATAAAATCAATAAGTATCTAAAAAGCTCCAACCCTTATATGAAGTGGTTGAATGACCACATGATCTATCTTCAAGAGCATGTAGAACAACAATATATTACCCGTTGTGAGTATGAAGCTAGTAATTTGGTAGAACGCCAACGCTATTTTAATATTACTCAAGAGGTAGTAGAACAAGTGATTGAGCCGATGATGCGCGATGGAAAAGAAGCGGTCGGATCTATGGGCGATGATACTCCTCTAGCGGCATTTAGTAATGTACAACGCCACTTTAGCGATTATTTCAAACAACGTTTTGCCCAAGTTACTAATCCTCCAATCGACCCGATCCGCGAAAAAGTGGTGATGAGTTTGAACACAGGATTTGGCGAAACCCATAATATTTTGGATGAGATCCCCTCCCATGCGAACCGACTCAAAGCGATTTCTCCGATTATTATTCGTGAAAAGCTAGAAGTACTTAAATCATTCGGGGATAAAAAATCACCGCGTTATCAGTCATTTTATAGCAATCAGGAGTTTTCAACTGCCTATAACGGCGGATTGAAACAGGCTCTTGAAACATTGGTTGAACAAGTGATTAAAGCCGTACGTGAAGAGGGTATTCGTATTGTTATTCTTGATGACAGCGGATTTGATAAAGATCACAAAGTGATCCCTATGGCAATGGCCGTTGGACGTATCAGCCGTGCGTTATTGGATGCAAAAATCCGTCATTTAGCTTCGATTGTAGCATGTACTTCAGAGGTTGTCGATTCTCACGGTGCAGCGACGTTGATCGCGTACGGAGCGAGTGCGGTTTATCCGGCCCTTTTGTTCGCTACCGTAGCTGCTCGTGCTGAACGCAGTGTTACTGACGTTAATTGCTCAGAAGCTTTTAAAGCGGTTCATCATGCATTGAATGCGGGACTATTAAAAATTATGTCAAAAATGGGGATTGCAACGATCGCGTCATACCGCAACTCGGGGCTTTTTGACGTTATCGGCTTGAGCAAAGAGATTGTTCATGAATGTTTTGGAGAATCGCATGTGATGATACCGGGACTTACTTATGACGACATTGACGAGCGTTTGGATCGTAACCATAAAGATGCGTTTGAAGTGGGCGGCTTTAATCGAATTTTCCCACTAAAAATCGGTGGATATTATAAATTCTACAACGGACAAGAACATCATGATTTTAACCCTGATGTAATTCATGCTATTCATAAAGTCTCTAAAACCGGTAAACGGGAAGATTTTGACAAATTGAGTGCATTAGTCAATAGTCGCGGGCAAAAATTTATCCGTGATTTCTTTGAGTTTAAATCAGACCGTTCTCCTATTGATATCTCTGAAGTAGAATCTAAAGAAAAAATCTTTAAACGTTTTGCGTCGGCAGCAATGTCATTGGGATCTATCTCACCGGAAGCGCATGAGTGTATTGCGGTGGCGATGAATACTATCGGTGCACAAAGTAATTCAGGTGAGGGTGGAGAAGATGCGGCACGCTTCGGCACGCTTAAAAATTCTAAAATCAAACAGGTAGCATCAGGACGTTTCGGAGTAACTCCGGCGTACCTCCGCTCAGCTGAAGAGATTCAGATCAAAGTAGCCCAAGGGGCGAAACCGGGTGAGGGTGGACAGCTTCCGGGTCATAAAGTGAGCGGGCTTATCGCACGTCTTCGCTATACGATGCCGGGTGTAACACTCATCTCACCTCCGCCACACCATGATATCTACTCGATCGAGGATTTGGCACAGCTTATTTTCGATATGAAACAGGTCAATCCAAACGCGAAAGTAGCCGTTAAACTCGTCTCTTCTGCGGGTGTAGGGACGATTGCTGCGGGTGTTGCGAAAGCATACGCCGATAAAATTATCATCTCCGGTGGGGATGGCGGTACCGGTGCGGCTCCGCTCACGTCGATCAAATTTGCAGGGAATCCGTGGGAACTTGGGCTCTCTGAAGCGCATAATGCTCTTAAAGTGAACAATCTTCGCGGTCTTGTTCATGTCCAAACTGATGGTGGACTTAAAACGGGTCAAGATATCGTAAAAGCAGCATTGTTAGGTGCTGAGAGTTATGCATTCGGTACGGGTGCCTTGACGATTATCGGATGTAAAATGCTCCGTATTTGTCATGTAAATAAATGTTCAGTCGGGGTTGCAACGCAAAATGAGAAGCTTCGAAGAGACTATTTTACGGGTACCGTTGATCAATTAATCAATTATTTTACCTACTTAGCCGAAGATGTACGTCGTATCATGGCGCAACTTGGGTATAAAACGATGGAAGAGTTAGTTGGACGCAGCGATATGCTTCGTGTTATCGATACCGAATTTGCGAAAAAATTCGATTTCAGCTCTGTTTTGCACCGTGAAGAGGGGGTAAACACTTGTCAATCTCCAAGCAACGAGCCGTTTGATCTGAACGAATTTGAGCAAGAGGTTTTGGCTGAAGCGATGGATGCGATTAAAAATCCTGAACGTCCGATCAAAATTCTCCGTGATATTTGTAATCTGAATCGTAGTTTTGGTGCCCGTATTAGTGGTGAAATTGCTCAATATTATGGAGACTCAGGTCTTAAAGAGAATACCATTAAAATCAATCTTAAAGGGATTGCCGGTCAAGCTCTCGGAGCCTTTTTGATAAACGGTGTCTCAATTCGTTTAGAGGGTGTCGCAAACGATTACATCGGTAAAGGGATGCATGGCGGTAAAATCGTTATTCGCTCACGTAACCAAGGTGAAGCATTTGCTGCAGGGGGAAATACCTGTTTGTACGGTGCAACGGGAGGTAAACTCTTTATTTCCGGTTCGGTTGGCGAGCGTTTTGCCGTCCGTAACTCTGGTGCTATGGCGGTTGTTGAAGGTACAGGCGATAATGCGTGTGAATACATGACGGGCGGTGTAGTTGTTATCCTCGGTAAAACCGGTATAAACTTTGGTGCGGGTATGACCGGTGGATTTGCATTCGTATACGATCAAGATCATAGTTTTGTTGAAAATGTAAACCGTGAGTTGATTGATGCACTACGAATCGATACCGATGATGGAGACGAAGCACGACATTACCTTAAACGTCTTCTCAAAGAGTATGTTGCTGAAACTGAGAGTGAAATGGCGCAAGAGCTCCTTAAAAATTTCCGTGTTGAAATCCGAAATTTCTGGCTTGTTCGCCCGAAAAACCTAACTAAATTGCCACTCAATCCGGATAAAGGGGACTAGAAGTATGAGAGAATTTTTAACGATTGAGCGTCTCGACCCCACGAAACGTCTTGTATTGCAACGCCTAAAAGATTTTAGTGAAATTTACGAACCGGTAAGTGCGGGTGATGCCTCCTCACAAAGTGATCGATGTATCCAGTGCGGTGATCCGTTTTGTTTAAATAAATGCCCACTTCATAACTATATTCCTCAATGGCTCAAAGCGGTTGCGGAAAAGGATTTGAAATTTGCCTTTAATCTCTCGAATGAGCCATCACCGTTTCCTGAAGTAATGGGTCGCGTATGTCCTCATGATCGTCTTTGTGAAGGGGATTGTACCCTTAATGACGGACACGGAGCCATCACGATCGGGAGTGTTGAAACGTTTATTAATGAAGAGGGATTTCGTCAAGGATTAAAGCCATATTTTCCAGGAATTACGACGGATAAAAAAGTAGCGATTATCGGTTCAGGACCTGCTGGGCTCTCTGCTGCAACCTATTTGCTTCGCTCGGGGATTGCGGTAACGATGTATGAGCGTTCCGATCGTGCGGGTGGATTGCTCACCTACGGTATTCCGAACTTTAAACTTGATAAAAAAATCGTTGAACGTCGTGTTAATTTACTTCTTGAAGCAGGTTTAGAATTGATTCTTAACTGCGAAGTAGGGAAAGATATCGAATTTGATGCTATTGCTGATAAACATGATGCTGTATTTATCGGTATCGGTGCAACGAAAAGCAAAGGTGCTAAGATCTCCGGTGAAAATGCTTCCAACGTTTATCCCGCCATGGAGTATTTAACCGCGATTCAACGTAAAAACTTTGCTTCTACATACGACAAAAAATTTGATTTCAAAGATCTTGAAGTTGTCGTTATCGGAGGTGGCGATACCGCGATGGACTGTGTACGTACCGCTAAACGTGAAGGGGCTAAAAATGTAACTTGTCTCTACCGACGTGACGCACATAATATGCCTGGTTCTGTAAAAGAGTACAAAAATGCGATCGAAGAGGGGATAGAATTTGTTTTTCATGCTTCTCCAAAAGAGGTCATATTAGGTGAAAATGGGAAAGCGGTCGGAATCCATATGGCTAAAACTGTCCTTGGCGCTAAAGATGAATCCGGTCGTCAAAAAATGGAAGAGGTTAAGGGGGGTGATTTTAACGTTAATGCTGATGTTATTATTATGGCCCTTGGTTTTGATCCGTGTGTACCTCCATTCCTTGCTGAAAATGGTATTGAGGTAAATGGTTGGGGCGGTATTATCATTAATGATAAAAACGAAACGACTACATCGGGAATTTATGCAGGAGGGGACTGTTATCGCGGTGCTGATTTGGTGGTGACTGCAGCGTATGATGGCCGTGAAGCAGCCCGTTCTATTGTTAAATCACTTCTTCGTTAATGAACGACTTTATCCTAGCTTTTATCTCGTGACAAGCACAGATAGAAGCTAGGATTGAAGAGGGAAACTCTTCTTTATTTAACACCCATTATATCTGCTAAAGTCGGTCTTTTTGAAAAAGGACCCGAGTCCCCTGAAGTAATTAAAAAATTGATGGAAAAAATTTGGAATTCTCCGTTCCCGGCGCATTAGCACTCTAGCTAGCGTATGCCCCTTATGTGAAATATATGCTATTTTTAGGTACAATGCGACCTTACAATATCCAAGCCGGATTATTCTTGAGTAAACACCTTCATGTGTTTAGTGATGATAGATATATCCTCATGTGTTCGGATAAAGAGCTTTTTGAGCAGATACGTTTGATTGTAGAAAAGGAGTATTTTTGAGTCTATTTAACCTGTTCGGGGACTCCGAAAAGAAAAAACAACCCACCAAAAGCGAGGCTCCATCTCACTGGGTAAAATGCCCTTCGTGCCAGTCACTAATGTATTATAAAGAGATTGAAAAACAAAACCATGTATGTCCTAAATGTGGGTTTCACCTCCGTATCGGGGTAAAAGAGCGTCTTGCACTGATCACAGATGAGGGGAGCTTTGTCGAATTTGATGCAAATCTTCGTCCGGTTGATCCGATCAACTTTGTTGATAAAAAAAGCTATGCCGCACGTGTCGAAGAGGGATTTGCTAAAAACGGTACTTACTCATCGGTGGTAAGCGGTGAATGTACGATTAATGAGGTTCCTGCACAACTGGTTGTTTTCGATTTTAACTTTATGGGTGGATCACTCGGTTCGGTTGAGGGTGAAAAAATCGTCCGTGCGGTGAATCGTGCATTAGAGAAACGTCAAGGTCTTATTATCGTCAGTGCCAGCGGTGGAGCACGTATGCAAGAGAGTACTTTTTCTCTGATGCAGATGTCGAAAACATCGGCTGCTTTGGCGAAATTGGCGGATGCAAAGCTTCCTTATATTTCACTCCTTACTGACCCTACTATGGGAGGTGTTAGTGCCTCTTTCGCAACACTCGGAGATATTATTATCGCTGAGCCAGGTGCTTTGGTCGGTTTTGCAGGTCAACGTGTTATCAAACAAACGATTGGAAGTGACCTCCCTGAAGGGTTCCAACGAGCCGAATTTCTCCTCGAAAAAGGTTCTATCGATATGATCGTAGAACGCAGTGAACTCAAAGAGACATTGAGCGACATGCTCAAACTTCTTCTTCCGTAACGATGCATCTTTACGCCTTATGTGATGCAGATATGCTCCGAGAGCGGGGCATTGATCTCCTCTCCTTTGCTGAGCGTGCAAAAGCTTTAGGTGCTGAAATTCTCCAGTACCGTAATAAACATGCCGACATCGCTACCGTAAAAACCGATTTGATAGCATTGCGTAGAGTTTGGGAAAGTTTTTTAGTGATTAACGATCATTATGAGCTTTCCACTTTTTGTGACGGTGTTCATATCGGGCAAGAAGATTTGGTTGCGATCGACACTGATCCGATACGTGCCATCAAAATTTTAAAAATGGCAATCGGTGAGGATAAAATCATTGGTCTTTCCACCCATAATAGTGATGAGATTGAGATTGCAAATGATCTTGATCTTAATTACATCGGATTAGGGGCCTATCGTAGTACATCGACCAAATCAGATGCCAAAGTACTAGGGGATAAACTTGATGAGATCGCGGCACGCTCTAAACACCCGGTAGCCGCCATCGGGGGTGTTAGGCTCGATGATAGTTTTAATCACGTTACCTACAAAGTAATCGGGAGTGGACTGTTATGAACATTTCGATCATAACCATTGCGAAAAAAGAGCGCTCCTTGTACGATCCACTCTACCAAGAACAGATGAAAATGATTTCACGTTTTGCCAAAGTGGAAGACATCGAACTTTTCCCTAAAGAGGTTGTAAAAGCACACACAATTTCTCCTGAAGCATCTCAAATAGCATATTCGAAATTATTATCACCTATGCTGGGTAAAAATTACTCGATTGCGTTGCATCCTGAGGGGAAAAAATTGGACAGTTTTGCATTTAGTAAGCTTATAAGTGATAAAATTTCGTTGCAATTTTTTATCGGCGGAGCTTACGGCTTTGAAAAAAGCTTTGTAGAACAATGTGATGTGGCAATCAGTCTCTCTGAAATGACGATGAGCCACAAAATCGCTAAAGCGGTACTGCTAGAGCAGATATACCGTGCCTATTCACTGTTAGCAAACCATCCGTACCACAAATGAGGAGCATTGATGAGAGACCATGAGTTGCAGTATTTCGAGGAGATATTGCTGACGCGTAAAGCCCAGATTATCAAAAATCTTACCGGCGTCGAAAGTGAAATGAATCAGTTGCGTGAGATGGAACTCAACGACGAAGGTGACTATGCGTCTGCCAGCAATGACAACATGGTTGAAAATGCTATTGGTTCTCAACAAATGCATGAGCTTGAAGAGATTGAAGCCGCTTTGTATAAAATCAAGTCTAAACAATACGGTGTTTGTGAAATGTGTGAAGATGATATCGGTTTTCAGCGTTTAAAAGTAAAACCACACGCTAAGTATTGTATTGTGTGCCGTCCGATCGTAGAAAAAAATAAACACTAACAGGGAGAAAAAATGCAACTGAAACGGTATAGCATTGCATCCTTTATCTTGATGATTTTGGTCGCTGCTGCGGTCTATTCAATCGATAACGGATCATTATCATTTGATTTGTTGGGGATGCATTTTCCGAATCTTCCGGTTGCATTTTGGGTCGTTGTCCCTTTAATCATCATGTACCTTGCCAGTTTGCTCCATATGGGTGTTTATGCATTGGTGGGTAATTATAAGCTACGTCGTTTGAGCAAAGATCATGAAAAGATGGTCGACGCGCTTCGTGACTCATTACTCGGAGTCAATGATCGTAACTATGTGTACAAAAGTGATGCTTACAAACTGATGGGAAAATTGATTGATAATGCTTTGATCCTCCCTTATGAAACACTTCGTATCGTTGGTAATGAGAAAATCGATGAAGCCCTCGAATTAATGCGTGATGTGAAAGAGAAGAAAAAAGTTGATATCAAAAAGTTCCATTTGCCTTCAACAACATCAATAGCGATTCAAAATAATTTGAACCGATTTGAACGCGGTGAAATGGATGCTGATAGTATTCTTTCACGACCTGATAGCTATGGTGAAATTGTCTGTGCAAAAGCGTATGAATCGTATGTTAAAACCGCTTCAGTCGGTTCGGTAATTAAGTTCAAACATCTCTTTACAAAATCTTCTTTGATTGATTTCGTTCAACGCATTAATGCGAGTGAAAACGGGATTCAAATCAGTAATGAAGAGTTGGCTACTATTTTCAGTTCACTGAAACTAAGTGGCAATGACTGGATCGATCTCTCTGAAGCGATGTCTAAAAACATGGTTCCAGAGCAACGTATTCGCTTGTTTGAAATGTTAAGTGAACACAATGATGATGCTATGGAAGGGTATTTGTATACACTGTATGATTTACAAATGATTGATACAGCAAACGAAATTCTGAACACTACATCGAGTAATGATTATTTGATTTTTAAAGCGTATCGTGATCTTAAACGTGCTAACAAGCACTACGATATCGCGATTTTTTTACGCAGAAATTGCTAAAAAAGGGGCGAAACAGCGCTCCTTCTTTCCTCAAGGTTAATACAGATGACTCCCAAACTTGACTTTTCTAATCCCCTCTATGCCCTTGCCCCGTTGGCCGGATACACCGATTTACCGTTTCGTAACGTTGTTAAAAAATTTGGTGCCGACTTAACGGTAAGTGAAATGCTTAGTTCTAATGCTCTCGCACACGGTTCTGTAAAAACCCTTAAAATGTTAGAACGGAGTCCGAATGAAGATCCGTATTCGGTTCAAATTGCCGGTTCTGAAGAAGAGATTGTACGCCGCGCGGTTGAAATTCTAAACACTGTTGAGGATATTGATATCATTGATCTTAACTGTGGATGTCCGGTTCCTAAAATCGTTTCACACGGCTCAGGAAGCTCCTTGCTAGCAGATTTACCCCGTATGGCACAGATCATCGAAACGATTAAAAAAACCTCCAATAAATCAACACTGAGTGTCAAAATTCGTCTGGGATTTGAATCGAAAAATCATATTGAGATTGCTAAATTGGTGCAAGAGTGCGGTGCTGATTTTCTGGCCGTTCACGGACGTACTCGTGCTGGGAAATTTAAAGCTCCGGTTGACTACGATGCCATTGCTGAGATTAAAGCCGCTGTTAGTATCCCCGTCATTGCGAATGGGGATATTGACTCTTTTGAAAAAGCGCAATGGGTGTTAGAACATACCAAAGCTGATGGAGTGATGATCGGTCGCGGGGCGGTCGGCGCACCCTGGATTTTTCATCAGCTAAAAACCGGAAGTGCGACCGTTGATCCGATGATCAAACACGCGATCATTATGGAACATTTGGACGGTATGGTGCGCTTTTACGGTCCTCGGGGTGTTGTAACGTTTCGTAAACACGTCCATACCTATTCAAAAGGGTACGAAGGGGCATCTGCATTGCGTGATCTCGTAAACCGTATTGACGATCCTGCACATTTTCGTGCTGTAGTTGATGAGTTTTTTCTCACTCATCGGCAGATTGCCGAAGGGTTTAAAGCCTCTGATATGAAATGCGAGTGTTGAATCTGATTTAATATAAGCTACGATAGGGATATTTAACCCCTATCAGAAGTATATGATTCAAAAATAATCGATCGTGCTGTTATCGTAAGCTTCGATCTCAAAGCAGTTATCTCGATAAGGGCGTTTTCCCTGCATCCACGCGACAAGAGTTGCAAGAGCATAAAGAGGGAGAAAAAAGAGACCATATCTCTCATACTGTTTTACATGTACACGCTCATGTTCTCGTGTACGCTCTAAAATTTCTAAACTTTGCCCCAACACCACATGACCGAGTGTCAAAGCTAAAGCATCTGATTTTAATGGAATACAGCGCTTGAGTAACAGTGAGATAAATGCTCCATGAACCTCCAGCACGCCAGAAACAATACGCTCTTCTCCTCCGCTTATTTTATTTATCAGAGTGATAATAAGACCGATAAATGTATTGGGAAAAGCCCAACAGTAGAAAAAAATTCTTAGAATAGTATTTTTCCTCATTATTTTTTAAACGATTATAGCTTTCTCGCACACTTCTTGCAATAGCAATGGCAATTAAGGAGTTGTCATGGAATTTTCCCTCACTCATAAAGAACATAAACCGCTTCAAGTCAACCCGATCAAACACTCCCAGCCCATGGGGGCAACCCTCGCGTATTTAGGGGTAAAAGATTGTATGCCTCTCATGCACTCCGCGCAAGGGTGTGCTTCGTATACGAAAGTCTTTTTTACCCGCCATTTCAACGAGCCTATCGCGATTAACAACACCTCCGTTAGCGATATTACTGCTGTACTCGATGGCGGAGATTACTCGATTTTAATGGCGATAGAAAACATCCAAAACAAAGAGAAAAACCTCAAACCCAGCATGATCGGTCTGCATACGACAGGTTTGACAGAGACAAAAGGGGATGATGTTCGCGGTGTGGGGATGCATATTGAGATTCCTTATGTGTTTGTAAACACTCCCGATTATGAGGGAGGGATGGAGAGTGGATGGTCACTCACCGTCACCGCGATGATCGAACAGCTCACTGAGGCAGCTACCGAGGTGAAAACCAATAAACTCGTCTTTTTACCTCATTTGAGTATGCAGCCGATCGAGGTGGAGAAAATCAAATGTTTATGTGAGGATTTCGGGTTTGAGACCTATGCTCTCCCTGATCTCTCTACCTCTTTGGATGGATATTGGGAAGCGGGGCAGGGGAAACTCGCTAATGGGGGGATAACGGTAGATCAGATTCGTGATTTAGCCACTTCTAGTGTCGTCATCAGTATTGGAACTTCGATGAAAAAATCGGCTCTTGCACTTCAGAAAAAGAACCCTCTTGTCGAGCATCTCCATTTTGATCATTTGATGGGATTGGATGGATGTGACAATTTTGTCGCAGCGCTTATGAAAATACGACACACCGATCCTAAACCTCTGATGAAGCGATGGCGGTCACGTTTGCAAGATGCAATGCTCGATGCTCATTTCCTGATCGGGAGCTCTCATTTTGTCGTTACGGGTGAGCCGGATATGCTAGTGGGGATTTGTGCATTGCTTCGAAGCGTAGGAGGAACCATTGATGCGGCGGTATCTACGACGTTTAGTGACTCTCTCCATCTGATCGAAGCAGAGAAAGTATTTGTAGGAGATTTAGAAGATGCGCGGCAGTTTTTCGAGGGTGCAGATATGGTTATCAGCAATTTTCATGCAGAACGAATCTTGCACTCTTATCACAATACGGCACTCGTGATCCGAGGTTTCCCTAATTATGAAGAGTTAGGTAACCAGCTCAAGAACGATCAGTTGTATGAGGGAAGCACTTATTTTTTATTTGAGATTGCAAATTCGTTGAGAAAGGTTAAACATGAACACTAAAATCACAGTAGAGGGGAATGGGACAATGAATAGCGCATTACGTGTTGCATTTGCAACTAAAGATATGGAAGAGGTGAATGCTCATTTCGGCGGAGCCAAAGAATTTGTAGTCTACAACGTTTCCAAAGATGGCTACGAAGTTTCTGAAGTGATTAAAACGGATACTGCTGAACTTGAAGATGATGACAAGACTGATTTTCGTGTTCGCGCACTTAAAGGGGTTAACATCATGTATTGTGAGAGCATCGGCGGAACGGCTGCTGCAAAAGTGATCCGTTCAGGGATTCATCCTATGAAAGTGAATGAACCGACCTTGATCGAAGACTTACTTAAAAGTTTGGTGGCGATGATCAACGGTAATCCACCACCGTGGGTTAAAAACATCATACAAATGAAAACTGAACATGATGTTCGACAGGATCGATGGGCTGAGGGCGAGTAGGTAAAAGTACAGTAACACGGTTGAGCTACTGTATGGAGTGAACATAGTGTTTAAAAGATATTAAAATGAAAGCAGAAAAACAATGAATGAATTTGGAACAGAACTAATACGTCAAATCCGAGCACTTGATCAGTTTGGGAATTGGTCACGAATCAGTGATGATGAGTTGTTAATTAAAAAGTACGTTAAAACCAAAGAAGATTTAAAAACAATCCCTTTGATAGCAGACATTGATGAGATGTTAACTAATGATATCAAAATGATCTATAAAGCGCTTGCTTTGGCTTTTGAGCGTAAAACCGGCGTAGTGTGCAACGTTATTATGGAAATGAGTCATGAGGGTTTCGGTCGTTGTGCGGTTATCGCGGATCGTATCTGTATCGTCGACAAATATTTTAAAGACGCGCACCGTTTTGGTTTTCGTACACTCGAAGCGTTATTTGAAGACGGTGATAAACACTTAGCCAATGCTATTGCTGTTTATGAACAATATCAACCATGTAAAAATCAAGGATAAGGGGTCTAAATATGTCAAAAGTCGGTATTTTTTTCGGTAGCAGCAGCGGTGTCACACGAGGTGCGGCAGAACTTCTGAGTGATGAGTTCAAAGGTGCTGAACTTATCGATATGGAAGAAGATTTTGATGGGATTGAACAGTTTGAAGATTTCGACGTATTAATTCTCGGTTCTTCAACATGGGGACAAGGTGATCCTCAACGTGATTGGGTTGACCCATTGTACGATTTGAGTAATGACCGTCCTGATTTGGATGGCAAAAAAGTAGCCTTTTTCGGTGCCGGTGATCAAAAAACACACGGTGAGCATTTTTTAAGTGCTTTGGGGAAAATGCATGATCTTTTTACCTCTTTAGGGGCGAGCGCATACGGATTTACCTCAACAGAGGGGTATGAGTATAAGTTTTCTCTTGCTGAGCGTGAGGGTAAATTTTGCGGTTTAGGGATCGATGATGTTAATCAAGAAGATTTGACAGAAGATCGTGTTAAAGAGTGGGCAAGTCAGCTAAAAAGTGAAATGGGGCTGTAGAGTCAAAATTGCATATGGATAACAGAATTATTCTTTCGCAATTTATGCGAAAAGCTTTAGGGGATTGCAAAGGACAAAATTGTCCTTGCCAACTAAATGGGCTTTGCTCATTAGGTTGCATCATATTTTAGATACAGGGAGCATACGATGGGAACATTAGCCGAATTTAAAACCATAACCGATACTGAAGATTTCTTTGAATTTTTTGATTTGGAATACGATGAACGTCTTGTGAATTCAAAGCGATTTCATATCATGAAAAAATTTGGTGAACTCGTCGAAAAAGCTACAGGTCATGACATGGGGAGTGAAACAAAACTTCTTGAATATTATCGTTTTGCTCTATTGACCGTTTATAAAAATTTTGAAAACGGCTACAGCCCATCAGCCGCCGATGTGTGGGCAATGTTTGATAATCCAAGTGCTTGCGGGACGTGTTCAACGTCAGGAAGCTGTAGTGATGTAGAGGAGGTCAGTAATGGAAACCACGCCTGTACCAGCACAGCCACACTCTCTTTCTAATTTTCTAGAAGAGAGAGCAGATTCTGCCCAAGCTGGGTTGGAGTCGTGTGAGCGTGATAGCGAAACCATGCCTATCAATAATGAGGCACGTAAAACCAATCTTTATAAAATGTCGACCAAGGATGAGATTCTTTCTGTTTTTAGAGTCGGTCAACGCGTTCGACTCGTAAAAGCGATTCGTAATGATGGAACCTATCCTCATGCACGCGTCGGAGATGTACTTGTTGACGCTGGTTCGGAAGGGTATGTACGAAAAATAGGTGATTTTTTGCAGACCATTCGAGTGTATGAAGTAAACTTTATCGAAGAGGGGATGACGTTTGGCTGTCGTGAAGCGGAGCTTGAAAATGCACTCGAAGAAGATGGATACGATGAAGTTGCTGAAGAGTTAAAATGGCTCAAAGAACATCGAGCCGCGCGTGCTGCAATGCAAGCGGCGCAATCTCAAGAAGAGGGAGAGTAATCAACACTTTTTGGGATTAGTATATGCCTTATTAGATACTTGATATAAGTCTCTTTTAGGAAAATTGGAGGAGGTTAAGATGGTAAGTGTCATTTTTTGTGGATTTGGTGAAAAACAAGACAAACGTGTTTTCGCTAAGACCGGTGATGTTTTATTACGTGTAGCTCAGAGTAACGGCATCTCTATTCCGTCAGATTGTAAAGACGGTATGTGTGCTAGCTGTGCAGTTCGCGTAGAAGAGATATCTCATGATGAAGCAATAGCTTCAACAACGGAAGATTATTCATCTAAAGGACAAGCTGTTTACATGGATGATAAAGAGCTTGAAACATTGATGCAAATGGGTGCCATCTCTAAAAAAGAGGCAGAAATTGCTCAACAGTATAACCGTCCGACTCCGGTACGTTTAGCCTGTCAATGTGCGATCAAAAACACCTCTATTTTAGTTAAACCATTTAACTAAAGCGGCTGCCTTCGGGCTAACCTCTAGACGAATACCGTTCGTTTAGTGCAAAATCATAATCATTAAAGGAGTTGGGATGACAACACGCGTAGAAATTATGAATGACTTTTTGGCGATCAACGTCCAACCGGGCAAAACGATCCAAGATATCGTAGAAGCTTCAGGAAGTGCACTTCCATTCGGATGTCGTGATGGTGAATGCGGCACATGTGTCGTAATGATTGAATCAGGTATGGAATACATGAGTGAAATCAACGAAAAAGAAAAAGCGGTACTTAAAACACTTAATGAGAGTAACCCTAAAGCTCGTCTTGCTTGTCAAATGAAAGTCGTCGCACCAAACGGATTGGTACGCATTAAATACTAATCCCACGTCGTCATTCCCAACTAGATTGGGAATCCAGATACTTTTAACTATGGATCCCCGATCAAGTCGGGGATGACAACATTCTGCCTATTTTTTAATCACCTAATTGCCTAAAATAATCCTATAATTTTCATAAGAACAAAATATGCATTTGATCTTATAAAAAGTGTATATTTTTTAGGTGGCTTATTATGCAAACAACATTATCTTACAAGCAAAAGCAACTCCCGCGTCTCTCGATGCAGACGTGGTTACCGCTACTACAATGCTCCCTGAATGATCTCGAAAAACATCTGCAAGTTATTACAAACGAAAACCCTTGTCTAGAGGTAAAATCGGGCTTTGAAGAGTCCAACACAGGGGCGGGCGGTAGTGCTGCGTATGGTGCTTTTCAAAACTATGTCTCTAATGCATCTAGTGAACAAATTGAATGGCTTAGCATCTCATCGACTTCGCTGTACGAGAAACTTGATGAGCAGATTGTAGCTCCTCTTTTTCCGACACCGATATCCCAAAAAATTGCCCGTCAGATTATCTACTACATCAATGATGAAGGGTATTTTGAAGGCTCAGTCGAAGAGGTTGCACAGCAGTGTGATACAGATGTTCATACGGTAGAGCGTGTACGCCAACGGTTCGCCCATTTAGAACCATCCGGTGTCGGGGCGATGGATTACAAAGAGTCCTTTTTATTTCAGCTCAGTGATCATGATCTCGATGATGAACTCTCTATTTTACTCGGTGCAATGATTTTGCAGTTTGATAAAATGGAAAAATTTATCAAGCATCCGAGATTGCATGATGCCAAACACGTATTGCAGCATCTCAAAAATCCACCGGCATTGGAATACATGGAACCTGAGACGCAGATCACCCCTGATTTGTTTGTCGAATTCTCAGGTGCAGAACTCAATATTCGAATCAATCACGCCTTTTATCCCGATTTACAGGTCAACTTGATCGATAAATACGACAATTTTGCAAAGCAAAAGTTCAAAGAGGCGCGAGAACTCGTCAAGCTCCTCGATTTACGAAAAGCGACACTCTATAACGTTGCATTGGTATTGCTCGAAAAACAATACTCCTTTTTCATGGGGGGAGAGCTCAAACCGCTCCGCCTCCAAGACGTCGCAGATGAGCTAGGATTTAACGAATCGACGATCTCTCGCGCTATCGCCGACAAATACATCCAAACAGAGCGTGGGTTGTATGCGTTTAAAGATTTTTTCTCTAACTCGATTGGAGAAGTTTCCACCTCTGAGATTAAACATTTTCTTAAACGTTTGGTAGGAAGTGAAAACAAAGATGATCCGTTTAGTGATAAAAGTTTACACGAGATGATTGAAGAGCGCTTCGGGGTAAAAATGGTTCGCCGTGTTATCGCGAAATACCGACAAGAACTCGACATTCCATCCTACAAAGAACGGTTGTTTTTGTATAAGTTGGAATTGCTATAAACTACAAATTCTCTACAATAGAGTCAATCACACTGCTGCTGATCGATTCGCGATCACTTTTAGAATAGATTGTGAGGAGAAAGAGTATCTCTTCGGATAAATAATAGGTGATAACCCGAAAGCCACCACTTTTACCTGTTGGAATCGATGAGTTCGGGATGCGAATTTTAAAGATATTATTTCCGAGAGGTGTCCCTGATAAGGGGTTTTCTAAAAGTGTTTTTTGGAGAAATTCTAAATCGTCGGAAAGTTTTTTGTATTTTTTAGCGAGAGTCTTTGCGTCTTTAATGAACCGTGGCGATGGCTCAATTCGCATGTTTTAACTCATCAATGAGATTTTGCAAACTCCCTTGACTCGGTAATTGCCCCTCTTGGATGAGTTTGACTTCTTGGAGCGCTTCTTTGATGTGATCTATAATCTCTTCTTTTGTCGGCTCGGTATAGTCACGCTTGACGATCTCAACGTCGCCTTTGAGATTATTCAGAAAATACAGTACTTTATCGTAGGCACTTTCGCGAATATCGATAGTTAAAAGCATATCCCACCTCCGTTTTAATTCCTTAATTATATCTCAAACTGCGTTTATATTCGCAATATTCGATTAGTGCTCTCGATGATATTGCGGCTTCATGTTTTAGCGTAAAAAGTGCTGAAAGTAGGGTTGGTGATCACTCCACAGGTACATCTGGCAGTGTAAATCGGGTTGATATAAAATTATTCTGATCGCGAAAGCTCTTGCTGTATTGAGCTATAGCTTTCACATCCAAACTTTTTGATGAGAGGCAGTAATAAAACAATAACTGGAAAAATTGTAGCTTGACTAATCGTCAAAATTGTAGCTAATTTAGCTGTAATGCCAATAGTAATTAATTTTTGTGTTTTGGAGTCGTAAATTTTTTGTCTTTCATCAGCATATTTTTCTCCACATAGTAGATCAAAAAATTCTTTTTTAATTACCTGTATAGTTATCGTTGAAATTGTATTTCCACCACCAAAAGATTGTATAGATTGTTGATTTGGAACTTCTAAAAAGCTTTGCATGATAGTATCATCATCTAATCCGTTTTGACGCATTTCATTGATTATAGATAATTGATACTGTTCTAAATAGTCTTCAATTTTAAAATCTTCAAAAACTTCTTTTATATTCATAACATTTCCTTGATATATTCAGATGATATTGCATAGGTAGTTTGATTCAGTGATGATGGGTCAATGCCATTTATTGTAGCTCCATTTTGATATTTAAATCCACCGATAATCATGGCAATCACATTGTAGTCTTTGTCAAAAACAGGACTGCCTGATTGTCCAGGTCGAGATTGGATATTTAAGATGTAGTTTTTATTTTTCACTTTTCCAATTTCTGAATCAAGTAAAATTTTTGCACCAATTTTTGTTTCTTGGAAAGTAAGAATATTTCTTCCATTTGTATCTTCAGCTGAATGAGGATAACCAACAATAATTGATTTATCGAGAATATTTGACGTCGAGAAATTAAAGATTTCATCTCCTTTATCTTCTCCCATGACTATTAGAAGTGCAATGTCCCGATGTGGGTTGATTTTGTATATTTCAAGTTTCGTTATATTGCATGATTTGTCAGAATAATCTTGAAAATCATTAATCGACTTGATCTTAGGCATGATAATTCCAAGATTATCTAGTCCAGCAACATTGTGGTATGCTGTACATAAAACCTTATGTGCGACTATAAAACAACTACCTAATATGCTGATACCTGTTTCTGTAATCTGTCCAATAGGAAGAACAAGTTGATTTAATTGATATTTCGAGTGAATCATTTAATAATCCTTGTTAATAACGGAAATTCATTATAGAGATTATACCTTATTACTAATCAGCTTTGATTCTCTGAAAGCGGCGAAGAAGAGAAATAGGGGACTTTTGCGCTGGGGGTCTCTTTGGAGGTTTTTTCGAGATGAACGTCTTGATCGTCGAAGAAGATGTCCGCTTGAAACGCTTTTACGATTTCGTATTTATCGACACCCCCTAGAAAAAAGGCCTCATCGATACGGACTCCCCATTCATTTAACGTCCGTATAACCCTCTCATGGGCGGGTGAGTTGCGGGCGGTGATGAGGGCGGTTCGGATCGGGGCAGAGGTATCATCGGGGAAATTGGTTTGGATTTTGGAGATAACCCGTAGTAATTTGGCGAACGGGCCATCGGGGAGTGATTTGCTGACGTTCTCTTTTTCGTGGGCGATGAAGGCATCTAGCCCTTGGAGTTTGTAGATTTGTTCCGATTCGTCTGAAAATAAAACTGCGTCGCCGTCAAACGCGATGCGCACTTGATGAGAAAGGGGTGTTTGTCGATCCCCCTCAAACGGTAAAATCCTCGCGGCGGCAATTCCGACATCGATCGCATCACGCACATCGTCTTCGTAGGCGGATAAAAAGAGATCGACTTTGAAAGGTAATAGATATTTGGAGATTCTTTCTCCACCCGTCCAAGCTGAGCGGACGATATCGAGATTATAAGCTTCGATCGATTTGGTGATCCGTAAGCTGGTGGCAGCATTGTTGCGTGAGATGATAATGACTTCGATGTGTTTTCCATCATCAAACAGGGTATTGATCGCCAAAAAGTTGTTGACGAGATCGAAGGCGGTACCGGGTTGCAGGATATCATGCTCTTTTTCGAGCTGATGTTGGTAGTACTCTTTTAGCCCTTGTTTCTCAAAAATTCTATTTTCTTCTTCTAAAGAGAACAATGCCCTCGATGAGATGGCAATAACAAGTTTGTTTTCTAAATCATACCCCATTCGCTAACCCTTATTGTTTTATGATGAAGTCATGAGTGCAGGTGAGAAGTTCATGCTCCGCAACGGAAATTAATTGCGGATATTATAGCACTATTAGCTAGATGGGGTATCGACTGCGGTGAAGAAAGTATTGCTTTTAACGGTTGCGCGCGGGATCGGTTGAGTGAGTGCTGACTCGTCTTTTTCCCCTGTACGGATACGCTCAACTTCGAGAACCGGAGTCACCCACATTTTCCCTGCACCGTGACCTAAATCTTGTGTATGAGCGCGGATCGCTTCCATAGTTGTCTCTTTTGTTTTATCGCTTGATACAACGACAATAATCATCACTTTTGGGTATAAATCGGGGGCATTATTTTTTTCGGCGATTCCGAGAGAACCTTTTCCGATGACATCTGTAACGGTGACACCTTCGATCTCATTATCGAATAATTCACGAAGAACATCATTAAGACAGTGTTTGTTAAATACAGCAGTAATCTGGACCATTTTGGACCCCTTTAAGTGGTTTGTTGATGTGTCATTATAGGTTGAAAATGAGTGAGTATTCACTTTTTTACTGCTTATAAATTAATCAACTTTTGAAAATAGAATGCATAGAGTGTTCTCAAAAAATTATGCTACAAAATTGTCATGGCCGAATAAGAACAGCACTTGCAATGGTTTAGAAATATAATCCATTTACAGGAGCACATTATGGCTAGAGATACATTGATCGGCGGAGCATTATGGGAAGAGTATTCAACTGAAGTACAACGACGGATGAATGATCCGATCAACATGGGTGAGATTACTCAAGAAGAGGCAGATGCTGCGGATAAGAAGCTGATTATTGCTGATTTCGGTGCTGAGAGCTGTGGAGATGCGGTACGTTTGTACTGGATGATCGATCCTAAAAATGATGTAATCGTTAAAAGCCGATTTAAAAGCTTCGGGTGTGGTACAGCGATCGCAAGTTCTGACATGATGGCAGAACTCTGTATGGAAAAAACGGTTGATGAGGCACTCAAAATCACCAACATCGATGTCGAAAAAGCGCTCCGTGATGAGGAAGATATTCCGGCAGTTCCTGGGCAAAAAATGCACTGTTCGGTTATGGCGTATGATGTTATTAAAAAAGCGGCATCAATCTATAAAGGTGTCGATATGTCCGAATTCGAGACCGAATTTATCGTGTGTGAATGTGCACGTGTGAGTCTCGATACCCTCAAAGAGGTGATTCGCCTAAACAAACTTGAAACAATCGAGCAAATCACCGACTACACCAAAGCAGGCGGATTCTGTAAATCATGTATCAAACCGGGCGGACATGAGAAAAAAGATGTTTACCTCGTCGATATGTTGGCTGAAATCAGCGCTGAGCTACAAAAAGAGGCGATCAGTAAAAAAATCAAAGAGGCAAAAGGGGACGGTAACTTTAATGCGATGAGTTTGGTACAAAAACTCCGCAGTATCGAATCGATCCTCGAAGAGTATATTCGTCCTACTCTCAAAGCTGACCATGGGGATGTTGAAGTGATCGATCTCAAAGAAACAGATGGAGAACACGAACTCTACATCCAGTACAAAGGGGAGTGTATGAGCTGTTCGATGAACACCACAACAACACTTGCCGGTATGCAAGATATGCTAAACTTTAAACTCAAAACAAACTTACGAGTAATGGTGGTCTAATGTCACGAGCAACGAAAGAAGGTACATTTGGGTATCTCAAAAAATTTGGTAACTATTCAAAAGATTTTTACCGTTTTAACGGAGAACTCTTTTTCCCTTCACTCGGGATCGGAACCTACAAACCGGAGCCGTATAAAGAAGATAATTATATTATCAACTTCGGCTCAGCGATCAAAATGGCTCTTCGGCATGGGATTAACCTGATCGATACGGCGATCAACTACCGATACCAAATCTCTGAGCGCGAGATAGCTGAAGCATTGAATGATATGTTCGCAGAGGGAGAGATTACACGTCAAGAGGTGATTATCGCTTCAAAAGCAGGGTTTATCCCCCTCGATTTTCCGTTTCCAGATAATCCTTACGGATGGATACAAGAGAATATTATTAAGAGCGGATTAGCAACAAAAGAGGAGATCGTAATCGATCAGCACTGTATGGCACCTGCATATCTGCGCTGGAGCTGTGAGCAGTCGTTACGCAATATGGAGCTGGAGTGCATCGATATTTTGTATCTCCATAATCCCGAAACACAGCTCGGTTACGTCGATCATGAGACTTTTTACGCTCGAATCGAAGCGGCATTTAGAGAATTTGAACTCTTAAGAGCTGAGGGGAAAATCGTCTCTTACGGGATAGCGGCATGGAACGGATTTTTATATGAAGCGGATCATACCGAATATATATCACTCTCAAAAGTAGTCGAGATCGCTCGTCGCGCTGGTGGAGAAGATCACGGCTTTAAATATATCCAAAGTCCGTTCAATCTTGCGAAACCTCATGCGTATGGCTATGCCAACCAGCAGTGTGATGATGGAATGTTTTATCCGATGATGCATGCGTGTGCACGCTATGGCTTAACTTTTATCGGTTCCTCCGCACTCTTGCAGAAAAATCTGTTTAAACGCCCTTTTGCGGCAAATGTTGGAGAACTCCTGAATACGGGTGAGTTGAATGATGTGGCGAGTGCGTTGCAGTTTGCCCGCTCAGCCGGTGGGATCAGTGCTATCTTCGGTGCGGTTGATCCTGCTCATGTGATGGATAACGCTGTTTTGGGATATTTGCCGAGTGCATCTGTCGATGCGGTTAACACACTTATGAGGGGTGCGTATGCTGTATGACGTCATCGTAGTCGGGAGTGGAATATCGGGTCTCTATGCAGCTCTTTATGCACGGCGAGCCGGTTTGAATGTTGCCCTTATCTCTAAGAGCAATTCACTGCGCTCCAACTCAGCTGTAGCCTCAGGGGGTATCAATGCGGTGTTGAAAACGACTCGCCATGATTCCTGTCGTGATCATATCGCCGATACTATCAAAGGGGCTGATAAGCTGGCTCGTTTGAGTGCGGTGAGTGCGATGGTTACGGGTGCTGAGGAGATTATTCGTGAACTTCAGGAGATGGGGGTTGCATTTGATACCGATGAAGAGGGAAATGTCGCTCAACGCCCCTTTGGGGGGACGAAGGCAAAACGTACCTGCTATATCGCGGATAAAACCGGTGCATCGATCACCCAGACCTTACTCGTTAAATGCCGTAAAGAGGGGGTGAAAATATTACCCAATTATGTGATGCTCTCTATCGCTACCTATAAAGAGCAGCTCTCAGGTATTACTCTATTACGTCGTCGTGATTCACAGGTTATAGCCTTAGCCTGTAAATCACTGATTTTAGCGGGTGGAGGGTTTGCGGGGATCTATCGCGGACACTCTACGAATTCCCAAGAATCTAGTGGTGATTTGATAGCGATTGCACTACGAGCCAAAATGCGTTTGAGCAACATGGAGTTTGTTCAGTTTCATCCGACGACGCTCTTAAACAGTGGTACACTTATCAGCGAAGCGGCGCGGGGTGAGGGTGCTTATATTGTCGATGAGAACGGTGAGCGTTTTACGGATGAACTCCAAACACGTGATAAACTCTCCCGTGATATCGTCAAACATCAATTAGCGGGACATACGGTCTATCTTGATTTCCGTCATTTGGGCGAAGCGTTGATCGATAAAAAACTCCCATCAGCTCGCAAACATGCTCTTATGGGAGCAGGTATAGATATTCTAACAGAACTATTGCCAATTACGCCATCCGCGCATTACACAATGGGTGGAATATGGGTACGTGATAATACATCTACCGATATTCCTAATGTTTTTGCTTGCGGTGAATGTGCTCATAGTGGTGTGCATGGTGCGAACCGTCTTGGTGGCAATAGTTTACTCGAAGCGGCCTATTTTGGGAGAATCGCCGGAATAGAAGCATCACGTGTGGCAAAAAAAGGTGATTTTCATCCGATAAATTACGCGCTTGTTGATAAAGAAGCACGCTATGTCGAGGCAATTTTAGAAGGCGAAAGTCGTTTTAACATTAACACGATGCGCCGTAATCTCGGAAATAACCTTTATAAGAATGCAGGTGTTTTCCGAACACACGATACCCTTGCTAATGCTCTTGAATATGTTCATTATCTGATGAAAATGACATCAGGTCTGTGCTGCGTCAACAAAGAGAGAAATGATAATGTTGAATTGATGTCAATTATAGAGTTCCGTAATGCACTCACTGTAGCTGAGTCGATGGTAATGTCTGCATTAGCGCGTGAAGAGAGTAGAGGGGTTCATTACCGCGATGATTTTCCGCAAAGTGATGATCAAAATTTTGAGGTCAATACGATTATCCGTCGCCTCGCAGCCACCTTTTTACGGATTACGTTCGAAGGGCATCTCTCATCGGATTGGTGGCACCGGATACGGCAGTTTTTTCATGCACAGTAAGTAGTGTAGTGAATTTAGTTTATTTACAATTTTAAGGAGTCTATTATGGCAAAAGTTATGTTACGTTATGACAGTAAGGGAGCAATCTCTTTTTATGTTGCAAAAAAAGACATGGAGGAGACTATCCTCAAAAGTGAATTCGACACCGATGAAAAATGGGGTGGAGAAGTAGAACTCTCTAATGGTGAGACATGGTTTATCGAACCAAGTGCTAAAAAGTTTCCTGCGGAAGTAATGGCAGTTAGACGAGGGGAATAATTCCCTCCTTAAATATCAATACCGTATTGTTTGATTTTATATCCTATTTGTCGTGCACTCATCCCCAGTATTCGTGCCGCTTTGGTTTGAATACCGTGTGAATCGATCAATGCTTGAATAATTGACTCCTTCTCTATCTCTTGGAGGCTTTTACGTGTTACCGGTCCTGATGGCGGTGGTGCCGATGTTACAACCGGTGTGATGGATGGGGTTGGTTGAGCTTGAACGGAGGGTTCGGGCTGCATGTAGAGCTTTTGGTAATTAAACGGCAATACATGGCTCAACATCTCCGGTTGGATTTCACCATCAGGACAAATTAATACAATACGCTCCATCGTATTTTGAAGTTCACGGATATTCCCTGGCCATGGATAATCGAGTAACAGCTCCATCGCCGGTTTAGCGATGTGCATATTTTTGCGGTGCTCTTTCATAAAACGGTTAAGATAGTGCTCAATGAGGAGTTTGACATCTTCATAACGCTCTCGAAGTGGTGGAAGATTGATTGGAATGACGTTCAAACGGTAAAATAAATCTTCCCGGAACTCCCCCTTACGCACCATCTCCTCTAAATTACGATTCGTAGCGGCTACGAGTCGGACATTCGTTTTAATCGTTTTGTTCCCCCCGACACGTTCAAACTCTTGCTCTTGTAAAATACGCAGTAGTTTTACTTGGAGTGATGGGGTAATATCTCCGATCTCATCGAGAAACAGTGTTCCCCCATCGGCGAGTTCAAAACGCCCTTTACGCATCTCTCTCGCATCGGTAAAGGCCCCTTTTTCATGTCCGAAGAGTTCGGATTCGAGGAGAGTTTCACTGATAGCGGCACAGTTTAGTTTGATAAACGGGCCGTTTTGACGACGGCTGAGATTATGAACAGCTGTTGCGATCAGCTCTTTACCGGTTCCCGTCTCACCACGGATCAGAATCGTTGCATCCGTTGGCGCTACGGTATTTATCATCCCGAATACTTGTTGCATACGAGTTGAGCGTCCAACAATATTTTCAAATTTGTAATCTTTTTGCATCTCTTCTTTGTAGTAGGTTTTTAGTTCGGTGAGAGACTCTTTTTCTTCGGTTAATTTTTGCTGTACTTTGAGTGACCCGACAAAAAGCGATCCGACGATGGTGAGCATTCGGACAATTTCGTCGAAGTTTAGAGGACTCCCTTTTCCTATATTGGCAGAAATGACTCCGATTACCTCTTCATCTTGGAGGAGCGGTACGGCAACATAAGAGACCATCTGTGTTGAGATGTTCCCCATTTTGTTGAGATAGTTGATATTGTTATGGATATTTTCGATGACAATCGGTTCACGACTTTTTGCGGCCAACCCTGTTGCCCCTTCACCAAAACGGTACGTTGCCACTTTTTTTTGATAGGGTTCTAAATCGATAGATGCTAAAAGTTCTAGCTCATTAGCATCCTCTTTTTTACGAAAGAGGGCACAGCGCTCCAAATAACCATGTTGTTTGAGGCGGCGCATCGCTTTTTCAATGCTTGTGGTGATTTCAGTTGTGCTGGTGAGCATAACTGCGACTTCATAAAGGAGGTTGATCTCTTTGTACGCAAACGTCAGTGCACAGGTTTGGCACTCTTCACGATTAGGGATATTAGCTTCATAGGTCATCATTGCATTGTCTTTACTATTAAATTAGGTAGTAATTGTAGTACAAAATGCGACAATGAACCAACATTCATGTGGATAAAAAATAGGCAGTTTGTAGAACTGATTTTGCACTATATTCTCAAAATGATCCAAATAAGGAGAAACTATGCAAATTACCGTTCATGGAACACCGACCCCTCTTGAGGGAAAAGAGATGACTATATGGCGTGAAGCACCTGCTGCACGTGTTACTAACCTCGATGGGAGTCAAAACGTTATCGGGATGATTGCCCCTACGGCGCAACTGCTCATTGCAATCCCTTCGCTCAAAACCGAAGTGTGTTCATTGGGTGCAAAAAAGTTTAATGATCTCATTAAGCAATTTAAAAAGCTAAAAACGGTCATGATAACGACCGATGATGCTGAATTTGTGAACGATTTTGTCGCACGAGAAGGGATTGATGCTGCTGATGTCGTGATCGATACCAACCGTGATTTTGCCAAAAAATTTGGATTGTTGATTACAGAGGGAAAACTCAAAGATCGTTTAGCACGTGCCGTATTCGTCATCGACCAAGAGGGGATGATCAGTTACGTAGAAGTTGTCCCTGAAATTACCGATGAAGTCGATTATGATAAATGTATTGAAGCGGTCGATAAAGCGGCCAATTTCAAGAAAAAAGGGCACGACCACGAAAATTGGATGGGTGTGTAATATTCTATACGAGGAGTACATTATGGTAGAGCAATACATTACATGGTTGAACGAGCGGGGATTTCACCCTGATGACCTCGAATATCGTGGCTTTAATGGCAATACTCCCTTAATGCTTGCCGCATTAGAAGGTAATGCTATGATGGTATCACGCCTTATCGAAGCGGGTGCAGATTTATACGCGATTAACAATGATTATAACGGTGTTTTGTTCAATGCATGTTATTCAGCCTCACCTGAAGTGATCCGCTTACTCGTCGAAGCAGGAGCCGATATCAATGATACTAATGAAGAGGGGACAACGGCGCTGATGTATGCAGCCTCGGCATCGCGTGTGGAGTGTATTAAGATGCTTCTCTCCCTCGGTGCAGATACTACGCTTCAAAATGAAGACGGTTTCAGTGCAATCGAACTCGCTACAAACCGCGACGTATTTTTACAGTTACGCAGTGCGTGAACAAACTCTCCTAACCCGTGAGTGGGTTGCCGCTAAACAAACCTTTTTGGATTGGGATTCGCAACCCTCGTTATTTAAACACTACCCCCATTTTTGCTATCGCGTGAGACTCAGCGATCATCCATCCCTTGCTTGGCTGAGAGAAACGCGATGTATTACGGATGAGCATACCGTTGCACTAAAGCCCTATCGTCGTCTCAATGTCCCCTCCGCAGGTAATCTCCATCCTCTCGAAATCTATGTACAGGTCCGTAATATCACAGGGTTGCTCAGCGGGATTTATCATCTTGATGTATTACATGATGAGTTGGTCATGATTCAAGAGATCGCAGGAGAGGGGGTAGAACCTTACGTCGGGATGGAGAAACGCTTTAGCGGGGTAATCGTGATGATCTCATTGGTTCCGTTTCGATCCTCTTGGAAATATGGTTTACGTGCATGGCGGTATCTCTATCTCGATCTAGGGCATCAAATCGATGCGTTGTATGCATCGATACGACATTTTGGGCTAAGTTGTACAAAATTGTCGGTAAACGAAAAACTCAATGCGATCATGGGACTAGGCGCGGATGAGGTGATCGGGGCTGTTTATGGTGTGGGTGAGTTGGGGGAACGAAGCGTGAAGCCTTTGAGCCTTCCTCTAATGCACGTACAACCAACCGATTACACACAGACCTTGGAGCCTCTAGCGGTGAGTTTAGCGGAAGCTGGCATTTATACGGAGATGGCAACGCCCATTGTGTATGAGGATTTTTTGAAAATCAATCACACCCGTCGCAGTGCACGAGAGTTTAATCCAGAGGGGATGAGTGATACGGTTATTCAAGAGCTTATGTCGATACCTGCAGCTGTTTCTTTAGAGATTGCACCCTTTGTTTTTCAGGCACACTCTATGCATTTAGGGTTATATCGTAACGGGAAATGTGCCGTGAGTGGAAATTTTAATTCTGAAATAGTCCATCTCCTTTTGGATCAGCGTTTTATTTCAGGATCAAATATGGTAGTATTAATTTTTGCAGAAAATTTTTGTGCGCAGACCCATATCGAAGCGGGAATCTATGCCCAAGAACTGTATACGTCGTGTGAACATCACAATGTAGGATGCAGTGGAATCGGAGCTTTTTATGATAATGAAGCCCTCCGCTGGTCGACAAGAGCGCTGCTCTATGCGGTAGCAATAGGGGGAAAGAATGATTATCGGAGTACCAAAAGAGATTAAAACGGATGAATTTCGTGTCGGTATGACTCCATCAGGGGTGATGGAGTGTATCAAGGCCGGTCATAGCGTTCTGGTGGAACGGGGTGCAGGATTAGGGAGCGGTTTTGAAGATACGCACTATCTGATCAGCGGTGCAGTTATTCTCGAAAATGCAGACGATGTCTATGCAGGTTCTGATATGATCGTCAAGGTCAAAGAACCGATAGAGATAGAATACAACCGTTTAAAAGAGGGACAAATCCTTTTTACGTATCTTCATCTCGCAGCCGATAAAAGACTCACCGAAGTGTTATGCGAGAAAAAAATTACGGCTTTGGCGTATGAGACGTTTCGACTCAATCGACGGTTACCGTTACTGGAACCGATGAGCGAGATTGCAGGGCGTATGGCAACACTGTTCGGTGCAGTTCATCTAGGACGTTACAACGGCGGAAGCGGACGGCTTCTCGGCGGTGCGGTAGGTGTAGAACGTAACCGTGTTTTAGTATTGGGAGCAGGGGTAGCCGGTAAAGCAGCAGCCGATGCAGCGGCAGGTTTGGGTGCTGAGGTGGTGATGATGGATATCAACACGGAACGGCTCACCTATCTACGCGATACAATGGCACCCAATGTAACGATGCTCTACTCGACACACGATGCGATAGTCGAGCAGATTAAAACCGCCGATTTGATTATCGGTACGGTGCTCCTTCCGGGGGCAAAAGCACCGAAACTCATCACCTGTGATATGCTCTCTCTCATGAAAAAAGGGACGGTTTTAGTCGATGTCTCCATCGATCAGGGGGGATGTTTTGAGACCTCTCACGCAACAACTCATTCGCATCCGACATTTGAGATAGAGGGAATTGTCCACTATTGTGTCGCCAATATGCCGGGGATGTATCCGCGTACCTCGACGGTTGCTCTAACCAATGCGACACTGCCATATGCGATTAAAATCGCTTCAACACCGCTTCCTGCTCTCTTAAAAGATGAGTTGTATGTGTGTGCGTTAAATACCTATGACGGTGATGTAACCAACGAGGCGGTAGCAACGGCTCATGCAATGGCGTACAAAGGAATACTATGAGTGAAATAGATAAAGCGCAAGAGATATTAGGGATCTACCGATTTTATAAAATGGATGGTAAACTCTACCACTACGATGAAGATGACCGTCTCGATGAGCTGTTTGATGCAGTGGTATACGCGATAAACGATTGCGGTATGCTCAAACCCCTCCTACCACGTGAAGAGTTTGTGGTTCCGTGTCGCGGTATTCTGAATCAAGAACGTGCATGGTTACAGCGGTTCGAGCATCAAGATACCCGCGCTTTTTTCCTGAGTGATATTTATGATTTTTTGAAGCTCTTTACGGGACGGACGAAGTTACGGGTGAATTAAAGCTATTTGAAATATGATATACTTCGGATATACATATTTGGAGGCTGATGATGACGGCTATGATTTCAAAATGGGGAAATTCCCAAGGATTGAGAGTATCCAAAGAGATTATGGAGAGTCTCCATTTATCGGTCGGCGATAAAGTGGATGTCCATGTTGAAGATGAAAAAATCATTATCAAGCCGATCCGAGATGCCAAAATCAAATACGATTTGAGTGCATTGGTAAACCTAATACCGCAAAACTATACGAGCCAAGAAGAGTTCTCTACATCGATGGGTCGTGAAGAATGGTAGAGAAATACATTCCTCAAAAAGGGGATTTAGTAATCCTCACCTTCGACCCACAAGCCGGACATGAACAGCAAGGTCGCAGACCTGCACTCATTATCAGCAATGATCTTTTTAATGAACGCGTTGGATTAGCTATTGCCTGTCCTATCACGAATACGGATCGAAAGTTTCCGTTTCATGTCGCGGTGAACAGTGAACATTTCAGCGGTTTTATTATGAGTGAGCAGGTTAAATCGATCGATTATAATGCTCGAAAAGTGAAATTCGTTGCCAAAGTCGATGATGAGGTATTAAATCATGTATTAGGTTTGGTTGAGAGTATTATTTTGTGAGTATGAATTTTTAATTTATGGGACGAAACTGCGGGTGAATTAAAAACTTGATATGTATCAAGAGTATATTGCATCGATGAGGTTATTATCCTCCTTAAAAAAAGGATTTACCTATGACTTATGCTTCATTTACATCGGAGATCGTCTACGGAGAAACACAACCTCTCATCACTCCACTGATTACTAACGAGTTTACCAAAGAGATTCGGATCGTATTTCGATCAGGGCAATCGATGAAAGCCCATAAAACCTCTTTTCCAATCACAGTAATGATTGTACAAGGTTGTATTGATTTCGGGGTAGGTGAAGATCGTTATATTTTGAATTCAGGTGATGTTGTCGCATTGGAGGGTAATGTTGTTCATGATCTTAATGCTCTTGAGGATTCTATTGTTCGTTTGAGTCTCCACAAAAGTGACAGTGTCGCTCGGGTAAACGGGGTACTTAAGTTATAATGGCAGTATGATTTTATGTGACATTGGCAATACCTCGGTTGATTTGTTCATGGATGGCAAACGCTCCAAGCTCAGTGCCGTTGATTTTGACCCATCGATAGTGCAAGGTGATGTCTATTATATCAGCGTCAATACCTTACTAAATGAACGTGTTCAAAAGCTCACCAATTGGTATGATCTTAGAGTATTTATCGATTGGGATAAATATTACCCAACGATGGGGATTGATCGGATTATGGTGTGCGAAGCGGTTGAAGATGGGATCATTGTTGATGCAGGGAGTGCCATTACCGTCGATATGATGCAAGGCGGTATTTACCAGGGGGGATTCATCTCTTTGGGAGTTCGTGCAATGGAGGATGCCTATGCAAGACTCTCTCCTGCTCTAGATATGTCATTTAACTTTGAGGTAGATTTGGCTAAAATGGCAAAAAATACCCCTGATGCCCTCACGGTTGGTTTTTTGGCCCCTTTGATCTGTAAGATCGAGAGTTTGGAAAAACCCGTCTATTTGACCGGAGGAGATGGACGATTACTGTCTCGTTTTATACCCGAAGCAGTCGTTGTCGAAGATTTGATCTTTCAAGGGATGAAAAAGTTGATTGAAAAAGGTGTTAAATGCTAAGTGTCGCACTCCCAAAAGGGCGAATTGCCGAAGATACGTTGGAGATATTCGAAACCATCTTCGGAAGCAGTTTTAAATTTGATGATCGCAAATTGATTTTGCAAACCGAAAATTTCAAATTTTTATTGGTACGAAACCAAGACGTTGCGACGTATGTTTATCACCAAGCCGCAGACATCGGCGTAGTAGGGCTTGATACTCTCGAAGAGCAAGGATTGGATGTTATCCGTCTTTTAGACTTACAAAAAGGAAAATGCCGTGTCGCTATCGGGATGCGCGCGGGAGAAAAGCCGGACTTTACGAAAAGTGAGATCAAAGTAGCGACAAAAATGGTCAATATTACTAAACGCTATTTTGCCGAGCGTGCAGTGGCTGCCGATATCATCAAACTCTACGGTTCCATCGAACTCGCCCCCCTCGTAGGGCTTGCCGATATGATTGTAGATGTTGTTGAAACGGGGAGTACGATGAAGCAAAACGGACTCGAAGTAGTAGAGACGATCATGGAATCAACCACACACTTGATTGCTAATAAAAACAGCTTTTTTGAAAAGAAAAGTGAAATTTTAGACATTTATGAGAAAATCAATACTCTCCTGTACGGAAAAAAATAACCAATTCACTATTGATTAACATTCACTATCTACAATCACATTTTATATAAATGAGTTTAAGGATAGTTATGTCAAACACTTACCCATCGCGTTTAGCGTTTTTATTATTGCTGAGTTCTTCAGCTTTGTTTGCCGATCAGTTTTCCACAACAGAGTATGTTTCTGTTAGTAAATCACTTCCCAATTATTCTACCATTCAAGAAGCTGTTCCGAGTGAGCGATGCTATGATGTGAAAGAACAAGTGAGCGGAGGGGGAGGTAGTAATGATATTATCGGTGCCGTTGCCGGAGGGGCTTTGGGTGGTGTACTCGGCCATCAAATCGGTGGAGGAAGCGGTAAAACAGTTGCAACGGTCGGCGGTGCGGTTTTAGGTACTCTTGCCGGTCAGAGAGTGGGAAGTACCTATGGAAACACAGCTCCGACTTACCAAATGGTACGAAGATGCGAAACGGTAAATAGCTATAAAACGCGACAAGTTGTTGATGGATACATCAATTATGCTAAGTTTAAAGGACGAGAAATCAGCGTTGAGAGTTCTACTGCATTAAAACAAATTCCTATTACCGTCACTTACAGCTACTAATTTCTTCTAAGCCTTATAAAAAGGCTTGGCTTTTCTCTTTGTAACCATTTTTTTAAAGTTTTTTTGTTAAAATCAATACATAGTATTTTATTATTTCAGGAGTTTTTATGGCACTCAAAGTAGCGATCAACGGCACAGGAAGAATTGGACTTATCGTAGCGAAAATTATCGCAGCACGTGATGATATTGAATTGGTTGCACTCAATACCACGGCAAAACCTGATATGTTGGAATACCTTTTGAAATATGATAGTGTTCATCGCGGTGTAGATGCAAAAGTGATCGATGATAATACCATTTCGATTGCCGGGAAAAACGTCCGGATGTTTAGAGAACGTGATATCGATAAAGTTGATTTCGGAAGCTGCGGTGCTGAAGTAGTTATCGAGTGCACAGGTGTGTTTTTAGATCAAGAGAGCTGTACGAAACATCTTAAAAACGGAATTAAAAAAGTGATTATGTCGGCACCCGCAAAAGATGATTCTCCGACTTATGTTTATGGGGTAAACTCAGATGCGTATCAAGGAGAAGCAATTATCTCCAATGCGAGTTGTACTACCAACTGTTTAGGACCGATTTGTAAAGTTTTGGATGATGCATTCGGCATCGAAAACGGATTGATGACGACGATCCACTCTTATACGAATGACCAAAATATTTTAGATGTAAAACATTCTAAAGATCCTCGACGTGCACGTGCTGCGGCACTTAATATGATCCCAACGTCTACTGGAGCTGCAAAAGCGATCGGTAAGGTAATGCCTCAGTTACTCGGTAAACTCAACGGCTATGCGATGCGTGTTCCTACTCCGGATGTTTCGGTTGTCGATTTAACCGTAAACCTCAAAAAAGAGGTAACCAAGGATGAAATTCATGCTGCCTTTAATACTGCGTCAGCAGGTGCATTTAAAGGTTTGATTGAAGTAGATAACGACAAACGCGTATCGTGTGATTTCATCGGTTCAACCTACAGTTCGACGTATGTTCCTGATATGACCAGTGTTGTAGATGGTAAAACAGTTAAGATTCTGGCATGGTATGACAACGAATGGGGATACAGCAGCCGATTGGTTGATATGACTGTTCTAATCGGTACACACTAATGCTTACTTACTCTAATCATTTCGACACGCAAACACTTGAAGCTGAAATTCTTGAAAAAGGGTTTGCAGCTGTTAAGCGTGAAGCAGATTCAGGAGAGATCGGGTACTACCATCTTCCCCTCTCTTCGCAGCCGCTTGTTGAGGAATTGAAAACTCTCTATTATGATATTGATCGTCGCTTTAATACGATAGCAATCATTGGAATAGGGGGGTCATCCCTTGGGATAAAAGCGATTGAACGACTTCTTCGTCCGAATACTCCAAATGCTAAAAAGCTCATTTATCTTGAAAATTCCGACCCGATCAGTATTATGAGCGAGATGAAGCAGATTGATAAATTTCGGACGCTTTTTGTCGTTATCTCTAAATCCGGTGGGACAGTAGAAACCCTCTCTATTTTTAAACGTCTTATTGTTAGTTTTGAACTCCCTTTAGAAAATTCTGATCAGATTTTTGTTGTAAGCGATGAGGATTCGATACTTTCTCGTTTTGCGGATGAACATAAATTACGCCGTTTTGTCATTCCGGCAAATGTGGGTGGACGTTTCTCTGTCCTCAGTGCCGTAGGGATGGTTCCATTGACGTTGGCAGGGTTTGATACTGCATCTATTTTGAGCGGAGCACAAACTTTTTTAAATCAGTTTTGGAATCGCCAAGAAGATCACATGCTTCAAAAAGCAGCATTTTATGTCACCCACAGTGAAGCGTATCCGATGAATGTATTGTTCGCTTACTCAGACACGTTTGAAGAGTTTGGGAAATGGGTTGTACAGATATGGGGCGAATCATTAGGTAAACGCAATGCTCAAGGCTCACGGGTAGGTTTAACACCAATATCGCTTATAGGATCAGTTGATCAACACTCTTTCTTGCAGCTGATTATTGAGGGACCGTTGAATAAAACCGTTACTTTTATGCATATTGAACATTCAGAAGAACATTTAATGATCCCTGAACTCTCTCTCAAACATTTGGAAAAAAGTGATTTCGTAAACGGTAAAAGTTTTAATGACCTTATTAATGCTCAGTGTCACGCAACAATGCAAAGTGTTTTACAAAGCGGTGTTAGTGTAGATGAGATCGCATGGAAACAAATCGATGAAGCCTCGGTAGGAGAGTTGATTTTGTATTATGAACTATTGACATCATTAAGCGGGGCATTGTTCGAGATCAATACCTATGATCAACCGGGTGTTGAGATTGGAAAGCAAATATTAGCAGGATATTTTCAAAAGGGTTGATCCCTTTTGAAAATATTATTTTAAGGATTTACTCAATTCTTGTTCGGATTCAGATATGAGACTGTCCATTAAGCCGAAGAGTTTCAAGCTTGCATCCTCCATGGATTGGAAGTTTTGGATAATCTCTTCTTTATGCTCTATTGAATGGTCTCCATTTTCTATGTAGACCATATTCTTATGAACTTCATTGTGGACGATTTCGTGAGGTTTTTGAATCTCTTTATAGCTTGATAAGTGTGCAAAACGCTCTTTCCCAGGTCCGCTGTCATACCATTTACCCAGACGACACTCATGGTGAGTTCCGAATTTAATTTCTGTTTTTCCATTAACCATACTTTTATAAGCGTTTGATTTGTACATAATATGATCAATTTTAGCAAGGGTGATAAACGTTGTATTTTCAATAGCTGTAGCTTGAATCGCAGTGCTTTGTGCATCTTTATTGAAGGTATAGAGTGTTTGACGGAAAGACTCTATGGATTGACTTGACTCACTCGCAATTTCATTCATATCTTCAGAATTACCATGGATTTCGGTTGTCTCTTGTTGAAGTGTTTGAACAGCGATCGCAATCTCTCCGGTAGCTTTTTGGGTTCGTTCTGCTAGCTTTCGTACTTCATCAGCGACAACGGCAAAACCACGCCCATGCTCACCTGCTCGAGCAGCTTCGATTGCAGCATTGAGTGCTAAAAGATTGGTTTGATCTGCGATATCTTTAATTAAATTGACAACAGAGGTAATTTCAGAGGTTTTTTCATTCAATGAATTGATAGCATCTGCAGAAGTTTGCACTAACTCGATCAGGCGACTAAGTTTTAAAATAATATTTTCAAGTTCACTAACGGTTTCGGAAGAATTTTTTGACGTAGTTTGGCTGATTTTTGTAATCTTATCCAATCGTAAGATGCTATTTAGAAGATCTTTTTGAATCACTTCAAGGCCACCGCCTACACCAGTTCCAATAGTTCCTAAGGTACTGTTTAGTATAGATTTTTGGATATGTAAGTAGGTTAAATGCATTGCTTCAATCGCTTTGTTGACAAAGGCACTCGCTTCTTTAAATTCACCTTGGAGCCCTACTATATTAATGCGGCGATAATATTCATCTCGGCTTGAAGCCTCAACACTCGCCCGTATTTCACGAATAAAAACTTCAGTTTGATCGAGCATGTTATTAGTGTTCCAACACAAATCATTGAGCTCACCGTAATCTTTAATATTCGTAATACGATTTTCTAAAGCCCCTTTTTCAGCCCCTTTGATAACATTTGCTACTTCACTGATAGTCTCTTGGGTTTTACGTATATTAAGAAACATAAACCAGGCGAGAGCAAAGTTGAAAAAGTTTACTAAACGAATCCAACTCCATCCATCAACTAAAGTTTCTACTATTAGTGCAATGACAAAGAGGGCTATTGATGCGATATTGGCATATTGAATTTTAGAGAGAGAGGATAAATTCGTCATAGCTGAGCCCTTTTTCTTTTAGTAGTTCATTGAGCATTGCTTCGGATGCGTTTATGCCACCATTACGTTCTTTTTGTAGAAGCGTAGAGTAAAGAGATTTAATAGTATTTAGCGCTTTATCTGTGGGCTTGCGACGAACTGAATGGTAGTTGCTGATTGAGCGATTAGCATCAAATGATGGGGTTACATGGGCAAATACCCAATAATAATCGCCATTTTTGGTTTTGTTTTTAACATACGCAAATATCTCTTTACCCGCTTTTATATTGCTCCAAAGTAGTTTAAATACAACGGCGGGCATATCTTCATGACGAAGTATATTATGCGGTTTATTAAGTAATTCAAGTTCACTGTAGCCTGACATTTTAATAAATAGAGCATTTCCATACGTGATTTTACCTTGCAAGTCGGTTTTGGAAACGATGAATTCTTCATTTCCGAATGTTAATTCTTGATTTGCCATTGAAATCCTCATAGGTATAATTAAATAATATAAACAGTTTATGTTAGTCTAACAGCCATTTCCTGAATTTTTTCCCTTTAATGGGCTGATTCACTAATTTTTGATAAATATTCTCTGCTTTGTTGCGGGGAACAGCCACGTAGCTTAGATGATCAAGTTGATCTATTTTCCCAATTTCATCTTTTAGCAGTCCACATTCATGAATGAGTGCACCGACAATATCCCCAGCGCGAAGCTTTTCCTTCTTTCCTGCATCGATGCAAATGGTACGCATAAGTGTTTTGAGGGTAGATGCATCTTTGATACTTGGGAGCTCTATGGGGGTGATAGAACGCTTTAACTCGATAAAACGATCATATTGGTGATGATTCACCAAGGTAATAGCTATACCATTTTTACCAGCACGTCCCGTACGTCCAATACGGTGGGTATAGCGTTCGTTTTGGATTGGTACTTCATAATTGATAATGGCATCTAATCCTTCGATATCTATTCCACGTCCGGCGACATCGGTAGCCACAAGAATGGGGGCGCTGAGATTACGAAATTGGATGATTGCTTCATTGCGGTCGAATTGTTCCATGTCACCATGCAATGTTAGGGCATGAACCCCGATACGATTGAGATCATCACACAGGGCATTGGCATCAACTTTTGTGTTGCAAAAGATGATGGTATTGGTAATGCCGTGTAGATGAAGCACTTGCTCAATAGCGGGGAGTTTGTTATTACAGATGTAAGCAATCTCTTCGATCTTCGGCTTGCTGATGGCATGTTCCGCCTGAACCATTACCGGATCTTTCATAAACTCGGAGGTGATGGTTTGGATAGAATCGGGAAAAGTAGCGGAGAATAGGAGGCTCTGGCGTGATGGTGGAGTGAATCCTAAAATGGTTGTGATATCTTCGATAAATCCCATATCAATCATTTGGTCGGCTTCGTCCAATACAACGCTTAAAATTGCAGAGGGATCAAAGGCTTCCATCTGGAGGAGTTTCAAAACACGCCCCGGTGTACCGACGATGATATGAGCACCGTGTTTGAGTGAATGGATCTGTCCTCTCATCGGAACCCCTCCGCATAGGGTGAGGACTTTGATATTCCCCATTTCGGAGGCGAGTGAACGGATTACTTTGGCTACTTGCTCCGCAAGTTCACGGGTAGGGCAGAGGATAAGCGATTGGGTACCAAACATTTTGGGATTGATACGCTCCAATATTCCAAGACCGAATGCCAATGTTTTTCCACTTCCCGTGGCCGCTTGGGCGATACAATCTTTTTTTTGTAAGATGATAGGGAGTGCAGTGGATTGGATAGAGGTCATTTGAGTGAATTCTAATCGTTTTAGAGCCTCTTTTAAGGGAGTGCGTAATGCTAAGGTGTCGAAGGTGGACATTAGGTCGCTTTATAGTTAGATAAGCAGATTATAGCATAGTTGAAGAATTCCCCTGAAAAGGGGAGTTTTAGAGGGGTTGATTATACCGCTTTAATGGTGACGCCGTATTTATCTTCAGCGACATTACGTGCTTGAAGTGCATACGATGAAATCTCGTTAAAGTTGAGATATTTATAGACTTGATCCGCTTTTCCTGCCAATTTCTCAGGAACGATGCTCATGTACTCAGAGACAGTAGGAATGCGTCCAAGTTTTGCACACACGGATGCGAGTTCCGCAGAACCGAGGTACACTTGTGTCCCTTTACCTAAACGGTTGTCGAAGTTACGAGTTGATGTAGAGAATACAGTTGAACCCTCACGTGAGCTCGCTTGGTTCCCCATACAGAGTGAACATCCCGGAACTTCCGTTGTAGCGGCAATCGCTTTATAGACGTCGTAGTACCCCTCATTGATGAGTTGTTGCTCATCCATACGAGTTGGTGGTACGATCCAGAATTTCTCAACCGCAATTTTACCTTCGCCGCGCATTACTTCACCCGCCGCGCGATAGTGACCGATGTTGGTCATACAGCTTCCGAGGAATACTTCGTTGATTTCAGTTCCCGCAACGTCGCTTAGCAATTTAACATTATCAGGATCGTTTGGACATGCTAAAATCGGCTCTTTAACGTCGTTAAGGTCGATTTCGATGATCGCTGCGTATTCTGCATCGGCATCCGGTTCCATCAACGTCGGAGCGGCTAACCACTCTTTCATTTTATCGGCACGACGTTGCAATGTACGAGCATCTTCATACCCATCAGCAACCATCGCTTCGATCAACGTAACGTTTGATTTTAGGTATTCGATTACCGGTTCTTTGTTCAAACGAACCGTACACGCCGCTGCTGAACGCTCTGCCGATGCATCGGAAAGTTCGAACGCTTGTTCCACTTTCATATTTGGAAGACCTTCGATCTCCAAAACACGTCCATTGAAAATATTCTTTTTCCCTTTTTTCTCAACCGTGAGCAAACCTTGTTTGATTGCATAATACGGGATAGCGTTTACCAAATCACGTAATGTGATACCCGGTTGCATTTCACCTTTAAATCGAACCAAAACCGATTCCGGCATTTCAAGAGGCATAGAACCCGTAACACCTGCGAACGCTACCAAACCTGAACCCGCAGGGAAACTCACACCGATTGGGAAACGAGTATGGCTATCGCCACCAGTTCCGACGGTATCCGGAAGAACCATACGGTTCAACCATGAGTGGATAACACCATCCGCAGGTCGAAGGGCAACACCGCTGCGTGAGCTGATGAATGCCGGCAATGTTGCGTGCAATTTAACATCGGAAGGTTTTGGGTATGCCGCTGTATGGCAGAACGACTGAAGAACGAAATCCGCTGAGAATCCAAGAGCAGAAAGTTCTTTGATCTCATCACGTGTCATCGGTCCAGTGGTATCTTGGCTTCCTACAGTGCTTGTGATCGGCTCACAGTACATACCTGGGCGAACACCCTCCATGCCACATGCTTTACCTACCATTTTTTGTGCAAGGGTATACCCTTTGCCGGTGTCGGCAGGTTGGATAGGGGTTGCGAAAATGGTAGCAGGAGCGAGTCCAAGTGACGTGCGTGCTTTAGCCGTCAATCCGCGACCAATGATAAGAGGGATACGTCCACCTGCACGAACTTCGTCTTCGATCGTATTTGGGCGAAGGCTAAAGTTAGCGATGACTGCACCGCCTTTTGTGATGGTACCCGCTTTGGTATCGATATCGAGTACATCGCCTGTTTCCATTTGAGATACATCGGCTTCGATAGGGAGTGCGCCTGAGTCTTCACATGTTGCGAAGAAGATCGGAGCGATGATGCTACCGATAACAACCCCACCCGTACGTTTGTTCGGGATCCCTGGGATATCGTCACCCATGTGCCATTGGACTGAGTTCGCCGCTGATTTACGACTAGAACCGGTTCCGACAACGTCGCCGACGTAAGCGATTTGCATCCCTTTTTCTTTCAACTCAGCGATTTTAGCAATACCTTCTGGCATTTTTGCACTAAGCATCGTTGTAGCATGAAGAGGGATATCAGAGCGGGTAAACGCCGCGCTCGCAGGGGAGAGATCATCGGTGTTTGTTTCACCCGGGAATTTGAATACAACAACGCTGAATTTTTCAGCCAGAGTTGTTTTACTCGTAAACCACTCTGCATCTGCCCATGATTGGAGAACATCCATAGCGTAGCTGTTGGTTTTTGAAAGATCAACGATATCGTTAAATGCATCGTATACCAAAAGGGTATGTTTGAGTTCATGTGCCGCTTCGTTAGCGATAGCATCATTGCTGAGTGCATCGATAAGAGGTTTAACATTGTACCCGCCGACCATTTTCCCGAGAATTTTGATCGCTGATTTTTTGTGATCGTCACTGTTAATATCACTATTGTCCGCCAAGAAAGCTTTTACTTCACCTTGGACGACTTGGTGCAAAAATGCCGCTTTAACATAAGCGCCATCATCAACACCCGGATTGACACGTTCAGCTAGCATTTCAACCAACTCACTATCTTTAGAACTTGTTGCACTAATAAGAGCTACCAACTCGGTAACTTGTTCTTTTGTAAGAGGGAAAGGGGGGATTCCCTGTGCTGCGCGTTCCGCTACATGTGCTTTGTATTCGTCCATAAAAGCCATAGTGACTCCTGTGCCAGTTAATTTTGAATGATTATATCAGAAGTAAAAAACAGATTCATTTTAGTGTTACAAAAATACCCATATATTCTATAGAAATTTATTGATATTGTGTAGTAAAGTAACATTGTTACTATTTTTAGTATTTTTGATCATAATTATGTCTTGAAAGAAGAGAATGAAAATGTTACAAAAAGAAGAGCAGGGATGATATTCCCCGAGAGTGGAGAACTAAAAAGGATCGTTTGCAATGATGTCGCGGTTGCCTTTGGCATTGGGGGCAGAGAGAATACCATTGTTCTCGAGTTGTTCGATAAGGGTAGCTGAGCGGTTGTAACCGATTTGAAGCCGACGTTGGAGATAGCTGATAGATGTTTTTTGCTCACTAAGGATAATGTTTTTAGCTTCTTCATAAAGTTCATCAAGTGGTTTAGTGCTATCGACAGGATCACTACTTGTTTTAGCACTGTTTCCATTATCGGCTAAGAAACGGCGATCGTAATCAGGTTCGCGTTGTGCTTTGAGAAAATCAACCACTTTTTCAATTTCATTTTCAGTACTCCAAGGGGCATGAAGTCGTACTAATCCACTCATACCTGGAGGGGTGAAGAGCATATCTCCACGTCCTAAAAGTGATTCGGCTCCCATCCCGTCAAGAATAATTTTACTATCAATCTTTTGCCCCACTTTATAGCTAATGCGTGATGGTAGGTTGGCTTTGATAAGACCGGTAACAACATCAACACTCGGGCGCTGTGTCGCTACAATGAGATGGATTCCACTTGCACGTGCCATTTGCGCTAAACGGGCAATGGAGTATTCAACATCTTTCCCGCTGGTCATCATTAAATCAGCAAGCTCATCAATAATGACAACGATATAAGGGAGAGGATCCCGTTTTTCAGTTTTTGCTTTTTCATTGAAATTTTCGATATTTTTAGTACGTGTTTCACTCATGAGCTGATAGCGTCGTTCCATTTCACTGACCATATTGTTAAGGGCTGAAATGGCCTCTTTTGGTTTGGTTATTACGGGGGTGAGAAGATGCGGAATATCATTATAAACGGAAAATTCAAGCATTTTTGGATCAATCATCAAAAGACGGAGTTGATCGGGTGAATTTTTATAGAGCAAACTTAAAATCATGGAGTTGATACCGACACTCTTACCGCTACCGGTTGTTCCCGCGATCAGTAGATGTGGAAGTTTTTTTAAATCGGTAATAAATGGATTTCCGACGATATCTTTACCTAAAATGAGGGTGAGAGGTGATGCCGCTTCTTGGAAAAGTTTGCTTTCAAGCATTTCACGCAGGAAAATAGTTTCTACGGTTTTGTTCGGGATCTCAATTCCAACAACGTCTTTCCCTGGGATAGGAGCTTGAATACGAATCGTTTGCGCACGTAACGCCATTGCCAAATCATCTTGTAAGCCTAAAATTTTAGAGACTTTGATATTGGCTGCCGGTTTGAATTCAAAAGTTGAAACAACAGGTCCCGCATAGGTACGGACAACATCGCCATCAATATTAAAATGGGCAAGTTTTTCGATTAAGTCGCGGATTTTATCATCGAGTTCGCTTTCGTCAACGGTGTTTTGTTTTTTCGGTGCGTTTTGGAAAAAATCTACGGGTGGAAGTTTGAAATTTTTTGGTTTTTCACTGATGCCGCGATCGATTTGATCCAATAATATTTTATTCTCTTCCAACTCTTCAACGACAAGTGCATGTTGTTTCGAATCTTTGACTTTTTTGGCCATTGAGAGTATGGTTGATTCTTTTGGGGTAGTTTCTTGTTCTGTTGTCTTTTCCGGGGTAATTTCAACTTCTTTTAGTGTTGGAGTTATGATGGACACCGGTTTGACAATCGCTATTTCTACTTCATTTTCCATAATGATTCGCTCGGGAGAAAATGGTAGTTCTACACTCGAATAGGTTTCATCGGCAGGTGCTAGAATTGGTTCAACTTTAGGGGAACTAGAAGGGGGTGTAACCGGTGTACTTTTAGGTGAGGTGAGTGGCTTATCCATGTATTCTTGAAGAGGTTTCGCTAATTCAGAGAGACTTTGCTCCATCACAAGTACCACCGATACAGCAACCATCATGAGCCACAGAATCCATAATCCAAATGTTCCGATAAATACTGATAAAAAATCGACGATAGCTGCTCCAAAAGCCCCTCGATACTCTCCTTCAACGACGATTGCTTGGAAAAAGAGGAGAGCAAAAAATAAAAGAGCAAACACACCGGCCATTTCTAGCCGTTTGTATAACTCGCCATCAAATTTATACCAGTAAAAAAGGGGAACAATCAAGAGAAGCAAATAGATAAAAGCAACGTAACCAAAAATATGGATATTCGTCTGAGCAAAAGAGGCTCCATACGCACCGATGATCGATGCATCCCCAATAATGGTAGCAATGCCAAGATAAAATAAAATACCGAAGCCGGCTATGAACAGAGTATCGCGTAAAATAGGAGATCCTTGAAATAGGTATGAAAAGTAGTTAGATTATAGCAAAAAAGGGAAAAAAACTCCCTTTTATTGCAAATTGCTATAAATAGTTGACGAGAGAAAGTTTGGAAACTTTGGAGATATTAGACAATAGGGCTTGGTAATTTAAGCTCAGTTGTTGCATTCGAAGAGTAGCTTCGGCAATATCGGTATCAATGACATCTGATTGAAGTGTTTTTGTGCTGATAATGAGCATGTCTGTTCGATCAGATGATGCTTGCAGTACTTGTGAATAGGATCCTGTTTCAGTTTGCAAACGGCTCACATGATCGCTAAGATCGTCCATCATTTGAATGGCATTTTGAATACCGAGATTACGAGGATCATTGTTGTCTGTTCCATCGGAGCGCTTTTTTCCTTGTTCTACTGCTTGAATCATCTCTTCAATTTCAGTGAAAAAGTCGGTTTTTGGATCACGGATGGTAAGGGCATTGTTAGCATTAAATGTAAGAGCAGATCCATTGGTGAGAGTATAGTTAGAAGATGATGCATCATATATCGCAAGAGCTGCATTCGTTGCAGGATTATCTTTATCTTCAAAAATTATTTTACCATCATACGTCAGTGAGGTTTTACCGTGTAAGTAAGAGTCTTCTATGGTAGGTTCTCCCGTGACAATCATATTGATTGCATCCATCAATTGTTGATAAGTAGCATCATTTATAGCTGTTGGATTACCATTTTCATCCAATAAATCAGATGCGAGATCGATATCGGTTGAAAAAGGGGCCCCATTGATGGTTGTCCCTTCAAGGTGAATAATTGTATTAGTTGAAAATGATCCTACATCCACAATTTTTGTCGAAGGTGTTGCGTACGTATTATCACTTTTGACAATTTGTGACATATTTGAAAAAAGAGTGGACCCTTTTTTCTCGAAAAAAGTTTGATCGTAATTCACCCCTTCAATGGTATTTAAAGGATCCGAAGGATCAAATCCACTTTTTGTAAATTCTTTGACATAAAGGGAGTTGCTTCCATCAATAATATTTTCAAAATCTGTTGATCCAGCTCTTAGTGTATTGATGTCATTTACTGCATCTGCGGCAGCTGTTCCACCACTAAAATCAACAGCTCCAACCATATGAAAATCGAGTTTGCTTGAGCCCGTTTTTTTATCAATAATTTCGATTTGACCATGTGTGTTGAGAGAAACTTCGACTTGATTGTTTCCATATAAATCACTAATTTCTTGTAATAAATCATCCATACTGGAATTCATTGTTAATGAATTAATATGTGATTTAAATGTTGTACCGTCGCTTTTGGTTCCTTGAATGTAAAAATGAGGTGTTTGATCATTAGTAGTATCTACATCGGTATCACCCATAAGATCACGAAGGGTGCTTGAACCTGTTATATAGGTCTCTTTAGCATCACTTCTAGGGATTTCAGTGTCTTTCATAATGTCTGGATAAAGGTCGGTTAAACTTTTTTGAGCAACATTGGCACTAATGGTACGGTTGGTTTTGGTTTCATCACCCAAAAAGAGTTGAGATCCGCTAATGTTATATTTTTGTTTTATACCCGAACCCAAAAACGCTTCTAAATTTTCACTATTTCCTTGATAGGTTCCATCATTTCCAATCGGTTTTACTGAAGTGGCAGTACCGGAAAAGAGATATTGTCCGCCGATAGAGGTATTTGCTAATGTTAAAAGATGATTTTGAAGCCCACGTAACTCTTTTGCTATCGCTTGAATACTAGTATCTGAATGGGCATCATTTGCGGCATTGACCATTTTTACTTTCATGGATTCAAGAGTTTTAACGATCTCACCGATAGTAGTATCGGTCTGTGTTGACATTTTATAGGCACTCTGTGCACTACTTTTGACTTGATTAAGAGTAGTTAATTCATCATCTAAGCGAAGTGTATCAATAAAAACACCAGGATCTTCGTGAGCATATTGAATTTTTAATCCTGATGAAATTTGTTTATTGACATCAAATAGTTGTTTGTTGAGTCTATTGTTTTCGCCATATATATTATTGTAGTACGATCCAGATGTAATTCTCACGTCAAATCCTTTTGTGCAAGCTTATTTACAATTAAGCAATAAAAGTTCCATACCTTATATATCGGCAAAATAGGTAAATCGATTAGAAAATCTACTTTTACGTCTTTTTAAGTAAAGCCTCTCTATAATTTCACCTCTTCAAACACATGCCAGTGTGGTGAAATGGTAGACACGCCGGATTCAAAATCCGGTGGCGCGAGTCGTGGCGGTTCGAGTCCGCCCACTGGTACCACCCATCTTTATAAATCCCTTTAAAACATCGTAAAATAGGCACTTAGATAGACGCTTTAAGAATTCAAAAAATCAATTATTTGCAACCTATTTGCAACCTTGCAATTTTTTTTTACACTAATTTTATTTTTACACTAATTTCATATCTCGCTAAAAGAAAACATGTTTATAGTGTAAAAATAATACATTATTAAATATGCTTAGTAGTAATAAATTGGATTATCTGTATATAATAATTGATTTAATTGGTATAATCTTCTTATGAAAACAATTGAATTAAGAAATGCATTGCCGTCATCTGTATTTTCACATGAGATGATTAATGCATTACTGGAAAAATCGATCACTAATGTTAATGACAAAATCTCGAATCTGGTAAAAAGCGGTGAACTTATACGATTGAAAAAAGGTTTTTATACTTTTTCTAAACCTTACCTCACAAAACCAATTGATTTAATGAGTGTGGCTAATACATTATACGCACCATCATATCTATCGTTTGATTATGCACTGAGCTATTACGGAATGATTCCTGAACGAGTCAACGAGATTACATCCGCGACCAGTAAAAACGAAAAATTATTTGATACACCGATCGGACGGTTCAGTTACAAAAAAATTCCTATGAGGGCATACTCTATCGGTGTAGATTGGATCTATGATGATGTTGAAGGAGGGCGCTTTATAGCGACACCTGAAAAAGCCTTGTGCGACAAAATAAGGTATGACCGTGGAATCGGCACATTGACACAAAACGCTATGATTGAGTACTTAACTTACGACCTTCGTTTGGATATGACCAAGGCATTGAATCCGGATCTCATCGAGACAATTGCCACTGCCTACAAATCCAAAAACCTAAAAACACTCTCATCTGTAGTGCGAAAGGAGAAACTTTGACTCATCCCGCACTCATAAAAATGCTTGAAAAGTATGATCTGTCTAATTCCAATAGCAGTTATGACGCATTAAGAGAAATCCTTCAGGAGATAGTGCTGCTTGGGCTTTATGATGCCGGGTTTTTTAAACATGCTGCTTTTTATGGCGGAACGGCTCTGAGAATCCTCCATAATCTTCCGAGGTTTTCAGAAGATTTAGATTTTTCACTCCTTGAATCTAATCTAACGTTCAATCTCAAACCTTATGAAGAAGCGATTATCCAAACGTTGCAATCGTTCGGGTTTGATGTGACAATCGAGATTAAAGAAAAAAATACGAATAGCGCTATCGCATCGGCATTTATCAAAGGTAATACGATAGAGCATTTGATCAATATCAATGCCCCAAAAGATATAACCAAAGCGATTCATAAAGATCAAGCCGTCAAGATAAAACTGGAAGTCGATACCAATTCGCCGCTTGATTTTGAGACATCAAGCGTTATACTCTTAACTCCCAGAGCTTTTTCAATCAATGCCATGACTTTATCGTCGCTATATGCCGGAAAGATGCATGCTATACTTTGTCGTGCTTGGAGTACAAGACCAAAAGGACGTGATTGGTACGATTTAGTGTGGTATGTTGCTAATAACGTCGAGCTTGATGTGGTACATCTCAAATCAAGACTCTCTCAAAGCTGTAAATATCTTGAAGAAAATGGTATTACGATACCGGATGAGTTGACACAGCAAAACCTCAAAGAGCTGCTTTTGCAAAGGGTTGAAACACTTGATGTTGCCAAGGCAAAAAATGATGTACAGCCGTTTATCAAAGATATTCGAGAAATTGAATTATGGTCGAAAGATTTTTTTACTGCCATTATTGAAAATATTAAAATCAAAAAGTGATAATGGTGATTAAGTGTCAATGGACTATCTAAGAGTACACTTTTAGTGTACTGTTATTGCGATTTTGATTTTTAGAGGCGAGTATCAACCATTCAGGAAAAATGGTTTTGATACACCTCGCTCAGATCATCGATGATGCGCTCGACTCTTTTGAGTGACGTTAACACTGATTCGGTATATGCAAAAACGAAAGATTTTTCCTCTTCATTGATCGATAGTGAAGGGAAGGTATCGGACGAGAGAGTAGAACTTAGTGCTTTAGCAATTTTACGGAACTCCTGAACGAGCAGCTTGGGTTTGATCGTACACACATAACAAAACTCTGCAAGATCGTAAGTGGTGAGATTGTCCGGTTCGAATGTATCCCCAAACGCCATCGAGTAGTCCTGCGCAAATTGCGGGTAGAGTGAAACGTTAAGCAAATCATAAAACGGTGCGAGATCAATCTTGGACTTTGTAATGAAAAAGGAGATGTTTTTGGCATGAGCATCGTAGTTGCCGATGAGCAGATTAAAAAGAGTCCATCGAATCATCTGTTGCATTGCTAGTGCAGGGATAGAACATTTATTGGCCAGTGCAAAAAGGTTTTTAAAATTGGCTTCCGAACGATAATGTTGAACGTCTCTTTGAGAACCGTAAGGGCGCTCATATTTTTCACTAGGGGAGAGATCGAGCATTTGACACCCATCAACGATATGTAGGCGTTCGACCAACGTCTCGGAGACATAGCGGCGGTCGAACCGTTTAACAGACAGTACTGCTTCGTCATTGAACCGGAGGAGTTCTACTTCGGCAGTCTGTATTCCTGATGTTTTTGCCAGATGCATCGACAGGTATTCATTTAAAACACTATGGTGTTCGTTTTGGGTATCGAATTTTAAAATATGGGTCGAGCACAGATCCCCTTCGCCAAACCCAAATTGACCCGCATGAAATAAAATAGGGAGTTTGTCTTGTATTCCTGCCAAACTCAGGCGTGGTCTGCCATCCCATACGGTGATACTTTGCGTTCGGCGTTGAATAATTCTCTCTTGCAATTCCTCTAGCGAAATTGGTCGTAGCTTAGTCTGCTGATCAATCTGATCGTTCGTACTAAAAAAAAGAGCTCCTGCCGTATCGAATGAGAGTTTTTCAATCAATCCGAAGATATTGGATTTGGAGATCTGAAAATAGCGGCTGAGATCTTCCAGACCTCTCCCCTCCGGCAAAAGATTAGCAAAGAATTTTTTGAGCGTAGAAGATGAGGGTAGGGTATCGAAACGGATATGAGGCGATAGCATGAACCCGTTTTGTTGCCATGGTTCCGCATAGCTAAATACAAACGTCTCATCGCTTGGATTGTACGAGAGTTCGCCGACTTTGGTATGGGCACAGAAAATATTGAGCTTCATGACTCATCTCCCATTTGCACATACAGCTTGATCCCAAGCTTGTCACACACTTCCAGTATTTTATCGAACATCACACCGTCGTTACCAGTCTCTATTTTTGACATAGTCGAGAGACTGACATTGCACAGCAGTGCTGCCTCATGGATGGTCATCCCAAGATTGGTCCGTTTGGATCTTACAAACTGAGCCAAGAGTTTGGAATCTATCGGACCGTTATGTGAGGGTAGAGGGGTAGGGACGATACGTTTTGCCATAGGTGCCTCAATAATAGTGCATTTGCATGATTATACACTATTATAATCAAATTTAGACAAAAATATTGCAAATACATAATTTATATTGTGAATTCATCGATATATCAATAAATTATGCGTATCCATAATTTTAATAAAAATTTATAAGTTTAAACTTCTAATGGCATCACTTCCAGAATCAATTGTAAAAATTGGAATTAAATTAAGAAACTTTTATCCAAATATCTTTACGGTATCAATCTGATAAAAATCCATAAACTCATCATACAGTTCGGGAAAATGTTTTTTTAACGATAGCGGAGACTCAAAAAAACGCTCCGTAACAACGGCAAAAAATTCTGCTTCATTTGTTGCGGCATAAGAGCCTAGGAGTTTGTATTTTCCCCAGTCACGGTTTTTATTTGAAATTTTGCTGAGGGCATTAAACTCTTTGCTGAGCGTATGTACCCACGCGTCATATTTTGATTTTTCGATGGGCGGAACTCCATCGATTTCACCATCCATAAAATCAATTTCATGGGCGAATTCATGGATCATAACATTGGTATGGCGCATATGATACGCTTCACCTTTGGCCTGATGCCAAGTGATGACCACGGTATCATTAGACGATTGCCCTGCGAGTATAAACTGCTCTTTGGAGTAAATGCCACCATAAGATTTGACCTCTTTAGTGATAACGGGATGTGGATAGATGATAATGGTTTTAAGATTGTCATAGCAACTATGTGGCCCTTTATGCACCAATAAAAGAGAGGCATAGAAGGCGATAACCAATTTCATCTCTTCCGTCACTTCCATGTAGACACCTATAAACTCTTTTGTGTAGATAAAACGTAAAACGGTGCGCTGAATTTGATGTTGATCGGTGGGAGAGAGTTTTTGATAATGGGGTATTCTTTTTAAAATCGCTTCGTACTGCTCCGAAAAAGGGAGCGTTTCGATCTCATGTAAAAACCTTTTTTTTCGTAATTCAAAAAATAAAATAAAGACAAAATAGATTGCCCCCAAACCTCCGAAGAGAAGGAGAAGTGCGATGTGATAGTTCAAATAGCCTCTAAATGCGAATGATCTTTGTGTGAACTCATAATTGATTCCAGAGGTATTAGATTTGTCTTTTCAAGACATCGTAATCATTATATCAACTTATAGACACATTGACCCAAGATAACGATACCGACATTCTGAGCATTGGAGCATAGGTATTAATTCTGTTTTGCAGTGCAATAGTCTTTGATAATCTGAGCATGGTCAAATACGAGCTTTTCATACGGGATAGTATCAAGAGTATAGATAAATGCTTCTTTCGCATCATCAGCCCCTAGCGGTGTTCCGTGAGCTTTACAAACATAGACAATCGAAACACAGTGAAACCGTGAATCCCGAGAGGGGTCGGAATAGACTCCGTGTAACGATTCTATCATCACATCAAGAGAGAGTTCTTCTTTCATCTCACGTACAACGGCCGTTTCGACTGTTTCACCGATATCGACGAATCCGCCGGGCAAAGCAAGCCCTTTGGGTGTGTTCAACCGTTCTATGAGGACAATCCCTTCAAATAGACCAGTATCATTATAAATCTCAACAATACCATCAACAGCTAAGAAGGGGGTTTGAATCATGAATAGCCTTGAAAGATAAATTATGACTTCTGACATTATAAACCAATCTCTGTCAATATTCATGACGTGATCGAAGTCGCAGCGTTTCGGATCAAAAGATAAAAGTACGATTATTATAAATACTGGATTCCCAATCGAGTTGGGAATGACGGAGTGTGTTTCGTTATATGGGTAAGCAAGTGTATTAAATCCCCTAAATCCTAGCCAACATGACAATCACAAACGGTACGGGGCTTTTGGGTGCTCCGGCTACCTCAAATATCCCCATAAAAGAGGTGGCGATCGCTTTTATCTGAGGAGCGGTGTATTCATGCTCATAGGAATCATCGAGAACTTCCATAATTTTATCGACAGCGAGATCCAACCGTTCATCGTCAAGCTCAGCAAATCCCAATCCTTTGTCCCATGAGCAACAATGGGGGAACGTATGAAACGTCTCCGTGATCGCTTTATCATCTAAATCCTCAAGCAGTTTGTATTCGCGGACAAAATCGACTATTTGTTTCAGTTTGCAGACCATAGTATCTCCCTAATAATGATTTTTTCAAACTGCATAAATCATGCGTAAGGCTCTGTTTTTATGAGAATACTTTATGTATATTGTTTTAAAGAATCGCTCTCAAGGGGAATTTTTTGGATCAGTGTTTGGTAAGTATATGTGAGAGATTTGAAGAAATTACCGATTTTCTCGAACACAAGTCACAAGAACAAGAGGATATCGTGATACAACTTTTTTCTGATTTTGTGGAGTGTTTCACATCGGTGGGTGCTGAAAAACTGGAGTACCCGAAAGAGTTTCAAAAAGATGTGAAATACTTTTTGCAAGGTGAACCAGTTATGATGAAACAATTTGAAGATATCGAATTTCGCTTTTTGATGTTGAGTGATTTTTACGATTTTTGCAGGTTGACAAAAAAGTATACCAATAAGAAGGAATATAAATGCTAAATTTTGGACCGTTTAAATCTCTATCAACCAAAGAATTTCAACACAAAAAAGAAGAAGGCTTTGCGATAATCGATATCCGTAGAGCCGATGAATGGGAAGCCTACGGGATCATCGAAGGGAGCCACAAGATCACGTTTTTCGATGAATTTGGAGAGGCCGATTTAGATACATTTATGAAAGTATTTACCAAAGTAGTGACAAATAAAGAACAGCCTTTTATCCTCGTATGCGCTCATGCAAACAGAACCAAAACGGTAGGAGAGGTTATGGGATTACAACTCGGATACACAAACGTCTATGAGCTTGATGGTGGGATTAACTGGGGTTGGATCGATCAAGGGTTGGAAACGGTAGAATAAAGATCAGTTCTTTAGTCTTTATTTTCCTAATCTTTAGCGAAACCTTTTGACATACGCGTGGCAGTAAGGCTGTTTAGCATTTTTGACGTAGTAGTCTTGGTGATAAGTTTCGGCAGGATAAAAGGGTGATTGGGGGCGGAGTTTCGTCGCGATCTTGTAGCCATTGGCATTTAGCTCTTTTATCAAAGAGAGGACAATTCGGCGCTCTTTTTCATCGCTTACAAAAATGGAGGATAGATACTGCTCTCCGATGTCGGGTCCTTGACCATTGTGCTGGGTAGGATCGTGAATCTCGAAAAAAGCTTTTGTCAGTGTTTCATACGAGATAAGAGATGGATCATAGGTCACTTCGACCGTCTCTAAATGACCCGTTTTATGAGCCACCACATCTCTGTAGGTAGGGTTTTTAACATGACCTCCCATGTACCCTGATTGTACATTTTTGACCCCTTTGAGTTTTTCAAGATGATATTCAACACCCCAAAAACACCCTCCGGCATAATAAGCTTTTGACAAAGTCGAAGCATGTACCATCACAGAAGTAAAGATGAGAAGAACCCATAATGATTTCATTGTATGACTCCCAAAAAAATATCTATATTATGCACTTATGACACTAGCATCTCGGTAAAATGTCGAATAAAATTTATTATACACTCTGATGGAGAACCTTTGATCATTCTGGACTTTGAAACCAACTCTGCCAATATCCATGATGTGATCGAAGTTGCGGCGTTTCGGATCAAAAGAGAAGAGGGTGTTTATGTCATCGCTGACACGTTTCATCGCTACTATTTCTCTGAATATGAGGTTAACCCGTACGCCCTTGCTGTCCATAAACTCTCACCGCAGCGAATCGAGAGGTTGCGGGCAAATGTCGATTACGCAGAGTATTTCGCAGAGGATAGTGAGTTCGTAGAGTTTTGTCAGGGTGCTAAAACGCTCATCGCCCACAATATAACGTTTGAACTCCGTCATCTCGGTGAACTCGTCTCATTTGAAAAACACTTCTGCACGATGAAATCGAATAAAAAGATTGTCGGTGCCCTCAATATCCGAGGGAGTCTCAAGAATCCGAAATTGCTGGAGACTTGTCGGCATTATCGTATTGAGTTTGATGAAGAGCAATACCACAGTGCAATCTATGATGTCACGAAAACACTAGAGATACTCAATAATATGAATATAAAAATTTAGAGAGTGATGCACTATTCTTCTAATGGGATTCTGTAATAAAACTATTTATTCTCAACTAATTGATCTAAAATATAAAGCTGCATATTTTTATGCGGTATCTCTTTTTCTAATGCCTCTGAATAAATTTTCGCTACCTCTTTGGCATGCAAATCATAATCAAAATGTGGAAAATGATTTCCCCATCCATTACGAATAATACGTAAGGCTACCGTATCAATTAGATACTCTTTGAAAATGGCGTAGGTCGCGAAAAACATTCCCGTAAACAAAATGGCCATTAAAATCAAAAGATGACAATCTATTTTTGCCAAAACGGTATGAAAGAGTGCTGATGCTGGTAACAAGATAAGATGCCAAAGAGCAATAAATACGAGATAACTCCGTCCGATACTCATGCGAAACCCAGGAATTTTACCTTCGAGTTTTAAACCTTCTTGATACATTTTATTGGTTTTTAAAAGATCACGAAACAGCATTGGACCATCACTGAGGGTGAATACGTAGGGGATGATCGTTTCATCGGTAAAATTACGGGATGACGTTTTCATCCATGAAAAGAGTCTAAACATTATAAATCCTTGATAAGTGTACTGACACGTGATGCGCTTCCATGACCTAAGAGCTCACGTAAGGAAGCTGCATCGTTAAAAAAAGCGGTTTTATCCATTTCTTGATACGCATTATACAGATTTTGAGCATTGACAGAGTTTTGAATAAACTCAGGATGGAGTTTACGACCGTATTTATGGGAAAATAATATATTTCCTAATCCGACATAATCGAGCTTTACCAAATGGGATGCAATAGCGTAATCGAGCGATTTTGCAATGTAAGCAAGGATAAACGGGGTACCGATGAGCGAGGCTTCGAGGGTGGCGGTACCACTACAGATAAAGGCAAAGTCTGAATCTGCTAAGCTCTGATGTGCTTCATGCGTGATTTCAAATGCCGAGATGTCACCATAAAGTTCTCTGATTTGCTTTTCAGTAAAATGGGGAGGGATCACGATGAGAGCATCTGTCTTTAACATAGGGCGTAATTCTCTGAAAACCGGCATGAGCCGTTTTATCTCTCCGGGGCGGCTTCCTGGCATAAAGGTGATCTTTCCACTCGGAATCAGATTTTTTTTACGGATGGTAATCTCATCGAGAAGGGGATGTCCAACGTATTCGATGGGAGCATTTTTAGAATAATACGAGGGTTCAAAGGGGAGGATGGAACATAGTTTTGTAATCGTTTTTTCGAGAACGGGAATCCGTTTTTTCTTCCATGCCCACGCTTGTGGGAGGATATAGTAGATGATCTCTTTATCGGGATAACGTTTTCGGATTGCTTTGGCTAGGGGGAGATTAAATCCAGAGGAGTCGATCAACAGTACCTTATCCACTGATGCTGCCAACTCTAACATTTGATCTTTTAAACGGAAGAAAAAAGGGAGCTTTTTGATTGCGTCCACAAATCCCATAACCGATGTTGAGCGTAAATCGACGATACTCTCTCCTAACGAGCTGTCAAAGATCCCGAAGAGTTCAACATCATTTCCGAGTTCTTTTGCCAAATAGGAGAGATGAATATTGGCAGAGTGTTCCAATGCGCTCACTAAAAGTTTCATGATCCTCCATCTCCACGGTTACTTAAATCAGATTTGTACGTACTTTTATTTTCGTTAAATTCACTTAAAAAAGTGGTTAACGCCTCTATCTCTTTATCATTAAGTCCCATTGCAAAAGGGATCATGAGCTGAGATTGCTGCGTAGGTCCTTTTTTAGCACGGTAATCTTTTAATTTCGAGATTAAAAATGGTTTGCGTCGATAGGCCAATGCCGGATATTGGTTGGTTCCACTGGCAGAAATACCATGGCAACCACTGCACCCTTTTGCAAAGTAGAGATTTTTACCCACCTTATAAAGATCTGGAGCCCCATAAAGAAAGGCGGGGAATAAAAATACAATTATCTTAAGCACTTTAGAGGTACCTTTAACGTTTCTTGGACTAAAATACCGTAATTATACCTACAAAAGAGCAATGGGAGCGTTGATTATGATCATTAGAGGTGCGATTATCTGTGATATCAATGGAGAACGTTATGGTGACGTTCGGATTGAAGAGGGGGTAATTACCCAAATCGGTGAAAATTTAAGCGGTGATGAAATGATCGATGCACAAGGGTGCTATTTAATTCCGGGTCTCATTGATACCGATGTACGATTAAAAGATGCGCAACTTAGCAGAACAAATCTTGAAAAACTCTCTCGACGCGCACTTCATGGCGGGGTGAGTACGGTTGTACTCGCGAGTGACTCCGTGCCTCGGATCGATAATGAGATCACTCTGGAGTTTGTTCAGCAGCACCGTTATCTGCCACATGGCGCGACGATTGAATCAGCAGTGAGTGGATTGAATGATGCGGGTGCTTTGAGTAATATTGCGATAATGCTTAAAAAAGGGTGTGTATCGGTACACACGTCGACGATTAACGATTATAATCTGATCAGCCGTATCGCACAGTATTTAAAGATGGCGAATAGAGCACTTTTTTATAAAGCGGAGGAAAAAAGTTTTGTCGAGAGCGGTGTGATGTCGGATGGTGTGATTGCCTCACAACTTGGACTTCCAGGTATCTCTCCCCTTTCTGAAGTGGTTCATATCGCCTCGATGATCGAGATAGCTCGGCATTTTGGGATAAAAGTAGTTTTTAAAAGCGTTACGGAGCCTCGATCAATCACTCTGATTAGTGAAGCTCGTAACAGTGGAGTGGACGTAGTGTGTGAGGTTTCCATCCATCATCTTTTCAAAAATGACTCAGCATGTTTAGGCTTTGATACCGATGCAAAAATAAATCCTCCTCTCGTCAATGAATCAAAACGACTTGAGCTAATTAATGCGCTAAAGAAAGGTGAAATACACGCGTTAAGCGCATTGCATCAACCAAACTCCGATATTCATAAAGACATCACTTTTTACGATGCCCATGAGGGGACAACATCTATTAGTGAATATTTGCCGCTTCTTTATACGTACCTGATAGATACTGATACTATTACTATGCCTAAACTGCTCGATTTGGTTTCACGTGCTCCTGCAGAACAAATTGGAATGCAATCAGGTGAAATTACGGTAGGTTCAGTATGCGATTGTGTTGTATTTGATCCTAAACAGAAGGTAGAGGTTCCTCACCATCACAGTCTTTATAAAAAAGAGACCCTAAAAGGAAAAGTGATGATGGCAATTTGCCGTGGGGAAGTTACAAAGTTTTAAGATATTAAAATATTTTCAAGCGTGGTTTACTACGCGTAGGCA